>JAICLH010000154.1 GCA_025927495.1 Gemmatimonadaceae bacterium
GCCGAACCGCGGCCCGGCCCAACGGGAATGCCGCGCTCGCGCGCAGCCGCGATGAAGTCGGCGACGATGAGGAAGTACCCGGCGTACCCCGTGGCCGTGATGACGCCGAGCTCGTAGTCGAGACGTTGGCGCACGGTGTCGGGTAGCGGGTCGCCGTAGCGCTCGCGCGCGCCCGATTCGGCCAGCCTAACGAGCAGGTCGTTCTCGGTGGCCACTCCGTTAGGCAACGGGAACGACGGGACGTGGTATCGCTTGTCCAGCTCGATGTGCACGCGGTCCGCGATGCGCAGCGTGTTCTCGAGCACCTCGGGGTGATCCGGGAAGTGCGCGGCGATCTCGTCGGCGTTCTTGAAATAGAGGCCGTCGTCGTAGCGCAGCCGGTCCGGCGCCTCGAGATCCTTGCCTAACCCAATGCAGAGCAGGACATCGTGGGCGTCGTGGTCCGACCGCCGCAGAAAGTGCGCATCGTTGGTGGCGATCACCGGCAGACCGGTGTCCGCGGCGAGCTTGAACACCTGGGCGTTGAGCCTGGACTGCAGGCCGCCCGCATCGTGGGCCTGCACTTCGAGGTAGTACCGGCCGTCGAACACGTCGGCGTACCAGAGTGCGGCGGCTTTCGCGTCGTCGTAGCGGTCGTCCATGAGGTGCGTCGCGATCTCGCCCGCCAGGCACGCCGATGACACGACGAGTCCCTCGCGATAGCGCGCGAGCAGCTCGCGATCGACGCGCGGCTTGCTGTAGAAGCCTTCGGTGTAGGCGAGCGACGACAGCTTGACGAGATTGCGGTATCCGGTCTCGTTCTCGGCGAGGATGATGAGATGGAAGTAGGGCTTTGCGCCGGGCCGCGGACGCGTGCGTTCGCGCCGGTCGCCGGGCGCGACGTACGCTTCCATGCCGATGATCGGGCGGAGCGCCGCCTTCTTGGCTTTCTCCTGGAACTCGAACGCCGCGTGGAGGTTCCCGTGGTCGGTAATGGCAAGCGCGGGCTGCTCGAACTCCAGCGCCCGCGCGATGAGGTCGTCGATCCGATTGGCGCCGTCGAGCAGCGAATACTCGGAGTGACAGTGCAGATGGACGAAGGACATCGGGTGTGGGCTGGTGGCGTCGACGGGCGGCGCTCGCGCGGGCATGGAACGAGGCGCGTGCACGTCATCGTAACATAGCCGCCGAGTGTCGCTCTGGCGAATCCGCAGGCGTGCGACGTCCGGCTTTGTCCGGCGTGTGTCCGCCCACTAGCTTTGCGCGAGCGCCGGTTCGATTCCACGCGGATGCGATCCCGTTTTCGCAACGTGCTCCGTCAGCATTGATTTGCGACGCGCCGGCTCCAGGGTCCTTTGGGCGGCCTGCACCTCGTGAGATTTCCCGCACGCATTGTTCGGCGGACGCTGCTCGCCATCGTGGTGCTCGTGGTGGCCTTTCTGGTCATCACGCCCATAGGGCGATACCTCGCGCAGGCGGCGTGGGAAGAGGGGAAGATCCTGGCGAGGCGGCGTTCGATCCGCGAGCTGGTCGCGTCGCCCAAGACGGATCCCAATACGCGTGCCAAGCTCGAGCTGGTGTTGGACGCGCGGACGTTCGCGGCCGACTCGCTCCACCTCGACGCCGACGAGAGCTTCACGACGTACAGCAAGCTCGACTCGGACACGCTCGTCCTGGTGGTCGGCGCGGCGTACCGCGACCGGTTGCGGCCCTACACGTGGTGGTTCCCGATCGTGGGGCGCGTGCCGTACAAGGGCTACTTCACGATGCGCGGCGCGCTCGACGAAGCGGAGTCACTCGAGTCGCAAGGACTGGACACCTACGTGCGGCCGGCGTCGGCGTTCAGTACGCTCGGGTGGTTCGAGGATCCGGTGGTGTCGAGCACGCTGCACGAGGACACCGCGAGTCTGGCGAACACCGTGATCCACGAGCTGACGCACAACACGTTTTATGCGCCGGGCCAGGCTGTGTTCAACGAGTCGTTTGCGAACTTCGTCGGCGCGCACGGCGCGATGCGCTTCTTCGCGGCACGCGGCGACACGCTGCACCTGCGCGTGAGCGACCAGGATTGGGCGCGCGACCGTGCGTTAGGCGCCTTCTGGGAGGGCGTGTTCGACGCATTGGACTCGGCGTTCAAGGCGCATCCGGCGAGCGAGCGGCGGCGGCTCGCCGCGCGCGACACGGTGTTTGCGCGCGCGCGCCTGCATTTCTTTCAGGACGTGCTGCCGCGCCTGCCCGGGATCCCACCGGGCGTGCGCGTGCGGCTCGTGCTCAACAACGCGGTCGTGTTGTCGCGGCGGGTGTATCGGACGGGACTCGATCTGTTCGACGGTGTGCTCGATCGGGAAGGCGGCGATCTGCGGCGCGCGGTGCCCGCGATCATCGCGATGGCCAAGTCACGTCCGAAGGATCCGTACGGCGCGGTGCGCGACTGGCTCGCCGCCCGGCCGGGGCCTAGGACGTCGGGCGACCCGGCGGTTCGTTAGGCACGGCGGCGCCGAAGCGGCCGCGCACCAGCGCGCGCAGGTCGAGCGGCGGGCCGCCGACGGGCGCCGTTGCGTTGGGCGCAGGCGGCGTCTCGGCCGGGGCGGCGGCCGTGCGGCGCATGCGCTCGCGGACGCCGCCGTCGATGAATCGCGACAGCTGGTCGATGGTGTACTCCGAGCCCCAGCGCGAGCCGTACGTGTTGAGCGGGTGCACGACGGCGAGATGGTGCCGAGCGCGCGTCATGGCCACGTACATCAGCCGTCGCTCTTCTTCTGCTTCGTCGTCGTCGCGGAGGGCGCGCGACGATGGAAACCAGCCGTCCACCGCCCAGATGATGAATACGGCGTCCCATTCGCGACCCTTGGCGCTGTGGGCTGTGCTCAGGATGAGGGCGTCGTCCACGCGATCGTCCGGGCCGGCCAGGTCCTGCGTGCCGGCCGGCGGCTCGAGCGCGAGCTCGCTCAGGAACACGGCGCGCGACGGGAAGTTGCCGGCGATCACCTCGAGCTGATCGAGATCGGCGAGGCGCGGCTCGACGTTGTCGTATCGCTCGCGCAAGATGTCGTCGTACAAGCGGCGCACCATCGCGATCTCGCCGGACACGGGCTGTGTGCTCCGGCCCGATTCGCCTAACGCATTGACCAGCTTGACGAGCGACTCGTGCGCGGCACGCGCCCGCGGCGGCGGCGTGCATTCCGCCAGTACGCGTGGATCCCACGCCTCAGCGGCGATGCGCTCGACAGCCGCCCGCGCCGTGGCTTCGCCAATGCCCGGCAGCAGCAAGAGCACGCGATACCAGCTCACTTCGTCGCGCGGATTCTCGACTAACCGGAGGAACGCGAGCACGTCCTTCACGTGCGCGGCCTCGAGGAACTTGAGGCCGCCCCATTTCTCGAAGGGGATCTTGCGATTCGTGAGCTCGATCTCGAGGTCGGCGGACATATAGCCGGCGCGGAAAAGCACTGCCATCTCGCGCAGCGGCGTGCCGCCTTCGTGGAGCTCGAGCACGCGGTCCACCACCCATCGGGTTTGGTCGTGCTCGTCGCGCGCGGTGACCAGCGCGGGGAGATCGCCGCCCGTGCGATCGGTGCGCAGGTTTTTCGTGTAGCGTTCCCGCGCGCGCGAGATCACGGTGTTGGTGACGTCGAGAATGGGCTGCGATGACCGGTAGTTCGTTTCGAGCGTGACGATCGTCGCGCCGGTGAATTGTGTCGGAAAGTCGAGAATGTTGCGGATATTCGCACCGCGGAACGCGTAGATGCTCTGCGCGTCGTCGCCGACCACGGTGATGTTGCGGTGTGTGCGGCACATACCGCGGAGGATGCGCGCCTGGAGCAGGTTCGTGTCCTGGTACTCGTCGACGAGCACATGGTCGTAGAGACCGGCGATGCGCGCCGCGAGCTCGGGCGAGCCCTCGAGCATGCCGGCCCAGAAGAGGAGCAGATCGTCGTAGTCGACCAGGTTGCGCTCTTCCTTGCGCGCTATGTAGTTGGCGAACACTCGGCGCACGTCGGGGGCGTCGTCGGCGAACTGGGGGAATTCGTCGCGCAGCACGTCATCCACGGGAATGTCGGTGTTGATGTGGCGCGAGTACACGTGGTGCAGCGTTTCCTTCTTCGGGAATCGCGACGCGCGCTGGCCAAAGCCTAACCGGGCGCGCGCGATGCCCATGAGGTCGACGGCGTCGCCCTGGTCGAGGATGGTGAAGTCCTTCGCGATGCCGGCGGCGTCGCCGTACGCGCGGAGCAGGCGATGCGCGGTGGCGTGGAAGGTGCCGCCGTGCACGCGTCCCGTGGCGCCGCCGACGAGGCGGACGGCCCGCTCGAGCATTTCCTGCGCGGCGCGGCGCGTGAACGTGAGCAGGAGGATGCGGTGCGGCCTAACGCCGCTTGCCATGAGGTGCGCCACGCGGTGCACCAGCGTGCGCGTTTTCCCGGTGCCGGCTCCGGCGATGATCAGGAGCGGGCCGTCGCCGTGTTGGGCGGCGGCCAGCTGCGCAGCATTCAGCGGTTGTTGATGGGGCTCGAGAGACACTGAGGCCGGATGAGAGGTCGGTTTCCGGTTTGATACCTACTTCTTGGAGCTGTTCCTGTACCGATTGATTGCAACCTGGTCCACATACATGCTGCCGTACCGCTCCTCGCGCCATGGGTCGCCGCGCATGTGGTAGCCGTTCTGCTCCCAGAATCCGGGCATGTCGAAGTCGAGCAGCTCGAATGCGCGCACCCATTTCGCGCTCTTCCAGAAATACAAGTGCGGCACGAGCAAGCGAAGGGGCCAGCCGTGTTCGGGCGTCAGGTCAACGCCGTCGTGGCGGAATGCAAGCAGGTTTTCGGGGCGGTCGAAATCTGACAGCGGAAGGTTTGTGGTGTAGCCCTGTTCGGCGTGCACCAGCACGTACGTCGCTTCGCGTTTGGGCTGCGCACGGCGCAATAGCGCTTGCACCGGGATGCCTTCGAAGCGGTTGTCGAGACGACTCCACCGCGTGACGCAATGGATGTCGCAGGTCGTTTCCTGATGCGGGAGCGCGAGCAGCTCATCGTACGAGAGCGAAAACGGGTGCTCGACCGCCCCCGATACGTCGAAGCGCCACGTGGCGAGGTCCACGTCCGGGACATCGCCGTAGTGCAGCACAGGCCACTTTTTGGTGACCGCCTGCCGTGGCGGAACGCGATTGCGATCGCGCGGGATCGCGTCGACGGCCGGCAGGGTGTCGGAGGACATGTAGCAATATATGAGAGCGGGCAATGCCTGACGCTGCCGGATTGGCTCGGCTCTCAGGCGTGGTGCGGCGCACTGAGAGCGGGCGCTGGGCTCACGTTTCTAACGTCCGCGCTGCGTCCGTACCTCAGCGCGGCGCGGAGGAGCCGTGGAGTAGTGTCTCCTCGGCAACCCCGTGTACGTCGAGATCGAATACGTCGCCGAGCGAGTGGGCGACGGCGGTCGAGACATCGGCGAGTGGGATGCGTCGTGCGGTCTCGCGCTCCATGGACGTCATCACGACGCCGCTGATGCCGCACGGCACCATGAGATCGAAGTACGACAGGTCGACCGACACGTTGAGCGCGAATCCGTGCCAGGTGACCCACTCGCGCGCGTGCACGCCGATCGACGCGATCTTGCGGCCGTGGGTCCAGACTCCCGTTAGGCCCTGGTTGCGTTCGGCGGGAATCTGCCACGCGCCGAGGGCGTCGATGAGCGCCGCCTCGAGCTGCCGCAGGTACCAGTGGAGGTCCTTCGTGTGGCCCGCGAGATCGATGATCGGGTAGCCCACGAGCTGGCCGGGGCCATGGAATGTGACATCGCCGCCGCGCTCGACCTCGAAGCGCTCGACGCCGCGGGCGGCGAGCAGCTCGGGTGTGGCCACGAGATTGGCCGCCTTCGCCGTGCGGCCGAGTGTGACCACCGGATGGTGCTCGACCAGCAGCAGCAGATCGTGCTCGGCATCGCCGGCGATGCGCGCGCGCGCCACGGCGCGCTGCAGTTCCAGGATCTCGCCATAGGATCGGAGTCCCAGGTTGACGACGTCGAGTCGCGACATGCCGAGCCGCCTGTCGTTAGGCGTGGATCACGCGGCCCATCGCATCCAACGTCGCCTCGGCGATAGCCTCGGACAGCGTGGGGTGCGCGTGGATGGCCAGATCCACTTCCTCGATGGTGAGCTCGTTCTCGCGCGCCACCACGAGCTCGTGAATCAACTCGGTGGCGTGCGCACCGATGATGTGCGCGCCGAGGATTTCGCCGTACTTGGGGTCGGCGAGAATCTTCACGAAGCCCTCCGTGTCGCCCGACGTGCGCGCGCGTCCGTTGGCCGAGAACGGAAACTTGCCCACCTTGTAGGCGATGTTCCTGTCCTTGAGCTGCTGCTCGGTGGAACCGACCGAGGCCACCTCGGGGTGGCAGTACGTCGCGTTCGGCACATTGCCGTACGGTACGGGCTGCACGTGCGGCAGCCCGGCGAGCGTTTCGGCGAACACGATGCCCTCGCGCGACCCTTTGTGCGCGAGCATCGGCGGACCGGCCACGTCGCCGACGGCGTAGAGCCCCGCGGCGGTCGTGGCCATGCGCGCGTCGATCTTGATGAAGCCGCGCTCCGTGAGCTGCACGCCGGCTTCCTTGAGGCCGATGTCCTCGACGTTAGGCGCGCGTCCGGCGGCGACCAACACCTTTTCGACGGTGAGCGTCTTGCTCTCGCCCTTCACGTCGATCGTGAGCGTCACGGAATCCTTGCCCACTTTGGCCGAGCCGATCTTGGCGCCGGTCACGACATCGATCTTGCGCTTTTTGAAGCTGCGCACGAGCTCGGCGGAGACCTCGGCGTCCTCGAGGGGGAGCAGTGTCGGCAGCACTTCGATGAGCGTGACCTGTGTGCCGAACGCCGAAAAGACGTCGGCGAACTCGCAACCCACGGCGCCGGCACCGATCACCGCCATCGTTTTCGGCGCGCGCTCGAGCACGAGCACTTCGTCGGACGACAGGACAGTCGTCTTGTTCAGCTCGAGACCAACCTGTGGCAGCCCGCGCACGCGGGATCCCGTCGAGATGACGATCGCCTTCTTGGCCTCGTGCGTCTCCTCTTTGCCCTCGGCGTTCTTGACGGCGACGCTCTTCTTGCCGGCGATGCGTCCCGTGCCCTTGATCCACGTGATCTTGTGCTTCTTGAACAGGAACTCGACGCCCTTGGAATTCTGTTGGCTCACCGCGCGCGAACGTTTCATCGCGACGCCGTAGTCGAGCTTCACGTCGCCCCCCGCCACGCCGACCGCCTCGCCGTGCTGGACGTGCACGGCGCGCGACGCGCTCTCGAGCAGCGCCTTGGCGGGGATGCAGCCCCAGAGCACGCACGTGCCGCCCAAGCCCTCGCGCTCGACCATCGCGGTGGAGAGCCCAAGTTGGGCGCAGCGGATCGCGCCCACGTATCCGGCGGGGCCGCCGCCGATGAAGATCACGTCGTACGAAGTCATGAGTAGTGGAAGGTCGAGGGTTGTGCGAAAAGTAGATGCCGGCTCAGTAAACGATCATCAACGGGTTCTGGAGCATGCGCCGCAGGTCTTGCAGGAAGCGCGCGCCGGTGGCGCCGTCGATCACGCGATGATCGCAGCTCATGGTGAAGCGTGCGCGCTTGCGGACGACGACCGCGCCATCGACGACGACCGGTTTGTCTTCGACTTGGCCGACGGCAATGATGCCCGACTCGGGCGGGTTGATGATCGCGGTGAACTGATCGATGCCGAACATGCCGAGGTTGGAGACCGAGAACGTCGAGCCCGTGTACTGCTCGGGCGTGAGTTTGCGCTCTCGCGCCTGGCCCGCGAGCTCGCGGGCTTCGTGCGACAGCTGCCCGAGTCCCTTGCGATCGGCGTCGAAGAGCACGGGGGTGATGAGGCCGTCCTCGATGGCGACAGCCATGCCGAGGTGGACGCGGTTGAACTGGCGGACGCGATCGCCTAACCAGTGGGCGTTGACTTCCGGGTGCCGGGCGAGCGCGGTGGCGACCGCTTTGAGGATGATGTCGTTGAACGACACCTTGAAGTCGCTGCCCGCCTCGGTCATCGCCTCGCGCAGCTCGGCTGTGCGCGTGAGGTCGGCTTCCATCGTGAGGTAGAACGTCGGGATGGGGCCGATCGATTCCGTTAGGCGTCGGGCGATGGTCTTGCGGATCTGTGTGAGCGGCACGTCGGTGTAGTCACCGGCGGCCGCTGCACGCGGCGCCGGCGCCGCCGCCGGTCCGGCCGTGATGGCGGCTTCGATGTCGCGCTTGATGATGCGGCCGCCGGGCCCGCTGCCGTGCACGCGGCCGAGGTCCAGTCCGCGATCGGAGGCGAGGCGTCGTGCCAGCGGCGAGGAGCGCGGCCGGCCGCCGTTCTCGTGTGGTGCGGGCGAGGCGGGCGCAGGAGCCGCTGGCTCGGCGGGCCGCTGTCCGCCTAACGCTGGCGCTGGTGTCGACGGCGCGGGCGCGCTGGGCGCGGGCGACGCCGCGGCCGGTTGCGACGCTGGTTGCGACGCTGGTTGCGAGGACGATTGCGCCGGCTGAGCTGGCGCCGGCTCCGCGCCGGCGCTCCCCGCGGGTGCGGCAGCAGCGGGCGCACTCGACAGAATCGCACCGATGTCCTCGTCCGCCGTTCCGATGACCCCAACGAGCTGCCCAACGGGAGCGGTCTGGCCCTCCGCGAGCACACGCTTGCGCAACACGCCGTCGCCGCGCGCGACCAGTTCCATCACCGCTTTGTCGGTCTCGATTTCGGCCAGCACGTCGCCCTTCGCGACGGTGTCGCCCTCGTTCTTCACCCACTTCACCAAGCGCCCTTCTTCCATCGTGGGCGAGAGTGCTTCCATCACCACCTTCGTTGCCATGTCACACCCTGCGCTTGAGTCGCAACGCCATCACTGCTCGAGATACATGACTTTTTTCACCGCCGCGATCGTCTTGGGGAGGTCGGGTTTGGCCGCGCGCTCCAGGTTCTTGGCGTATGGCATCGGCACATCCGTCTGATGCACGCGAACCACCGGCGCATCGAGGTCGTCGAAGCATTCGCGCTGAATGTAATCGACCACCTGTGCGCCGATCCCGGCGAGCTCCCATCCCTCCTCGAGCACCACGGCGCGATTCGTTTTGCGGACCGTCGTCGCGATCGCCTCGACATCCATCGGCCGGAGGCTGAGCAGATCGAGCACGTCGACGCGGATGCCGTCCTTGGCCAACTGGTCGGCCGCCTGCAGCGCGACGAGAATCATCTTGCCGTGCGTGATGATGGAGCAATGGTCGCCTTCACGCTTGAGCGCGGCTTTGCCTAACGGAATGAGATACTCCTCGGCCGGCACCTCGCCCTTGGTGTTGTAGAGCATCTCACCCTCGAGCACGACCACCGGATTCTCATCGCGAACCGCGCTCTTGAGGAGGCCTTTGGCATCGTA
>JAICLH010000088.1 GCA_025927495.1 Gemmatimonadaceae bacterium
CGCCGGATCCACCGCCAGCCGATAAGCGTATTCGGCGTCCCGCCGCGCGGCGCGCACGGGCTCGGTGTTCCGATCGAACCACACGCCGCTCTCGCGGAGGAACCAGTGCGTGAACACCCACGCGCCGGCGAGGACGATCGGCGCCCACCACGAATATCCGAACAGCACCACCGCGCACGCGAACCCGCCGATCATCTCGACCAGGCCGCCGGCGATGAAGTCCATGTCGATGTAGAGCGGCGGGCCGGTGATTCCGAGATCGAAGTCGCGCGCGACCACGAGATCGCTCGCCAGCTCCGGATTCTCGAGATGACCCATGCCCGGCGGCCGCAGGCATGCCTCCGTTAGGCGATCGTACAGCCACGCCGCGGTGCGGTCGCCCAGATTCGCGCTCAGCGCTTGATGGATGGGCGCGAGCACTTGCAGCACGATGAACACGAGGCCGGCGAAGGCGAGAGGGACGATGAGGGGCCGCCCCTGTTGGACGGCCCCCACCAACACGCCCATCGCGATCGCAAACACCGCCGGCAGCGCGCCGCGTAACGCCACGGCCACCCACCACGCCGTGGCGAGTGGCCTATCCGCCTTCGGAAGTACCCCGAAGAATTTCCATTCCTTGCGTGCGCGCAGCCGCTCGATCAGAACACGTATCGCAGGCTAATGGTGCCGTAGAACTGCGCCGTGTACGGCGCGGGAATGATGTATCCGTCTCCGCGTCCGCCGTCCTGCGATTGCGCGAGCGAGGCGAAGTTGGGGCCGACGAAGAGGAAGCTATAGTACGTGCTTCCGGCCAGGTTGTCACCACCCGCGGCGAGATCGAGCAGCCAGTGGTGCGTCACGTTTGTCTTGTACCCGACCTTGAGGCCGAGCAGGTCGTACGAGCGGACCCACGTCGAGTTGTCGAACGTCACCGGCACCTTCGACACGTACTGGTACGTGCCGCCGACGTACACGCCGGTGTTGCTGGCGACGTCGACGCCCGCGTTCACCATGTGGCGCGGCACGCGCGGCACGTCGTTGCCGGAAAAGTCGACGGTCTGCGCGTTGTCGTTGTTGTCGCTCTTGAAGTTGCTGTACGTGGCGTCGGTGAAGGCGTACGACGCCCACGGCCGCACGCTCGAGATCGAGCGCGACGTGTCGCTGACCGCGAGGTAGCTGAGCGAGACCTCGACGCCGCGGTTGCGCTGCTTGCCGGCATTGGTCGTGAAGGTCACCGCGTTCGCCGTTTCGGTCACGAGCTTGTCCGTGTTCTCGATGTCGAACAGCGAGAGCTGTCCCGTTAGGCGCTGGTCGAGGAAGTTGCCCTGTGTGCCCACCTCGTACTGCACGGCGTGCTCGGGCTTGAGGCCCAAATCAACGGTGCCGTCGCTGGCCACGGCGTTGCTCAGGAGGGGCGGCGTGTAGCCGCCGCTCACACTCGCGTACACGAGCGCGGTGCCGCGGATCTCCCTGCTCACGGCGATGCGCGGGTCGAAGTCCCAGTCGAACGACCGCGACTGCACCTGCGTCGTGTCGAACAGCGTGCCCGCGTTGAGCAGGTTGCGGATGCTGAACCGATTCCTGTTGAGGCTCGCGCCCGCGGTGATCGTCACGGCCTGCGGCAGCGCGAAGCTCCATTCGGTGAAGATCGATGAGGCGGTGGCGCTGTTCTCCTGGTCCGTGGGCCGCTCGGGGAAGGGCGGTGCCGGGATGATGAACACGCCGTTGGACGTCAGGTTCGACTGCTCGACCGACGCGCCGAGCGTGCCGCCCACGCCGGTGCTCGCGCCGAGCTGTCCGCTGAAGCCGAACTGCGTGCGCGCGCCGAAATTGAACTGGTTGACGTCGGTGAAACCGTGCGCGAACGGCTGGCCGGAATTTCGGCCCACGCCGAACACCGTCGTCTGGTTGGTGAAATGGTCGCCCAGCCGGTACTGGTCCGTTAGGCCGGCAATGACGCTGTTGACGCGGATGTGCGAGTTGTTGGCCAGGTACGCGGGATTGCTCTCGGCCACGCGTCTGTAGAACGGCGTGCTGTCGATCTCCCCGGCGAGCTCCTCGAACGAGCGGTTGTACGAGAAGTACGCCGACAACGTCTGCGAGGTGCTCACCACCATGTCGCCGGCGGCACGGAAATAATCCTTGGTGGACCCGCTGTGGGGTCGGAACGAACCGTACGTCTGGTGGCCGTAGTTGAGCGACAGGTCGCCATCGTCGTTGGCGGTCTCGAACGAGGTGTTGGTGCGCACCAGCCCATCGGTGCCGCTCACCACCTGCTCGCCGACGCTCGTTGCGTTAGGCGTCGGTCGCGCGGTCTCGAGCAGCACGGTGCCGCCGATGTAGCTGTTGTAGAGGCTCGACGCCGGCCCTTTGATGACGAGGGCGCTGCCTAACGTCGAATAGTCGATGTCGTCGAGCACCGTCGTGCCCGTGGCGTCGGTGATCGGGATGTTGTTCAGGAAAACCTGGTAGCCGAGTCCGTTGGCGTTGGGGCTGTTGCCGCTGGTGCTCGGGTAGTAGCCGCGGAGCGTGATGCGCGCGCCGCCAAACGGCGTGCGCGTCTGCATGAACACGCCGGGCACGGTGTTGATCGCGCTCTGGAGGCTCAGGCCGCTCGACCGATCCAGGTCGTGCTGCGTGAGCACGGCAGTCGATGGCGCGGGGCTGTTCGCCACCACCTGGACGCCGGCGAGCTTCACAGGCGCGACAGACAATCGTATGTGCATCGCGACCGACGGATTCGTGACGGGGACGTCCTTTGTCACGTAGCCGACGGCCGAGACGGTGATGTGTTCGATGGAGGTGCTCGAGGAGAGCCGGAACGCGCCGTGGTCGTCGGACAGGCTGCGTACCGTTGTGTCAGGCGCGGTGACGCTCGCGCCGGCGATCGGTGCGCCGGTTTGGTTATCGACCACGGTACCGTGGACTGAGCCTTGAGCGTGCAGGACGACCGGCGTCGCAAGCGCGAACAGGGCGGCGACGAGCTTATGCATGCAGCGAATCCTTTTCAGAGCGGGAAGCGAGTGATGCCGAACCTCGATCGCAGCGAAAACGGTTCGGGCCGTAATACGAGGCTGCTACGCGCTGCGGGCGCGCGGCGTTGTAATCTTTCTGTAAGGTTCGACGGATTGCAGCGGGGTCGCACGGACAAACTGATGACGTTACAGAAGGCGTTTTTCGGACCCGAGTGCGAAATCAGGCGCCACAGGCCTTGCGGCCGATGCACGAGCGGTCCCCTCGTCGTTCGAGGGGACCGTTGTGAATGATCTGTACTTCGTCGCGCGCGCGAGGCGCGGCGACTCGGCGCTCGTCAGACGCTCGCGAGCTGTGCCGAGTGCCGCGGGTACAGCCCCTCCAGGCCCGCGCGCAGTAGGCCCAATCCGGCCTAAAGGATGGCAAGAGGGAAACGACGGGGATGACAAAGATGATCGTTCTGCGCGAAGGGTAATGCGTTGCCTAACGAATAAATGGTTTCTGTTTGAAGACAAAGGCGGCTTCCCTTCGCGCCGCCACACTTCCCCCGAACCATCACTTTTTGTCATCCCCAGTGTTTCCCCGTTGTCATCCTTCTTGGACTTGAGCGGGAATCAGGCAGGAGCTACGTTGCTCGGGAGAAAGACAGTACGCGGGCGTAATTCAGTTGGTAGAATGCCAGCTTCCCAAGCTGGACGTCGCCGGTTCGAGTCCGGTCGCCCGCTCCTGGAGCATCGGAGAAACAGCAACTTACGAAGGCCGACCGGCAAGTCTGGTCGGCTTTTCGTGTTTTTGTGGTTGGCACTCGCCTCGAGAGCTAAGAACTTGGATTCGACAGGGAGACGCACAGCGAGGTGAGATGATCGGCGCTGGCGCGTTTCACTCGTACCGCAGCGCCTGCATCGGATCCACCCGCGATGCCTTGAGCGCTGGCAGGAACCCCGCCGCGAACGCGACCATCGCGAGCGCCACCGCTGCCGCCGCGATCACCACCGGATCGTTTCCCTGGAGGCCGTACAGCAACGACTGCGCGGCCCGGCCCAGCCCCAGCGCCGCGGCGATTCCGATCGCCCCGCCGATCAACGTCATCACGCCGACCTGACGCAGCACGAGCCCTTGCACCGAACCAGCGTCCGCGCCGAGCGCCATGCGCACGCCGATCTCACGCGTCCGCTGGGCGACCGAGTATGCGAGCACGCCGTACAGACCGATCGCCGCGAGCAGTGTCGCGAGGAGCGCGAACGCCACGGTCAGGTCGCTGATCATGCGGTCGAGATAGACGTTGTCGCGCACCTGCTGGGACAGGGGCTCGAGCGCTTCGAGCGGCAGACTCTGATCAATGCTCTTCATCGCCGACCGGATCGCGCGCATGCTCTGGTCCGCTGGCAAGGCCGTTCGCACGTAGAACGTGTTCTCGCCCTCGAACTCCGACTGCGCCAACGGAAGGAAATAGACCGGCGGAATCTTGTCCTTCACCTTCGCGTATTTTGAATCTTTGGCCAGCCCCACGATCTCGATGTTTAAAGAATCATTATACACGGACATGTGCTTGCCGACGGCATCCTGGCCAAGATTGAACTTTTTCGCGAACGCCTCGTTCACGATCGCGACCCTCGCGGCACCCATCCTGTCCCCTGCGGTGAAGTCGCGCCCCGCCAGGAGCGGCACGCCCAGCACGTGGAAATAGTTCGGCCCCACGTTGCTGTAGCGCGAGCCATCATCGCTGTCGGGCAGCTTCCTGAATCCCTCGACCGACACGGTTCGCCCCCGGTTGTTGCCTCCGAGCAGCCGAACGGTGGACGACGTCACCCCTCGCACGCCGGGAAGCGCCGCGAGCGTCTGCTGGATGCGGTCGTATAGCGCGGCCGTGCGGGTGCTGTCGTACCCGCTGCGCGCCGGCGAGATGCCGAACTGCACGACGTGCTCGATGTCGATGCCGAGATCAACACGGCTGATGTTCCGGAGGCTCTTGATGAAGAGCCCTGCCCCGATCAGGAGCGCCATCGAGAGCGCGATCTGGACGGTGACGAGCGACGCGCGGAAACGCTCCGCGCCGCGATCGCCGGCGAGCTTCCCGGAGTTGTTGCGCAGCGCCGACACCAGGTCGGCCCGCGTGCTCGAGAGCGCGGGTGCGAGCCCGAAAAGGAGACCCGTCGTCAGCGAGACGGCCGCGGTGAACACGAAGACCGGCGCGCTCAAGTGAAAGTCGTACGCGCGGGCAGCGTCGCTCGACAACAGGGCGGTGATTCCGCCCAGCGTCCAGTACGCGACACCCAGGCTCGCGACCCCGCCGAGCACCGCGAGCAGCACCGACTCTGTGAGGACCTGCGTGATGAGCTGCCATCGCGTGGCGCCGAGCGAGAGCCGCACCGCCATCTCCGTGGTGCGGTTCGCCGCGCGCGCGAGCAGCAGATTGGCGATGTTGGCGCAGGCGATCAGCAACACGATGCCCGTGACGGCGAAGAGGAGCGTCAGCGGGAGCCGCGACTCCGTGATGGCCGAGCTCTGGCCTCTGCGCCCGTCGGTGAGCGCGATGATCTGGCCGCGGAATCGTGCCGCGGTCTCGGGGCCCATGCCTTTGATCCGTGGTGCCTCGACGTCGTTGATGATCGCGTGATACGTGGGGTTGAGCGACGCGGCAGCCTGCTCCATCGTGGCGCCCGGCGCGAGGCGGCCGAACATGTAGACGAAGTGCTCGTCGCGATCGGTTTCGACGCCCTTCCATCCGTCGATCATGAGCCCGGCCATACTGATCGGGACGAACACGTCCGGCCGCACGCCGAGGGTCGTGCCGCTGAACCCACGCGGGGCGACGCCGACGATCGTGAGTGATTGGCCATTCACCGTGATCTGTTTGCCGAGCACCGCCGGATTCGCTCCGAGGGCGCTCTCCCAGAAGGCGTAGCTCAGCACCGCCACGTAGTTCCCCTCGATGGGCTGATCATCCGTACGGGCAAACAGGCGCCCGAGCGCCGGCTGAATGCCGAGCACCGGGAAGTAGGATCCCGAGACCAGGATCCCATCGCGCCTGATCGGCGTTTGCCCGGGCATGGCGAGACTGACGTTGAACGGCATGTGGCCGGCGATCCCGCTGAACGCCGTCTTCGGTGCTGCTCGCTCGAGGTCGCGGAACATCGGGTAGTCGTAGACCTCGTTGCAGTCCCCGGCCGTGCCGCAGTTGGAATACATCACTTGCGGGCCCGGACTGGCGAAGTTGACCAGCCGGTCGGGGTGCGAAACAGGCAGCGGCGCCAGCAAGATCTCGTTGAACAGGGAGTAGATCCCCGCGTTCGCGCCAATCCCCAGCCCGAGCGACAGGATCGCGACGATCGTCACGAGCGGGGTTCTGAACAGCGTGCGGAACGGGAGTTCGAGACGGCGCATGGCGAGTGGGTGCCGAGGTGGTTGCCGATTTTGTTGACGTCGCGGGCGCTGCTACACGTACCGGCGACTTCCGTCGAACGATGGTGTTCGATGAGACAGCCGCGTTGGTTCAAGGGTTGGGGTGCATCTCACACGGTCCCGCGCCAGGCCAATCCCCGTGCCCACCAGTGCCCACGGCAGTTGCTCCATCCACTTTTAGACCGGTGCGACTGCTACACTCGCTCTGGAAGTCACTGCGCAGAGCGCATATGGCGAATTCGCGTAGTAACCTCGCGGCTTCCCAAGCTGGACGTCGCCGGTTCGAGTCCGGTCGCCCGCTCTCGACGTAATCAGTGCTCCAGCATCGCTTTTCCGGTGTTGGCGCACTTTGATTTAGCGGCCTGTTGATCGCGACCGGTAGCCATGAGGTAGCCGCGCGGGGAGGGTTCGGCCTATTGCGCCCTCTCTAATCGGACCGCCCGGTGAAACGCCGCACGACATCGCGATAGGCTCGACCTGACATCACTCGCTTGCCGTTCTTCAGGATCAGCACGTAGTCACCCTGAAACCACGGTTGGATCTCCTTGACGCGCGTGATATTCACTATCACCGATCGATGGATCCGCACGAACTGCTCGGACGGCAGCCTTTGCTCGATCCTGTTCAGCGTTTCCCGCACACGATATGTCTGCTCGGCCGTCTGCACGATCACGACCTTGTCCGACACTTCGATGCAGTCGATCGTGGCGGCGTCGATCAGAACGTGCCGGTCGTCAACCTTCAAGGGGATACGATCTGGCGAACGATCTCGGGCGAGCCGGTTGAGCAGCGTCTCGAGGCGCCCCGAAAGTTCTGCCGATCGCCCGCTTCGGACTCGGCCGATGGCTCGTTTCATCGCCGTTCGAAACCGTCCGTTGTCAAAGGGCTTGAGCAGATAGTCGACCGCGTGCACATCGAACGCCCTCAGCGCATATCGCTCGTACGCCGTCACGAAGATGACCGCGGGCATGCTCGGCACACCGACGGCGGCGACGACACCGAAACCGTCGAGGCCCGGCATCTGCACGTCGAGGAGCACGATGTCTGGCCGGAGCCGCCTGATCGCCTCGACGGCCGCCTGGCCGCTCGCCGCATCGCCGATGACCTCGACCTCGTCCATCTCGGCCAACAGTGATCGCGCCAGACGCCTGGCCGGCGCTTCGTCGTCCACAACCAGCACGCGGCAGCGCGGACTCATCGTGGAAGGACGATGCGCACGCGAAAGCCCCCACCGGAAACGTTTCCGACCTCGAACGATTGTCGCTCCCCGTACCGCGCCTCGAGTCGCTCCCGAACGTTCTTCAAGCCGCGCCCGGCCACCTGCCCGTTCTGGCCGCTCCTCACGGCGCCCTGTCCGGTGTCGGTAATCTCGATGTGCAGCGAAGCGCCCGAGACGTGTGCTGCGACGGTGACGCTGCCGCCGCCCTCGAGCGGTTCGATGCCGTGCTGAATGGCATTCTCCAGACAGGGCTGCAGGATCATATTCGGGACCAGAATCGAGCGCGCCTCGTCGTCGACCACCCACGCGACGGTCAACCGGTCTCCAAAGCGCGCGGTCTGAATGTCGACGTAGCCGCGCAGAAAGTCGATCTCCTGCTCGAGCGCGATGTCCTGCTCATCCATCCGGTCCAGCGCCGTGCGCAACAGGTCACCCAGTTGCGCCAGGACGCGGCGCGCGGCCACGACGTCTTCGTTCATGAGCGCCGATATCGTGTGCAGCGCATTGAACAGAAAGTGGGGCTGCAGCTGCTGTTGCAATACGTGCAGCCGGAACCGGGCCAGCTCAACCTCCAGCGCCGCCTCGCGCCGGGATCGATCGCGGTAAGCGCTGTAGTAGACGAGCGCGTGATACAGGAGCGCCGCGATCAGAAACATGACTGCGTTGAGCGCGATCGTCTGGGCGAATCGGAGTCGCACCGCAGAGAGAAACGATGCGCCAGACGGCGCCCCGGAGGCCGAGCGCACGCCGAGCAGTCGAGTCAACGCCGTCATGATCACCGGGTCCACGAGGCCGGCGATACCGACGGCCATGATCCAAACGGGTACGCGCCACACGAGATTGCCGGTGCCCAAACGCTGATACCACCCGAGCAGGGTGATCGCAGGAGCAAGTACGACCCAGGGTGAATAGAAAATCAACCCACGCACGAAGACGCTCGCGATCGGGATGCGCGGAGTCTGGTCACCCATCGACATAGAGCGCTGCTGCACCGTCATGAGGAGTGTGAGCAGCACCGTGCAGGCGATCGCGACCCCCATCGCGATCAGCACCTGCGAGCCAAGGCGAGCCGACGAGGCAGGGCGGACCACGCCCGACGCGGCAGCGGCGTTCACGGTTGCCATGGGCTTCCAACATAACGACCGCTCGCGCCATCGACATTTTCTTGATTTTTCTTGCGGGTCAGCGACCAGATCCTGCGTGTGGCGCCAGGTTCGTTGCGCGACAGCGAGCATCGCCACAGCGTGGAGTCAGTCCGGCAATCTCGATTGGCGGCGATGGCATCCCCATTCACGGGAGAGATTTCGTGCTCCGCTCTGGCAACGTGGGATCGCACCAGGAAGAGTCGCGGGAGATTTGGGTGACACGGTTTGTGTCGGAGCTTGGCCGGGATGTTCGCTACGGTTTGCGCATGCTGGTCAAGAAGCCCACACTCACGATCGTGGCTGTCCTAACGCTGGCTCTGGGCGTGGGAGCGAACACGGCCATTTTCAGCATCGTGGATGCCGTGCTGCTGCGTTCTCTGCCCTACCGCGATCCCGATCGTTTGGTACGAATCTTCTTTAACGAGCCCGGCGTCGGATTGCGGGACGTTCGGTTTTCCGAGCCCGAACTGGAGGACCTGCAGAAGCGATCGGGCGTATTTGAAGATGTCACCACGCTCTTCGAAGGCAGCGAGGATGTTATCGGCGACGGACCGCCGGAACGCGTCGAGGGGGTCAACGGCAGTTTCAGCTACTTTCCCCTGCTGGGCGTGACCCCGCAACTTGGGCGGTTGTTTGGTCCGCCGGACTTTACGCCTGGTTTCGCTTCAGAGGTCGTGATCAGCGATGGCCTATGGCGTCGAGCCTACGGCGCCGATCCGCACATTGTCGGCCGTACCCTCCGGCTCGACAATGATCCCTTTACGATCATTGGGGTTCTGCCGCCCGGATTTCGCCATCCTGGACCGACGGTTTCCGGCGACGTGGAGGTGTTTGGCGCCGCCGGAATGATCGGCGATCCTTTTCCCAAGCCAATGCGTAGTACCCGGTTTCTAGTAAATGGAATCGGACGGCTGAAGCCTGGCGTGACGATGGCGCAAGCTCAGACGCGGCTCACTACCATGGCTGCCGAATTACGCCGCGCCTTTCCCGGCGATTACCCACCGCAGGCGCAATGGACGATCGAGATTCAACCATTGCAAGAAACGTTGGTGGGAAATGTTCGGCCCATGCTGCTCGTGTTGCTGGGTGCGGTCATCCTGATCGTTTTCATCGTATCGTTGAACATCGCCAATCTGCTCTTGGCGCGCGCTTCGGGGCGACAACACGAGATGGCGGTGCGGGTATCGCTGGGGGCGAGTCGCGGCCGTTTGGTGCGCCAGATGGTGACCGAGTCCATGCTGCTGTCGCTCATCGGCGGCGCTGCGGGAATCGCCGGCGCCGTGGGTACGTTGGGTTTCATCCTGCGCTTCGTGCCATCGGACATTCCGCGGCTCAACGAAGTACGAATCGACTGGGTGGTGCTGGCGTTCGCTCTGCTGCTTTCCATTCTCACCGGCTTGGTATTTGGACTTGCCCCCGCATTTCATTCGGCAAGAGTCGCCCTCTCCTCGGCCATTCGCGAAGGCGCTCGAGGGTCCGGCTACAGCACGAAGACCGGCCGATTGCGGGATGTTCTCATCGTTTCTGAACTGGCATTCGCGGTCATACTCATGGTTGGAGCCGGCTTGCTGCTGCGTACACTGTGGGATCTGTTGCAGGAAAATCCAGGGTTTAATCCGACTCAAATTGTGGCGGCAAACATACAGCTTCCGAGTCCTAACGAAGACGCGAACGATCCGTATCTCGATGTTCCTCACAGAGCCACCTTTGAGCGTGAGTTGCTCCGGCGCATGAAGACGCTTCCGGGAGTTGAACTTGCCGCACTCACTTCAGCACTACCGAGCACCAATACCAACCCTAACGCGGTCGGTGGCGTGACGAATGAAGGCTTTGCGATTGAAGATAGTCCGGACGAGTCCTTGCAGGATCTGCGCGCTGAGAGAATTCGAATAAGCCCCGATTATTTCAAGGTGTTACAGGCCTCGCTCCTACGTGGCCGCTCATTCACCGAGCACGATGAAGACGGCAAGCCGCTGGTGGCCATCATTGATGAAAGCACGGCTCATCAGTATTGGCCAAACCGCGATCCGCTCGGCCGCCGAGTGCGGTTCACGCGAGACCGTACCAAGCCATGGACGACCATCGTGGGTATCGTCAAAGACATCAAGAGCGACGGTCTCGACATTGATGGCGTACCCCATATCTACGTTTCGACCTATCAAGACTCCAACAGGCGGCTCAGTCTGGTATTGCGGACGTCTCTGCCCGCGCGCGCGCTCGAACCACACATTCGACATGAAATCCAGAGCATCGATCCCAGCTTGCCGGTATTTGGTGTCGCTTCTATGAACGACGTCCTCGATCGGTCACTGGCTTCACGCCGTTTTTCTGCCGATCTGGTGGGCGGATTTGCTGGACTGGCGGTGCTTCTGGCCTCCATCGGAATTTACGGCTTGTTGGCGTATATCGTCGGTCAAAGATCGCGCGAGATCGGTATCCGTATGGCCCTGGGCGCGCGGCGGGAAGACATTCTGAGAATGTTCTTACGCAGGGGGGTCGTGCTTGCTGGCGTGGGCGTCGCTGTCGGATTGGTCATTTCTGCATTTTCTGCGTCCGTGATGGCAAGTTTGCTCTATGGGGTGCGCCCCCATGATCCGGCTGTGTTTCTGATCGTACCTCTGCTTTTATTTGCCATTGCCGTTCTAGCCAGCTACCTCCCGGCGCGGCGCGCAACGAAAGTGGACCCGTTGATTGCCTTGCGCGAGGCATGACTCATCGGTTTATGGCCGGTCCATGAATGGCCGGTTTCGGGTGCGCGTACGCTCGCACGCTGCTCGACAGCTTCGAGTGGGGGAATCAACCGGACGGGCGGCGCCTGCGCGAACCGCGGTGCCTAACCGATCGCGCTGCCGGCCTACACCGGAAGGCACATCACCGACCCCGCAACCAGGGCGAGTGCGCCCGTCATGAGCGCGATGCGCATGCCGGCGGGCGCAACACGCTCGGCCGTGATCGCCGCAGTGATCGCCAGCATCATGCGCGCATTCATCAGACCGCCAACGAGCAGAACTGCCATCGGCGCGGCGCAGCTCAGGGTGCAGTGAATGCCGAGTGTGACGCCGTCGCGGCACGGCGTGGTGATGCGCGCCGGGACGAGCGGCACAGTCATACACGCCTGCCGGCATCGAAGAAGCTGATTCGCCTTCCATCGCGAGCACTGGACAGCGCCGGCGGCCAAGAGGATCACCGGGGACCACCGCGCGAACGGCAGCTCCGTGAGCCGTCCCATTCCCATCGGCGACAGCTCCGCGCTGCACGCGACGAGCGCGAGGCCAACCGCAGTCCAGACGCTCGCGTAGCCCGCGGCGAAGAGGATCGTTCGTTGGGCGGAGTGCAGCGTTCGCGTCGCGCGTAGATGGCGATGATAACGGCAGATGGCGGGCGCGACCGATGGCACCATCATCCCCACCATCATCGCGACCGTCATCAGCGCCTTCATCGGCAGTGGCATCATTACCATGTGTCTAACGGACAGCGTACCGGTCGCGGTGCCGCAGCCAGACGCCGTGCTCGTTGCGGCCTAACGGAGCGCGGTCGAGCCACTGGTACATGCCCCAGAGGCCGTCGAGCCCGCGCGCGAAAGTCGAGTACGTGTGATAGACTACGCCATCGCGCAGCGCAAACGCGCTCATGCCCGGGCGCTCGCGCAGATACGTCGCCACGTCGGTTCCCGTGGAGGCGGCGTGCTGACCGACCGGCGCCTCGGGACCGAGCTGCTCCCACTCCGCGAGCGTCCGCTTCATCACCGCTTCCGGCATCGCGGATTCGCGCCGATAGTTGTACTCGATCCCGCCGCTCCGCTGCTCGAGCTCCGTGAACGCGACGCTGAAGTCGAAGTTGAAGTTGTCGCCGAACGACGATGCCCACGGGAACGTCCACCCCATGCGCTGCTTGTACGCCTCGAGCTTGGCGAGCGGCGCGCGAGAGACGGCGTACATCGACACATCGTGATTCTCGAGATGCACAACGAATCCGTTGAAGCCATCCGCGATGCTCGAGCACGACGGACAGCCCGCGGCGTAGTCGGGTCCGAACATGAAGTGGTAAACGATGAGCTGTGACCGTCCGCGGAACAGGTCGGCCAAGGATGCCGGTCCGGTGTCGGTGTCGAACCGGTAGTCCTTCTCGACGCGGACCCACGGCAACGCCTGCCGCCGATGCGCCACCTCATCGCCGCGGCGCGTCAATTCCTTTTCGGCCTCGAGCAGCTCGAGTCGAGCCGCCAGCCATTCCGCTCGCGTTCCGGTCATGATCGTCATGGTGTCGTTTCTCCATTCGAGTGGGTTGGTGAGTGTGCTCGGTTAGGCGGACGGCACGACGCGTGTGGGGCGAACCTCGACCACATGGCAGTGATCGAACGGCGCGCGGCGCGCCCACGCGACCGCAGTGTCATGGTCGGTCGGCGAACCGCGACGCCGTCTGGTAGATCAGCAGCGAGTAGTGCATCTGATGTCCCCTCTCTCTGATGGGGTCAGCGTGGCGCGCTGTCGACTTACGAGCGGCCGGTGGACGAGCGATAGTTTAGGAGCCGGCCATTCGAGGGTGTGAGTAACAAGTGTGACGGGATTCCGATGGACTCGATGATCTTCGCCGCGGCCCGCGCGCTCGCCGCGGGCGATCCGTTAGGCGCACTCAACCGGGTCGCCCTGCGCGACGATGCGTCCGCACTCGCGCTGCGCGGGATCGCCATGGCGCAGCTCGGGGACCTCCAGCGCGCGCGAGCGCTGCTCCGGCGCGCGGCGAGAGCGTTCGGACCACGAGAGGCCGTGGCGCGTGCGCGCTGCGCCGTCGCGGAGGCCGAGATCGCACTCGTGACGCGCGACCTCGGCTGGCCGGTCAAGGCGCTCCAGACGGCGTACGCGACGCTGGCGCGCGATGGCGACATCCTCAACGCCGCGCACGCGCGGCACCTCATGGCGCGCCGGCTCCTTCTCACCGGACGGGTGGACGACGCCGAGCGCGTCATCGCCGACCTCGACGTGTCGGTGTTTCCGGCTGCATCGAGAGCAGCGTTCGAGCTGGTCGTTGCCGGCATTGCGGTCCGCCGACTGCGCACCCGCGTGGCGTGCGACGCACTCGCGCGTGCCGCGGTCGCGGCGAAAGCTGCCGGCATCCCGTCGCTCGAGGCCGAAGTCGAACGGGCATCGGTCGTGCTGGACACACCGGCGGCACGACTGATCGCGCGCGGCGGCGAG
>JAICLH010000125.1 GCA_025927495.1 Gemmatimonadaceae bacterium
CGACGCCGGCGCCGCCGATCTCCACCGCGCTCCCGTGAAGACACAATGCACCCATCTCGTGCAGGGCGGCAGGCAGCGCGCGTCCGAGCACGTCGAGTTGCACGGCCTCGATGCGCGCGCCGGCGTTCGGGTACCACTCGATCAGTGTACCGCCGTGGTGCAGGTCGAACACGCCGCTATCGTCGTACACGAGTCGAAGACCCCGTGCATGGCGAAACAGCCGCACGGACACGCCGGGATCGACGCGGTCTTCGCCCAACGGAACCAGGTCGGCGTCGGGTGCGGCGCCGGCAGCGCGGCGGAGCTGCCACGTCGGACGCCCGTCGCCCGCCCTAAGGGAGGGAAACGGCACGTCCGACTGGAGACAGCCGCCGTAAATCGAAAACAGGTTCATGGAACCCGCCCGACGACGGGAAAACTCGCTGAATCGAGTCTCCCGACGTCGTGGCTTACGACCGGCCACTGATGCAAGCGGCGGCCGAGCCTGGGGCGGCGTGCGCGGTGCAGCCGGGGTCGATGTTGTCCTGGCCCAGTCCGGCCGCCAGGTCGAAGCCCGGGTCGGACTTGCCCTGCGTCAATTCACGCAGAGTGCCGAACCGCTCCACCTTCGGAGTCTCGTACATCCATTTCCTCCTGTGCGACAAGGTTGTCGGGCCATTCGTGACCCGCTCGCGATGCGGCCCGCATGGCCGCGTCGATACTGCCATGGTTGGCGCGCGCGCCGGTCGCGTGCGTCTGGAGCCAGAGCTCGGTTTCGAGGGCGAGGTACAGCGCCACGGTGTGGTGGGAACTCCCGCCCGTCAGGCATTGGTCGTATGCTTCGCCTAACCGTACCGGGTCGATGATCCCGAGCTCGGCGAGCATCGATCCGCGGCCGACGCGCTCGCGCCAGAACGGGAGCGCCGAACGGATGGCCGTGGTGAGGTCTCGGATTGGAACGCCCGTGCGCGACGGACGCGACGCCAGGACATCCGCGGGCAGCAGGCCGGCCATCGCGCGCCGCAGCAACCGTTTGGTCTCGCGACCGCTGCGACGTTCCGACACGGGACGCGTCGCGGCAAAGCGTACGATGCGGCCGTCATAGAGTGGCGAGCGATGCTCGGCGCCTTCGTCGAGTGTAAACGACGCGAGGGACGATGCCATGCGACCGAGCACCGGACGCGTGAGCTGCCAGGCGGACTCGGTCGCGGCGAGGCTGCGCCCGGCGCGGGACGGAACGCTGTCGCGCTCGCGCGCCTCGAGATCGTAAGCGCGCACGAACGCGGAGCGCATCCAGCGCGGCGGCCGCCGCGACAAGGGATCGCCGAGCGACGTGCGAAAGCCGCTCATCCGGTCGGCACCGCGCAGCACTGCGTTAGGCAACGCCGGAAGGATCGCGTCGCGTACCAACGCAGCGGCGCCGCCGCCGCGGGCTCGCCACTCGCGCGACAGATCCGTCCACCGGCCGCCGCGCGCGAGGTCGGCGAGATAGATGCTCGACGTCTCGAAGAGCTGATCGCCGCCGTTGCCATCCAGCAGGACACTCGCGCCGCTGTCGACGGCGGCCCGCGCGATGGCGCGGTTCATCGGCTCGAACGGGTGCGGGAACGGCTCCTCGCGCAGCGACGCCCGGCGGACCACGCCAGCAAGCGCCGCGATGTCGCCGGAGTCGAGCCAGGTCGTCGTCGCCCGGCAATGCCTAACGATGGACTCGATCAACTCATCTTCGCGACCCGGATCGCCCGGCGGGAAGCTCACCGAGATGGGCCGGAGCGAGCCGCGCCCCGGTGCTCGCTCGAGGACGTGCGAGCCGGCCGCAAACACCGCCGGCGAGTCCCAGCCGCCACTGAGTGCCACCGCCGTCGGGCCGTCGGCGGCGATCCGCTCGGCTACCGCGTCGCCCAGCAGCGCCAACAATTCCTCGGCGCCGTCCGACGCACGGACCCGATCCTGGAATCGCGGTGGATGCCAGTGCGGCTCGACCCGCGTAAGAGCCGGCTCACACGCGTGCCAGACAAGGCTGTGGCCGGGCGGAATTCGCTTGATTCCGCGCCACACGGTGTCCGTGTTCGATCCGGAGAGCGCAGCCGCCTCCTCGGCGACCACCGCGACGTCGAGCACGGAGGGGCAGGCGTGGTGTGCACGCAGGGCGTCGATGGTCGACGCGAGGAGAATCGAGCCGCCTAACCGAGCGAAGTGCAGCGGCCGCTTGGCCCCGAAGTCGCGGGCGGCGAAAAGCGTCTGCGCGCGCGAGTCCCACACGACGAACGCGAAATCCCCTTCGAGATGCGCCGCGCACTCGGTGCCCCACGCGCGATATGCGGCCAGGATCAGCTCGGATGGCGCGGCGCCCGTCGCCTGTACGCCGCGGGTGCGTAGTGCGCGCTCCAGGTCCCCGGTGTAATAGAGTGTCGCGTCGGCGGCGACGGCGAACTCGCCGTCATGCGCGAGGAGTCCCGGGCCGCTCGTCGTGCCCGCGAGCTCCCAGGCGTGTCGCGTGGCGCCTAACAGAGCGCCGCTGAACGCACGCCGTGCCACGCGTGCGGTTCCGCGGCGTGCCATCGCGCCGAGCATCGACTCGACGACCCGCGGTTCGGCGGAGCGTGCGAGCGGACCGGCGATGCCGAGGATCGCGCTCACGCCGTCGTCGCCGCCAGGCGCAGCAACCCGTACCCGACGAGCGACGCGATGAGCGCATCGCAGTCGGCACGGAGGAGTTCGCCGTCAGCGTCCGGGTATTTGGAGCCGAGGCGGTCGATGAGCCGATCCGAGGTGAGAGATGCGTCCCCGAGCAACTCCCAGATGGTCGCGCCTACGTCGTTGAGGCCGTAGTAGACCTCGGCCGCACTGTCGTAAACGACCGCACCGGTCTCGAGGCGCCGGAAAATGACTGACTCGCTAGGAGTTGGCAGCATGCCGGTGGCGTAGGTCAGCAATCGTGCCCCGCCAGGGACAAAAACACCCGTGCCGGGAACAGGCGACGCTGCGGATACGACCGGATTCCATAAGGACTTACGCACGGCGCACAGACGCGGAGTCTGGAGCAGGTGCAGCTGCGCCGGTCGGGAATGGCGCTGCCGCTACGGCCCGGCGTTGCACGAGCGGAGCAAAACCGCCAACTGCGATCTCGTCACAGGCATTCTTCGGACGCCCGCCATCGAGGCGTCTCCGACAGACGAGAGAACTGGGGCCGGTCGCGCGCGACTTGGAACGTTTGTCAAACTGTCATCCAGGTCGAGACTTACCGGCATCGATCTAAACCATCATCACACTTGAGTGAAGGGCGCGTGCGGCCTAGATTGGCGCTCGTCGATGCCCCTCATCGATCCTTCCGATCCCCGCCCCGTCCATTTCATGGGCGCCGCCGGCGCCGGTATGAGCGCCCTCGCCGAGCTGCTCGTTCGGCGCGGCGCGCGAGTCACCGGCTGCGACGCCAACCCTTCCGGCGCACCCGATCTCGCGCACCTCGGCGTGCCCGTCGCCGCCGGACACGACCCCGCGCACGTGCGGGGTGCGCGCGCACTCGTCGTCACGTCGGCCGTGCGACCCTCGCATCCCGAAGTGGAAGCCGCGCGCGCGCTCGGCATCCCCGTGATCCGTCGCGCGGAGGCGCTCGCTCAGGCGGTGGCGAGCGAGCATGGACAGCTCATCGCCATCGCGGGCACGCACGGCAAAACGACCACAAGCGTGATGACAACCGAAGCGCTCGCCTCGGCTGGCCTGGATCCCACGGGCGTCATCGGCGGGCGGGTGGCGGCGTGGGGCGGGAATCTGCGATTCGGCGGCGACCACGTGTTCGTCGTCGAGGCCGACGAATACGACCGCTCGTTCCTCGCGCTCGCGCCGAGCGTCGCCGTGGTCACGAACCTCGAGGCCGACCACCTCGACATCTACTCCGACCTCGCCGACATTCGCGAGGCGTTTGCGACGTTCGTGCGCGGCGCCACGACCATCGTGCTCTGCGCGGATGATCCGGGCGCGGATGCGCTCGAGGTACCCCCGGGCGCGGCCGTGGTGCGCTACGGCATCTCCGCGCCTAACGCAAACCTCACGGCGCGCGACGTGCGCCTGGCGGCCGACGGCTCGACGTTCACGGTGGCGGCACAGGGTCACCCGTTGGGCGACGTCACGCTGCGCGTCCCCGGGCGGCATAACGTGCTGAACGCGCTCGCGGCGCTCGCCTCCGGTCTCGGCGTGGGCGCGACCGTCCCGGCGATGGCGCCCGGACTCCGCGCGTTCGGCGGCGTCGAGCGCCGCTTTCAGCGGTTGGGCGAAGCCCGCGGTGTGACGGTGGTGGACGACTACGCGCACCACCCGACCGAAATTCGCGCGACGCTCGCCGCGGCGCGCAACGCATTCCCGGGCCGGCGCCTCGTGGCGGCGTTTCAGCCGCACCTCTACACGCGCACGCGTGATTTCGCCGCTGACTTCGGTGCGGCGCTAGCCGGCGCCGACGCGATCTTCCTCACCGACATCTACCCGGCGCGCGAGCAGCCCATCCCGGGCGTGAGCGCAATGCTCATCGCGGACGCCGCACGCGCGGCCGGCGGCGCCCTCACGTGGCACGGCACGCGCGCCGATCTCGCCGCCGCACTCGCGGACAACGTCGGCGCAGGCGATGTCGTGCTCACACTCGGCGCGGGCGACATCACGCGCACCGGGCGCGAGCTACTCGATAAATTGGCGGCTGCCTCATGAGCCGCATGACGACATTCCTCCAACGCCTGCGCAATATCGGGTGGCGAATTCCGGTTGGCGCGCTGGCGCTGGCCGTGCTCGCGTCGTCCGCGTGGTGGGGACCACTCCTTCTCTCGCAGCTCGGCTATTTTCACATCCGACAAGTCGAGATCTACGGAACCGTCTACGCGCAGCCGTCACGCATCATCGGTCGCATGCGAGTCGATACGACCATGTCGATCTGGATGAACCTCGCGCCGGTGGAGCGGCGTGTAGCACGCGACCCACAGGTGCGCAGCGTTGCGATCGAGCGTAAGCTTCCCGGAACTCTTGTCGTGCGATTGGTCGAGAACGCGCCCGTCGCGCTGGTCGAGAGCTCGGGAACGACCGACAAAGGCGGATCCGGAAACGCGGTGCGCGTCGTGGACGGAGTGGGTCACGCGTTGCCGATCGACCCGAGTCGGACCGACATTGATTTGCCCGTCGTCGAGTCCGCGGATCCGTCGGTGCTCAAGCTTCTGGCCGACGTCAAGATGCGCGAGCCGCGGCTCTTCGCGCAGATCAGTTCGGTGCGGCACAGCTCCCGGTCGACCACGGCTGTGAGTGGCGTGAGAGCGGCGGATGAATTGGACGTGGTGCTTCCATCGGTCATGGTACGAGCATTGGTTGGCGTGAGCGCTGAGCGGCTCGCGGATGTGATTCCTGTCGAGGCCGACCTCGCGCGGCGTCATGCGCGCGTCGCCGAGCTCGATCTTCGATTCAGAGATCAGGTCATCGCCAGGCTGCAATGAACCCCGAACGCCTCGTTGCCGGGCTCGACATCGGTACTTCGCGCACCACCGCGATCATCGCGGAGGTGGTCGGCGATCTCCCCAAGCATCCCAACCTGAAGGTGCTGGGTGTCGGTCAGTCGCGTACGTCGGGTCTCAGGCGCGGTGTTGTTGCCGACATCGAGGAGACGACGCGCTCGATCACAAAAGCCATGCAGGACGCGGAGCGGATGGCCGGTGTGACAGTGGACCACGTGTACGCCGGGATCGCCGGCGAGCACGTGCAGGCGATGACCAGCTCCGGCGTCGTGGCGGTGAACGGCGACGACGTGACCCGCGCCGACGTCGAGCGCGCGAACGAGGTCGCGCGCACGCAAGCGATTCCCGCCGACCGCGAGCTGTTGCACGCGATCCCGCAGGAATATCGCGTCGACAAGAACCACGGCATTCGCGATCCGATCGGGATGGTCGGCATGCGTCTCGAGACGGAGATGTACCTGGTGACGATCGGCGCGTCGCCGGCCACGAATCTCCGCCGCGCGGTCGAACGAGCCGGCTATCACGTTCGCGAGTTGGTGCTCGAGCCCCTAGCCAGCGCCTTCAGCGTGCTCACCGATGACGAAAAGGAGTTGGGCGTCGCGCTGGTCGAGATGGGAGCGGGCACCACGGATCTCGCGGTGTTCCACGAGGGCAAAATCCGGTTCCTCGGCACCGTCGGGTTTGGCGGCAACAGCGTCACGAGCGACATCGTACACGGACTGGGCGTCACGCAGGCGGATGCGGAGCGGCTCAAGGAGAGCTACGGCTGCGCGTACGAGCCGATGATGAAGGACTCGCACGAGGTGATTCAGCTCCCGAGCACGGTGGCGCAGGGCGAGCGGCAGATCCCGCGCGAGCTCCTCGCGCACATCATCCATCAGCGGATGGACGAGATCTTCGAGATGGTGAATCGCGAGATCACGGGAGCGGGCTTTGCCGGACGCTTGAGCGCCGGCGTTGTGCTCACGGGTGGCGCGTCGGCGATTCCCGGCGCGGCCGAGTTGGCGGCCGACGTCTTTGGCACCGGCGTTCGTGTCGGGTCGCCGGCTGCCAGCGTCGGCGGCTTGAGCGATGCGGTCGAGTCACCCCGCTTCGCGACGGTGGTTGGTCTAGCGCTCTACGGCGGCCAACATCTCGCGGTCGGGGTCCCTGGCGCGGCGTCGGGACGGCGGCGGGGCGTGTCGTCGCCGGGCGTGGACCGCTTGGCGCAGAGAGTGAAGACGTGGTTGCAGGACTTTTTCTAACGAGGGAAGCGCGCGCTCGCGCGCGCTGAGGGAAGCGCGTTGCTTAGGGAAGCGCTTCGCTTAGGGAATAGGGGAAGGCAGAACATCGGTGGTCTGAGGTTGAGGGGACGTCTCACCACGCGCCCCACTTCCCCAAGCGGAGCGTTTCCCCAAGCGAAGCGATTCCCGAAGGCGGCGCGAGCCGCCGCTTCCCTCGTAGCTCGTAGCAGCGTTTTCCGCACGAAACCATTATATTCCGCGCAAACTTAGCTTCCCTCTCTCGCCCTCATTAGGAGTTCCCCCGGCAATGATCTTCGAGTTCGAGGAGAGCACCTCGCAGAACGCCCGGATGAAGGTCGTCGGCGTCGGAGGAGGCGGCGGCAATGCCGTCAATCGAATGATCGAGGAACATCTCGAAGGGGTCGAGTTCATCTCCGTCAACACGGATGCGCAGGCCCTGCTGAACTCGAAGTCGGACGTCAAGATCCAGATCGGGAAGAAGCTGACGCGCGGGCTCGGCGCCGGGGCGCGGCCGGAGATCGGGCGGCAGGCCATCGAGGAGAACCGGGACGAGGTGGGGCGCGCCATGACCAACGCCGACCTCGTCTTCGTGACGTGCGGCATGGGCGGCGGGACGGGGACCGGAGCCGCGCCGATCGTCTGCGAGATGGCGCGAGAAGCGGGCGCCCTCACCGTCGGCATCGTGACCAAGCCGTTCCTGTTCGAGGGACGGAAGCGCATGCGGCAGGCCGACGCCGGCATCGCCGAGATGCGCAAGCACGTGGACACGATGATCGTCGTGCCTAACGAGCGGCTGTTGGCGGTGGTGGCGAAGAACATTCCGTTCGGCGACGCCCTCAAGAAGGCGGACGAGGTGCTGCTGCACGCCACCCAGGGCATCTCGAGCCTCATCAGCGTGACCGGGTTGGTGAACGTCGACTTCGCCGACGTCCGCACCGTCATGCACAGCGGCGGGTCGGCCCTCATGGGAACGGGCATCGGCCGCGGGGACAACCGGGCGATCGAAGCGGCGCAGCAGGCGATCTCGTCGCCGTTGCTCGACAACATCTCGGTGGGCGGCGCATCCGGTGTGTTGATCAACATCACCGGCGGCAACGACCTCACGTTAGGCGAAGTGCACCAGATCAACGAGATCGTGCACGACGCGGTGGGCGACGATGCCGAGATCATCTTCGGCGCCGTGTGCGAGCCGGCGATGCAGGGCGAGATCCGCGTCACCGTGATCGCGACGGGCTTCGACCGTTCGCTCGCATCGGGCGGGATGGCGGAGCCGCCGTCGCGCGTGATGATGCCGACCACGCCCGTGCTGCCGTTCCCGGCCCAACGCCAGCGCCAGCCGGTCGTGCCGCCGCGCGCGGCGCCGCCCGTCGAGCGGCGCGCGTCGCAGCCCGGCACGCCGTCCGACAAGACGTCGCAGGATCTCAGCGACATGGAGATCCCGACGTTCATCCGGAGGCAGATGGATTGAAGCGGCCGTCGCCGCGCGTATGGTCAACGGCGGCGATCGTGGCGCTGGGCGTGGTCGTGTTCTGTGTCATCTGGCCGCGCCGGTCGAGCCCCGCACCGTCCGCGGCGCCCGTGCGCCCGGACTCCGATGCATCCGCCGGCACGCGCCTCGCGACTAACGGAAACGATTCCGGATGGACCGTCCGCGCGGATACGCTCCACGCGGGCGAAACCCTCGCCGGCCTTCTCGAGCGCGCCGGCGTCCGCGGGAGCGATGCGGGCAAGATTCTCACCGCCGCCACCCAGCTGGACCCGCGCCGGACGCCGGCCGGCATGCCGGTGGCGCTGCGGACGGCCCCCGGGGATTCCACGCCGTCCGAGGTGGTGTTCCAGCTGGCCGTCGACCGGCTGATTCACGTTAGGCGGTTAGGCGATAGCGCCTGGACCGGCACCGAGGAACGGCTGCCGTGGCGGACGGATACGATCGCCCTCCACGGCGTGATCGCCTCCAACCTCTACGCCGCGCTCGACGACTCGGCCGCCACCGTGCTGCCCAAGGGCGCGCGCTCCGAGCTCGCGTGGTCGCTTGCCGACATCTACGAGTATCGCGTCGACATGAGCCGCGAGCTGCAGCCGGGCGATGCGTTCCGCGTGCTGTTCGAGCGCTCCCAAGGCCCGGGCGGCGTGGTGCGCATCGGCAACATCCTCGCGGCGCGCTTCGAGCTCTCGGGCAGCGAGACCGACGCCGTGCGATTCACCAACGCCTCCGGCCGCAGCGAGTACTTCGATCAACAGGGACGCTCCATGCGCGCCGCGTTCCTGCGTGCGCCGCTCGAGTTCCGCCGCATCTCGAGCACCTTCGGCCGCCGCTTGCATCCCATTTTGGGCATCTGGCGCAATCACACCGGCACGGACTACGCCGCCAACGAGGGCACGCCGGTGCGCGCGATTGGCGATGGCACAGTCATCTTCGCGGGCCGGCGTGGCGGATACGGCAACATGATCGACATTCGTCATCGAAATGGCATCGTCAGCCGCTACGGCCATATGCGCGGCTTCGCGCGCGGGATTCGTCCCGGCCGCGAAGTCACAATCGGCCAGACGATCGGCTACGTAGGGATGACGGGACTCGCGACCGGCCCGCATCTCCACTTCGAGATCCTGATCGACGGCCGCCAGCGCGACCCGCGCACCGCGCTCAAGCGCGACAGCGGTCTCCCCATCGCCGCCGCGGACGTGTCGCGCTTCGACGCCATGCGCGACACGCTCTTGGCGAAACTCTCGGGCGCCGTGGGGTAGGGAAGGGACCTTCACGGGTCTCCTTCACCATCTCGTCCGACATCGCACGCATCCGTGTTCTCCTGGCTCATCGCCGTCATCATCGGGGTGGGGATCGCCGCCTGGCTGTACCCGCGGCGATGGTACCTGGCGGCGCTGCGCGCGATCGCGATTGCGTTAGGCGTGGGCCTGTTGCTCGACGCGCCCGCGGGTCCGCGCCACCCGCTGCCGCCGCTCGTGGCGCTCGACGCATCGGAGAGCTGGACGCGCGACGGCGACACCACGCTCTGGAGCGACGCGCGCCGCCAGGCGCAAACGCTCACGCCGGACTCCGTGCTGCTGTTCGGCGACAGCGTCCGCCGCGCGCCGCGCGCGCCGGTGCCGGCCGACGTGTCGACCCGCGCCCGGGCACTGGCCGAGCGTGCGTTAGGCGCCGGGCGCCCGCTCGACCTCATCACCGACGGCGAGATCGATGACCCCGCCGCGCTGCCCGGATTCCCGGCCGGGTCGCGCATCGTCGTGCTCCCGCATCCGCCGGTGCGCGACGTGGCCGTCGTCTCGCTCGACGCGCCGCGCGCCGCGGTGAGCGGCGACACGGTCGAGCTGCGCGTGGGCGTGCGCGCCGACTCCCTGGCGACGCCGGCCGGGCGGCTGCGCATCCTCCTCGGCGGACGCGAGCTGGCATCCGTGCCGCTCGACTCGATGCCCGCCCGCGCCGAACGGACGCTCACCGTGCGCGCGCCGATGTCCGGGCCCGTCGGGCCATCGGTACTCGATGCCGTCGTCGCCGTGCCCGGAGACCGCGAAGCGCGCAACGATACGTTAGGCGTGTCGGTCGATGTCGCGCGCGCGGCCGGAGCGGTGCTCGCGTCCACATCCCCCGACTTCGATGCGCGGTTCGTGCTGCCCGTGCTGCGCGGTGCCGTCGCGCTCCCCACGCGCGCGTACTATCGCGTCGCGCCCGGGCAATGGCGGCAGGACGGATCGCTCGCGCCGGTGGACGAGCGCACCGTGAAAGGCGCGATGCACGATGCGCCGCTCGCCATCCTGCATGGTGACACGAGCTACTTCGGCCCGCCGCGCACCGCGATGACCGGTTCGCTCGCGCTCGTCGTGCCGTCCGGTGATACCACGGGCGAATGGTACGCCATCGACGCGCCGCCGTCGCCGATCGCCGGCGCGCTGGCCGGCATCGTGTGGGACAGCTTGCCGCCGATTACCGTCTCGGCGCGCGTGCCCACGGGCGAGTGGGACGCGCTCACGGTCGCGCGCGCGCGCCAGTACGATCGGCGAGCCGCGGTCGCCGGCGCCTCGGCCGATGGTCGCCGCGTGGTGGTGGTGAGTGCGTCGGGGTTCTGGCGATGGCAGTTCCGCGGCGGCGCGAGCGCCGACGCCTTCGTCGCGTTGTGGGGGAGTATATTTGATTGGTTGAGCGCGGAACGAC
>JAICLH010000018.1 GCA_025927495.1 Gemmatimonadaceae bacterium
AGGCGACGAGCAACACGAAGACGACCACGACGACAGCGACGCGCAGCATGGGCGCGAGCTCCCGCGCCGCGTTGAACGGCACCTCCCACAACGGCAGGACGCGGATACCGCGGCCGCGCTCGACGTCGGGGAACGCCTGCTCGAGGCGCTTCGCCGCGACCGAGATCGACGCCTGGGCCTCCGCGCGCGAGACGCCCGGCGCGAGTGTGGCGAATCCCTCGATCCATTGCGCGCCCCGGTTCTCCAATTCGTAGCCGCCGGTGAACGTCGCTTGCATCGACGCAGGAACCCAGAATTGCATCGCATACCCGACGAAGGTGCCGGCGAACTCGCGCGACGCCACGCCGACGATGACGTGCGGGACGCCGTTGAAGTCGATGGCCTTTCCGATGATGCGCGGATCGAATGCGAAACGATCCCTCCACATGGCGTAGCTGATGACCACCACGGGATGGGCGCCGTTCCCGGCGTCTTCACCGGGCAGGAAGCCGCGTCCCCGCGCCAGCTGGATGCCTAACGCGTCGAAGTAGTTGGCGGAGACGATCTCGCCGACCGTACGGTCCGTGCGGTTCCGTCCGGTGATGGTCGCGCCGGTGATCTTGTCGGCGACGAACGCCGACAAGCCGGTGGACATACGGCTCAGGTCCTGGAAATCGGGCCACGACAGGGAAGCGAAGCCCGGCGTGCCCTTCACGGTGCCGGCGATGGCGACGAGGCGATCTTGGTGCGCGACGCCGGGGAACGGTCGGAAGAGGATGCCTTCGGTCCAACTGAAGACCGCCGCGTTGGCGCCGACGCCGATCGCCAGACACAGGACCGCGACGATCGTGAAGGCCGGTGTGCGCCACAACGCGCGCACGCCGAAGCGCGTGTCCTGCCACAGTCGGTCGAGCCAGATGCCGGCCCACTGGTCCCGGGTCAGCTCCTGCACGAGACCGACGTTGCCGAAATCGCGGCGCGCGCTTGCCGCGGCCTGGCGGGGCGATTCGCCGCGCGCCACACGGTTGGCCTCATCCATGTCGAGGTGGGAGCGCAGCTCATCGGCGAGTTGGGCGTCGCGGCCCGAGCGGTGGAACGGCATCCAGGGGCTCATGCGTCACTCTCCGCCGGGCGGGTGAGGATCGCGGCGATCGCTTCCGTTAGGCGGCCCCACCGGGTGCGCTCGGCGGCCAGTTGCCGGCGTCCCTTCGCCGTCAGCCGATAGATGCGGACGCGCTGGTTGCGGTCGGAGGTCTGCCACGCGGCGCGGATGGCCCGTTGGCGCTCGAGCCGGTGCAGGGCGGGATAGAGCGATCCGGCATCGACGCGGAGGGCATGCCGCGACGCCGCGCGGATCATCTGCGCGATGCCGTACCCGTGGAGGGGGCCCCAGCGGAGGGTCTGCAGGATGATGAGGTCGAGCGTGCCCTGGAGCAGCTCGAGGCGTGACGTCGGCGGAGATTTTGGCACGATTCCGCTCCGGACCGGCCCATATGTAGAAAGCCTATACCCTCTATATAGACTGTCTATACCCTACCGGCGTGTCAAGAGGCGCCGGGTCTCCGGCTCCGCCCGGCGAGCGCCGGCCGCACACCCTGCCACAGCACGAGCCGCACCACGTCGGCGGTCCGCGCGCCTAACGCAACGCGGACGCCGATCTCGCTCGTGCGCTGGGCGACGATGTACGCCATCACCGCGTACGTGCCCACCGCCGCCAGGCTGAGCGACAACAGGCCGAACGCCACCAGCACATACGTGGCCATGCGCGGCGTCGACACCGAACGCCCCACGATGTCATCCAGCGAGCGCACATCGGCGACCGGCACGTCGGGGTCCATCCGGTGAATCACGGCGCGGATCGACGGCACCATCTCGATTGGCGTGGTCGTCGTGCGGATCGCGAGGCTCAGCGATCGCGGCACGTCGCCCTCCGAGTCGGGCGCGGTGGCCAGAAAAGCGGCCGGCGAGGCTGTCAAGCCGGCGCGGCGCGCGCCGCGGCGCGCACGCGTCCGATCGCCGTCAAGAGCGCGCGCATCTTGTTTTCCGTTTCCTCGAATTCCCGCGCCGGCACCGAGTCCGCGACGATCCCGGCGGCCGCTTGCACGCTGGCCACGCCGCCGGCGATGACGCAGGTGCGGATCGTGATGGCGAGGTCCATACGGCGGTCGCCGGCCGCGATGTAGCCCACCGCGCCGCCATACGGTCCACGGCGCTCGGGCTCGAGCTCATCGATGATTTCCATCGCGCGCACTTTGGGCGCCCCCGTCAACGTGCCGGCCGGGAAGGTCGCCCGGAACACATCGATGGCCGATGCATCGTTGGCCAGTGCACCCTCGATCTGACTCACGATGTGGAGCACATGGCTGTACCGCTCGATGATCATGAGGTCGGTGACGTGCACGCTGCCGTACTTGGCGATGCGGCCCACGTCGTTGCGGCCGAGATCGACCAGCATGACGTGCTCGGCGCGCTCTTTTTCGTCGGCGAGGAGCTCGGCGCTCAGCCGGGCATCATCTTCCGGCGTGGCACCGCGGGGCCGGGTGCCGGCGATCGGCCTAACGGTGACCGTGCCGTCGGCCACGCGGACGAGCAGCTCGGGCGAGCTGCCGACCAGCTCCAGGCCATCGAGCACCAGATGGTACATGTACGGCGACGGGTTGAGCGCCCGGAGCGCGCGATAGAGCGAGAGCGGCTCGAAGTCCAACGGCACCGCGATCCGGCGCGCGAGCTCGGCCTGAAAGCAATCGCCCGCGAAGATGTACTCGCGAATCCGCTCGACGTCGCGTTCGAACCGTTCACGGGAGTACGACGATTGGCCCTCCGCGGGCAGCGCGCACGCGTCCAACGCCAGCGGCGGCAGTACGCCGGGCCCTTGGAGCCGCGCGATCACCGCATCGATCTCGCGTTCCGCCTCCTCGTACAGGCGACGGCGCGCGGGTTCGTCGAGTCCGGCGGCGACAGGCACGGCGACCACGACCCGCGCCTGCGCGCGCAGGTTGTCGATGATGACCAACGCCCGGGTGAAGACGAACACCGCATCCGGCACCTCCACCATGCGCGGCGGTGCGTTAGGCAGGCGCTCGAGGAGCCGGACCACGTCGTAGCCGAAGAAGCCGACCGCGCCGCTCCAGAATGCGCCGAGCTCCGGCACGGCCGCCGGCTCGAATTCCGTTAGGCGCGCGCGCAGGTCGGCGAGCGGATCCGCGGGGCGCCGCGCGCCGAACCAGCCCCGGTCCGGCGTCCAGTCTTCCACGACGCCGTCCGCCAGCCGCCATGCCCCGCGCGGCTCGGTGCCGAGGAACGTGTATCGCGCCCAGGTCTCGCTGCCGGCCGGGGCCGATTCGAGCAAGAATGCGAACGGCCCCCGCCGCAATTTCGCGAACGCGGACACCGGCGTGTCCGCGTCGAGCAGACAGTCGCGCCACACCGGTACGAGTCCGCCGTGCTCGGCGAGCGCGACGAAACGGTCGGGAGTCATCATCGCGTCGCTTGCCGCGTGATCTCTGGGCCGCGACATTTCTCGATCATGCTTCGGTTCCCCGCGGCGCACGCCGCCGCGATGTGTGTCCTGGTGGGTCTCACGACCGCCGTACAACCCGCCGGCGCGCAGGCATGGGACGACCCGCGCACGATGGCGCTGGTCGAGCGCGCGACGAAGGGCCGCGCCGAGCAACTCGCCGACAGCACGCTGGTGGACTATCGCGCCACCGCGCACGGCTATCTCACGTTCTTGGTCCAACTCGGTCAGGGCTTTCCCGATCCGCCGTCCGTCGTCAAGTCGGACGAGTTGGCGCTCCAAGTTTACTGGCGCGCGCCCAATCTCAGCAAGCAGATCATCGAAGGCCGTCGCGACACGCTCCTCTTGCCGACGGACATCCGGTATCACCGGGACCATTTAGGCATCGTCCAGAACAACTTCCCCAACTTCATTCGATTGGGCGAAGGCGACGAGGTGCGCGACGTCCCGCACCCGTTGTCGGCGGACGGTCTGCATCTGTACGACTTCGCGATTCGCGACTCGCTCGCGATTCGTCTCGCCGGACAGGACCGGTTCGTCTACGAGGTGGCGGTGCGTCCGCGCGACGAGAGCGCGGCGCGTATCGTCGGCGCGGTCTATATCGACACCGCGAGCGCGCAGGTGGTGCGCATGGCGTTCGCGTTCACGCACGCCGCGTATCTCGATCGCGAGCTCGAGGACATTTCGATCGTGCTCGAGAACGCGCTCGTCGACGACCGCTACTGGCTGCCGTACCGCCAGGACATCGAGATCCGGCGCACGGGGACGTGGATGCAGTTTCCGGCCCGCGGGATCATTCGTGGTCGGTGGGACATCTGCTGTTACGAGGTCAACGCGCGGCTCGCGCCGACGTTGTTCGGCGGTCCGGAGATCGTCGAGGCGCCGCCAACCATCACATCATCATACCATTGGACCGGCCGCATTCTCGATTCGCTGCCGCCGGACGTCCGGGCGGCGACGGAAGCCGACGTGCGCCGGGTGCAGGACGAGGCGCGGGACCTGGTGCGCACGGAGGCGCTCTCGCGCGCGGCCGGCGTCGAGCCCGCCGCGCGGCGCGTGTCCGACGTCGCGCGGGTCGACCGCGTCGAAGGCCTGGCGTTAGGCGGCGGCGCCTCGGCTCGGTTGGGCGGAGGATTCGGCGCGGCGGCCGCGGCCCGGTGGGGCTTCGACGACCACCAGGCCAAGGGCAGGGGGTCGGTGGGCTACGAGTGGACGAGCGGGCGGTCGATCGGTCTGTTCGCGACGCGCGACTATCGCGACGTCGGCGACAGGCCCGAGGTGTCGCCGCTCGTCAACAGCATCGCGGCGCAGGAGTTCGGCTCCGACCGGACCGATCCGTACGACGTCCGCGGGCTGGGCGTCGAGCTCGCGTTGGGCCGCTGGGCGGGCGCCGACTGGTCGGTCGTAGCGGCGCACGAGGACCAGAACCGGCTGGCGGTGCACGCGGCGCCGTGGCACGGCGCGTACGCCGCGACGCTGCCGGCGTGGTCGGTGAGCGAGGAGCGCCTGGCGCTGGACGCGCGCCGCTCGCTGCCGGCGACTGCGTTAGGCGACCTGACCGTTCACGCGCAGCTCCGCGGCGGCTCCTTCACCGGGCGCGATACGACGCTGGCGGCGCGCCACCCGATTTTCGAGCGGGCGTTCGTCGAGGCGCACGCCCAACGGAAGCTCGGCGCCGACGCGCTGGTCCTCGATGCGACCGTGGCCGGCGTGCGCGGCTCATCCGATGTGCCGGCGCAGGAGTACGTTTTCCTCGGCGGCCCGGTGAGCGGACCGGGATACGGCTATCACCAGTTCGCGGCGCGATTCGGCGCGACCGCGCACGCCGAGTGGCGCGTGCTGGTGCCGTTTCCGGCGCTCTCGTTGGGCGCGTTCGGTCTCGCGCCCGCGACCGCAACGCTCGCGCCGTACGTGCACACCATGTACGTGACCAACGGAGCGTCGTTCGCGACGGCGGCGCGCGGGTGGTACCCGTCGGTCGGCGTCGGGTTCATGGTGTTGTTCGACCTGGCCCGGTTCGACGTGGCGCGCGGTCTGCGGCGCGGCACAGGACGCTGGACGTTCTCGTTCGACCTGGCGCCGGCGCTCTGGCGCGTGCTCTGACCAAGGCCTAACCGATGCTCCACGAGAGTTTCCTCCAGCTCCTGCGGACGTACGGCTACGGCCTGCTGTTTCTGGTGGTCGGGCTGGAGAGCCTCGGCGTCCCCGTGCCGGGAGAAACCGCGTTGATCGCCGCCGCGGCGCTCGCGGCCCGCGGGCACATGAAGATCGCGTTAGTCGTTGCCGTCGCCGCTGCCGCGGCCATCCTCGGCGACGCGGGCGGCTATTGGATCGGCCGCCGCGGCGGGATTGCGTTCGTGCGGCGCTACGGACGCATCTTCCGCATGAACGACGCGAAGCTCGAGCATGTCAAGCGCTTCTTCGAGCGCCACGGCGCCAAGACCGTGTTCTTCGGCCGCTTCATTGCATTGCTGCGCACGTGGGCCGCGCTCTTTGCCGGCATGGGCTGCATGCCGTACGGTCGATTCACGATCTACAACGCCAGCGGCGGCATCGTGTGGGCAGGGACGTTCGGCGCGATCGGCTATCTGTTCGGGCGCAACCTCGAGCGCCTGCAGAGCATCGTGGGCGACGCGAGTTGGGCGCTGGCTGTGGCGGTGGTGGTGATCGCCATCGGCCTTTGGATCTGGCATCGGCGGCGAGAGTCGGGGCGACGAGAGCACGAGGCGCGAGCCGCGGATGTTCCGAAACCGCCGGACGACGCGGTCTAACGACACCTCCGTGCGGCTCCTGCCTCTGTCGACGCCAGGGCATCGGCGAGCAGGTGCGGCGCGGTTTGCAGTCGATAGAGCCGATCTCGGGTGCGCGGAGTTGCGCCGGTCGGATTGTGCGTACGCGGTGTTTGTCACGCGACGCGTGCGTCCTGGACTACGTAGGCTCGACGGTCACACGCCAAGGGGTGGTGGCTTTCCAGCGACGCTCAGGCCGTCGGGCGCAGTCGCGTTCGTTCTACTGCGAAGCCTTCGCAGCATAAGCACGATCGTGCCGCTCTCGTCGAGACCCGAAGCGTTGAGTCCGCAATAGGATCGGCGCTTGTGCGGGCTCATGTTCGCGTATTTAGGCAGCGAGGTCTTGCTATGATTGGAGGCAGCTTGCAGGATAAGCACGCGACGTAAGGCGTCGCACGCGGTGTAATTCCATCGTTAGGCTGTTATTCACTTCTAGTTCTCTCAAAGTGACGAAGCTCCCTGCTACGCGCGGCGATGTCTACGCCATCGTTGTCTCGGCGTACGAGGATGAGTATAAGGATCTCGCAGAAGCATGGCGTGCCCTCGAAACCAAGGCGCAAGGAGCTGCCGCCATTGGCGGTGTCTTCTTGGCGGCTGGCGCCACGCTCTCCAAGACCTTGCTTACCGGCGTACCGCGGTGGGCAGCGGTGACGTTCGCGGCGAGCTTTGCACTGCTCATCGCTGCTATTGGTTTCGCGGTGCGTGCATTGAGAGTTACTATCACCGCGCGCCGCCCCGAAGGCGCTGAAATAGCCCGATTGGCCGGGCCCGCGTTGAAAGCTCCAGAACAGGCATTGGCCGACGCGGGTGCCAGGCTATTGAACGATCAGCTGGACTCCTGGAAGGCGACGGACTCGGAGCTTGCCACCGCAGTAAAGAAAAAGGCAACGGCCGTCGAAACGGCTCAGACCCTTCTATTCTGGGCAGCCCTGATTTTTGCGACGTTCGCCGCTGTGACGATTCTTCACTCCTCCTTCGCTAGCTAATGCCAAAGTGCTTCGAAACCGCATGCAATCAGCCAGCGCGTCCTGGAAGTAATTTCTGTGCGCTTCATGCGGGCGGTGTTTCTCGTGGCCCTCGGACGACCGCTCGCTTTAAACGAGGCGCCCGCAAGGCCGCAAAGAAAGGCGGCCGTAAAGCGGCTAAGAAGGTTGGGCGGAAGGCTGCAAAGAAGAGCAAGCGCAAAGGCTGAAGGTACGGTTCCGTCCCGGCAGCCTAACGAACGCTGCGCTGACAAAGGGGCTATTGAATACGCTCGCTGCGCGAGCGTTCTTATTGATCACTTTGCAGCTTAGCTGGGGCGTTATGGCGCGATGACCTCATAGGTGAACCATGGTCACGACCACTGGCGTTGTTGTCGTTTGGATCGCCGGAGTTCTCCTCATCGGCGCCGTGGTCGGCGTGCTCGTGGGCTTTCTATCCACGTACCTCGTTCGGCTCCGGATTCGCCGCCCCTGGCGCGACGCCGCGACGGGAAGCATCGCTCTGTTCGCTCTCAACCTTCTTGGCAATTCGGTCGACAACGGTGTCACATTCAGTGACGGCCATGCCCTCGGCTGGCGCGGCCTGATTCTGAATCACCAAGCGGCGTGGGCGATCGCTACCGTCGCGCTGGCCGTGACTGGCCGTCAGCTTTGGGCATCCCATTCTTTCGGCTCGCGCAACCATTGACCACAACGGGCCGAGCGACGGCCCTTGCGGCGTCCGCACCTCACCGGAAGCACTTGAAGGAATCGCGCACGCACCCTAACGAATCACTGAACCCGACGAGCGGGCTGATTGCACCTGCTGCGCGAGCGCTCTTGGTGACCGCTCGCCGGTTGGGCGTTGAAGACGACCGGGAGGGTTGCGAAGAAGAGGGCAGGTAGATACATTGTATCTACCATGCCGCGCTCGAGCTCCGTCAAGGCCCGCATCGTCGCGATCGGCAATTCCCGCGGCGTCCGAATTCCGAAGCCGCTCATCGAACAGGCCGGCCTCGCCGACGATGTTGAGTTGCACGCCGAGCACGGCCGCATCGTCATCGCCGCCGCCAGGCGCGCACGCGCCGGATGGGCGGAAGCGGCGATCGCGTTGCACGCCCGCGGCGAGGATGGCCTCCTCGACACGCCCGCGCCCGCATTCGATGCCGAGGACTGGGAGTGGCGGTAGCTCGGCTCGCGCGCGTGCCCAGCCGGGGCGAGGTCGTCCTCGTGGAGCTGGATCCCACGCGCGGCAGCGAGATCCGGAAGACTCGGCCGTGTGTCGTCGTCTCGCCGGATGAGCTCAATCATCACCTCCGCACGGTCATCGTGGCGCCCATGACCACGGGCGGCCATGCGTATCCCTTTCGCCCGGCGTGTCGGTTCAAGGGCAAAGACGGGCGCGTTGCCTTGGATCAGCTCCGCACGGTCGATCGTGACCGCCTGCGCAAGCGATTGGGCACGCTGAGCGCGACCGCCCTGGCCAGCGTGTTCGCGATCTTGGCGGAGATGTTCGAGTTCCCGTAGTCGCCTTCTAACGTTGCGGCCGAGCAGGGAGCCAAGGATTGCTGCGGTTCACGCGGCGCGCTTTCTCGAATCCCGTGCAGCTAACCTTTGGCGTTAGGCGTCACAGTGCGTGCCCTCGACGTGCCCCGCCTAACGGATCGCCGCGGCGCCCCGCGACCGGATCGCCATCACCAACGACGGCACCACGTACAACGTGATCGGCGTCGACAACGCCAGCCCGCCGATCACCGCCAGCGCCAGCGGCCGCTGCAGCTCGCTGCCGGGTCCCAAGCCTAACGCAAGCGGCAAGAGCCCGAACAGCGTGCACAGCGTGGTCATGAGGATGGGCCGCAGCCGCACCCGGGCCGCGTCGCGCAGCGCCAGGTCCAACGCCATGCCCTCGTGCCGCATCCGATAGCGCGTGAAGTCGAGCAGGATGATGCCGTTCTTCACGATGAGACCCACGAGCAAAATCAGACCCATGAACGACGACACGTTGAGCGGCGTCCCGGTGATCAACAGCAACACGACGGCGCCGACGAACGACACGGGAGCGGCCAGCGCGATGATCAGTGGCTCGATGAACGACTCGAACTGAATCACCATCACCGCCACCACGCTCACGGCGGCCAGAGCCAACACGAGCAGCAGCGCGCGGAACGCCTCCTGCTGGCTCGCGTACTGGCCGGCAATTTCGACGCGAATACCGGCCGGCGCGGGATGCGCGGCGAGCACGGCCTTCACGTCCTTCATCACGTCGCCGAGCGAGCGGGTGCTCACATCGGCGGTCATGTCGAGCATCTGCTGCTGGTTCTCGCGATCGAGCTCGGCGCGCGAATGCACGGTGCGCACCGACGCCAGGCTCGACAACGGCACGATCGCGTGACCGCTCGTGCCGGTCATGATCGGAAGTGAGCCCAGCCGCAATGGATCGTACCGCACCGAATCCGGCGCGCGCACGCGCACGCCGATGGGGCGGTCGCCGGCGTGCACCTGACCCGATTCCACGCCTAACAACGACGCGCTCACCGCGCTGCCCACCTGCGCGGGCGTGAGCCCCACCCGCGCCGCCTCGGCGCCATCCACGCGCAGGAGCATTTCCGCCGCGGGCTCGCTCACGCCGTCGTAGAGATCCTCGATCCCGTCTACCTTCGACAGCGGCTCCGCCAGCGTCTTGGCGTACGCCTCGAGTGCGTCCAGTTGCGCGCCGAAGAGCTTGATCTCCACGGGGCGGGCTGCACCGGCCAGGTCGTTGATCACGTCGGATAGGATCTGCACGAACTCGATGTGGAGACGCGGCGCGGCGGCCTGGATCTTCGGCCGTACGTCGTCGATCACCTCATCGACACTGCGGTCGCGCTCGGATCGCGGCACCAGCCGCGCCACGATGTCGCCGCTATTCTGCTGCGTCGCGAACAAGCCCAGCTCCGCGCCTAACCGACGCGAGGTGCCGGAGATCTCGGGCGTGCGCGCGAGAATGCTTTCCGCGATGCGCACCTGCCGGTCGCTCTCGGCGAGCGCCGTGCCGCCGGGCGTGAAATAGTCGAGCACGAACGCGCCTTCGTCCATCTCGGGCAAGAACCCGGTGCCCGTGAACTGGTACGCCACCACGCCGCCGACCGCGAGCAGCGCGGCGACCACCACTGTCCGCCGGGGATGCCGCAGCGCCGCATCGAGCGAGCGCGAGTACCCGTCCGTTAGGCGGGCGAGCGCCCGGCCGATGCGCGCGCTCACACCGCGACCGGTGACGTCCTCGCCTTCGCCCTCCACCTCGTGCGCGGTCACGAACTGCTCGCTCAAGAGCGGGATGATCGTGAGCGCCAACAGCAGCGACACGAGCACGGCAATGGACAGCGTGATCGAAAGCGCATGGAAGAACTGCCCCACCACGCCCTGGAGGAGGCCGAGCGGCAGGAACACGACCACGGTGGTGATGGTCGACGACGTCACCGGCCACACCAGCTCGCGCACGGCCTCGCGAATGGCGGCGTGGCGGTCCGGCGTGAGGCGTACGTGCCGCGCGATGTTCTCGGTGATCACGACGGCGTCGTCGATCACGAGCCCGATGGCGATCGCCATCGCGCCCAGCGTCATCAGGTTGAAGGTCTGACCCAACAACCGCATCACGAACACCGTGATCATGAGCGTGAGCGGAATCGACGTGGCGCTGATGGCGGTGATGCGCGCGTGCCGGAGGAACACGAGGAGGATCAGGACCGCGAGCACCGCGCCGACGAGCATGGCGTCGCGCACCGAGCGCACGGCGTCGCGCACCAGCGATGCCTGGTCGTACACCGGCTTGAGCCGCACGCCGGGCGGCAGCGTTTTTTGCACCTGGGCCGCGATCGCCGCAACGCTGTCGGCGATGAGCAGCGTATTCCCGCCGATCTGTCGGGTCACGTTGAGGAGCGCGGCTGGGCGGCCGTCGCCGGCGATCACGCTCACGTGGTCCTCCGTGCCTAACATCACCGTCGCGAGATCGCGCACGCGGAGTCCGTTGGACACCACGACGTTGCCGACGTCTTCCACGCTGTGCGCTTCGTCGTCGGTGACGATGAGATACTGCCGGTAGTCGCGCGCGACGCGGCCCACGGCCTGCGGCGTGATCGCCGAGTCGATGGAGGCGGCCAGGTCGTCGTACGAGAGGCCGGCCGACGCCAGCCGCTCCGGGTCGGCCACGACCTCGATCTCGCGCACGTCACTGCCCTGCGCCTCCACGAGCCCCACTCCCGGAATGCGCGAGAGCAGTGGTTTGATCTGGTATCGCGCGATGTCGAAGAGCGTCGCCGGGTCGCCGCCCTCGAGATTATAGGACAAGATCGGGAACAGCGATGGCGTGAGGCGCGCGACCTCCACCTGGATGCCGGAGGGCAGCTGCTGCTGCGCTTCGTTCACGCGCGCCTGCACGAGCTGCAGCGCGTAGATCATGTCCGTATTCGGCGCGAACGTGATGTCGATCTGGCACGAGCCGCGGATCGTTTTGGAATCGACGCGGCTGACGCCCGGCACGACGCTCACGGCTTCCTCGAGCGGGCGGGTGATGCTGAACACGATCTGCTGCGCGCCTAACGCAGAGCCCTCCGCCACGACGGTGATCCGCGGGAACGCGAGCTCGGGGTAGATGGCCGACGGCAGCTGGAGCGCCGCGCCGATGCCGGCGGCGCTGAGCAGCGCCACCACCAGGTAGATGAAGCGGCGCTGCCGAACGAGATGGTCGAAGAGGCTCACGGCTTGACCGGGACGATCTTCGCGCTGTCGGCGACGCCGTAGGCTCCGTAGGTGACCACGCGTTCGCCGGCCGCCACGCCCTTGAGGATCTCGGCGTCGCTTTCCGTGCGCGCGCCCACGTCCACGTCGCGCGCGTGCGCGACGCCGGACGAGTCGACGACGTACACGCGGTACCCTTCGCCCTCGGGCACGAGCGCCTGAATAGGGACCGAGACCGCGTCGGCGTGCACGGCGGCGTCGATCCGGCCGAACACCGTCTCGCCGATGCGGAGCGCGCGCGCCGGGTGCTCGAGCCGCGCGCGCACGCCCACGCTGCGCGTCGCCGAGTCGAGGGTGACCGCCACGGACTGGACGAGTCCTTTGCCTAACGCTTCGCCGCCCGCGCTGGCGCCGGCCACGAGCGACACGCTGTCGCCCGAGTGGACGCGCGCCGCGAGGGCAGGGGAGAGCGCGAGCACGATGTCCAGCGCCGTGGGATCGGCGACCTCGACCACCGGCTGTCCCGGGTCGACCGACTGGCCTAACACAGCATTCACGCGCGTCACCACGCCGGCGATCGGCGCGCGCAGCGTGGAGAGGTCCACGTTGCGTTGGGCGGTCGCGAGCGCTGCCTGCGTCTGCGCCAGATCGGCCGCCGCCGTCTCCGCGTCCTTGCGCGGGGCGATGCCCTGGTCGGCCAGGCGCGTCGCCCGGTCGAAGTTCGCCTGCGCGGTGGTGACGGCGGCCTGCGCGCTCCTGGCCGCCGCAAAGAACGGTGCGCGGTCGAGCTCGGCCAGCGTTTCGCCGGCGTGCACGCGTTCGCCGACGGATACATCGATGCGCGCAACCCGCGCCGTGGCCGGGGCCGACAACGCCGCGAGCCCCCACGGCCGTGCTGCCACGGTACCGATCGCGTCGACCGTTTCGACGAACGGATGCCGAGTGGCTTGCGCGATGCGCGCGCCCACCACCGGCGGTGGACCCGCGCCCGTATCATCGCCCTCGTCGCCGCCGTGACGGCACGACGCGGCCGCGACCATGAGTACACACAGCATCAGGAATCGTGGCATTACGGGGCCTTGCTGGAAGCGGTTGCCAGCCTGAGCGCGGCATCGGCGATCTGTGCGGCGGCGACGTCATCGACGAACTGGAGCAACAACCCGCGCGCATTGCGCTGCGCTTCCAACACGTTAGGCAGCGCCGACGCGCCTTCGGCGTATGCGGCGAGCGACATGCGCGCGACGGTGTCGGCGCCCGCCAGCAGCCGCCGGTCACGCTCCGCGCGCGCGACGGCCACCGCGCGCTCGCGCGTCGACCGCAAACGCTCGGCGTCGCTTTCGCGGGTGGCCAGCGTGAGCTGGGCGCGCGCGCGGTCGCGCGCCGCTTGCGCGGACGCGATCGCGCCGCCGTGACGGTCGAACAGCGGCAGCGGCAGCGTTACGCCAAAGAGCGGCAGTGCACCGGGCTCCTGGCCGGTGGGATCGCCGCCTTCGATACCGGCCTCGAGCGACGGCGCCGCGAACACGTTGCGCCGTTCGAGGGCATACGATCGCTCGGCCGCGTCGACGTCGGCGCGCGCGGCCGCGACCGCGAACGGAGCGATGCTGTCGCTCGGCGCCGGCGGATCGGCGGCGGGAATCTCGAGGCTGTCGCTGAGCGTCACCGCGAGCGTGTCGGCCGTGATGCCGATCAAGCGTTGCAGGTCGAGCAGCGCCAACACCGCGGCGAGCGAATCATCCTGCGCCGTATTCTCGAGCTGGCCCGCGTTGATCTCGGCCAGGCGCACGTCGAGCTGGCTTGCATCGCCTGCCTGGAGGCGGCGCTGCGCCATGTGGAATAAGCTATCCGCGTCGAGCGCGTCACGGCGGCCTAACCGGGCGTGCTCCTGCAGCGCGAGCACGCGCGCGTAGCTCGTCTCGGCGACGAACGCGACGGACGCGCGCGCGAGCGCGAGGCGCAGCGATGCGGCTTGCTGGCCGGCCGTCGCCGCGCCGATGCGCGGGTTGCGCACCCACGGAAAATCGAGGGGGATGTCGAGGATCGAATGGTGCCGCGGGATGTCTTTCGTGTACTGAAACGAAAACGTCGGGTTGGGATAGGCGCGCGCCGTCGCCACTCCCGCGGCGGCCGTCGCGCTATCGGCGCCGGCGAGCGCGATGAGCGGCTGCGACGACAGAGCCGCCGCCACGACCTGCGCGCGTGTGTACGGTTGTTGGGCAGCCGCGCCCGGCGCCATCACCGCGGCGGCTGCGACAGCGGCGCCCAGCAACAGCGCACGGATCGGAGTCGGGTGCGGCGGCGTGATCGTCGGGCCCATTCAACGTGAACTTAGAGGACGTAGCTGTCAGCGCGATTACAGTCAGGGCGCTCTGGGAAACGTCAGCACGACTTTCGTCCCAACGCCGGGCGTCGAGTCGAGCGACACCGTGGCGCCGTGGGCGTTCGCGATCCAGCGCGCGATCGACAGCCCGAGCCCCGCTCCCGGCGCGCGCTCCCGCGCGTTCTCGGCGCGGTAAAACCGGTCGAACACGTGCCGGATCTGCGACGCGGGAATGCCGATGCCCGTGTCCGCCACCACCACGGTCGATGTTCCGTTGGATGCGGACACGTCGACGCGCACGCGGCCGCCCTGCGGCGTGAATTTGACGGCGTTGTCGAGAATCTGCATGAGCAGTTGGCGCACGAGCGCGCGGTCGCCGATGATCGGGCTCTCCTCGAACGCACCGACCTCCAGCGTCACGCCGCGCTGGCGCGCGAGGACGTGCGCCGCGTCCGCGGCATCGAGCGCGATGTCATCGAGGAACAGCCGGTCGTGCGCCACCGGCCATTCGCCGGCGTCGGCGTGTGCGAGCGTGAGCAAGTCGCCCACGATGCCGCCTAACCGCTTGGCTTCGTCCTCGACGCGGGACAGGGTCTCGATGTAGGCCGCGGGGTCGCGCTCGCGCTGCAGCGCGACCTCGGCGCGCGTCCGGAGCACCGCGATCGGTGTCCGCAGCTCGTGGGCGGCGTCGGCCATGAAGCGACGCATCTGCGCCATGGTGGCTTCCACGGGCGCGGTGGACTTGCGCATCAGCACCCAGCCGCCTAACGCAACGAGGAGCAGCGCCGCGAGCGCGGCGCCCCCGAACGCGCCGATGAGCGACGCGTAGCGGTCCTCCAGCTCCACGCGATCGGCCGCCGCCAGCGCGATGTAGTGCGTCCCGCTGGATGTCGTGAAGGTGGTGGCGTGGATCCGGAGCGTGTGGCCGCGCCCCACGTGCGCGTTGAGCGTGACGTCGCCGTCCGACGCCGCGGCGCGCCGTCCGGCGCGCATGGCCCAATCGGGTGCGGCGGCCGGCTTGAACGGCGCGGCGCCCGCGGTCAGCAGATAGAGCTGCCGGTCCGGGATGTGGAGCTCGTCCACGGCGTCCACGACCTGCCCGCGCGCTTCCTCGGCTTCCATCTCGCGAATGTTCGCCGCGCGGATGAGCTGCTGCGTGGCGGCCTCGAGCGACGCGTCGAGCTGTGCCGTGATCTGCGACCGGATCACCGTGAACAGGCCGCCGCCTAACAGAACCAGGATGAGGCCGAACGTCGCCGCGTACCAGATGGTGAGGCGAAAGCGGATGCGCGTCAGCGGCTGCATCGGTCGGTGCTCACTGGCCGAAGCGGTATCCCGCGCCGCGCACCGTGTGGATCAACCGCGGCGTGAAGCCGTCGTCGATCTTGCGGCGCAGCCGCCGGACGAGTACCTCGAGCACGTTGGTGAACGGGTCGTGGTTGTCGTCCCACACGTACGCGGTGATGGCCGCGCGATCCACCACCTCGCCCTCGTGCTGCAGGAAAAATTCGAGCAGCGCATATTCCTTCCCGGTGAGCACGATCTCCGTTCCGGCGCGACGCACGCGGTGCGCACGGAGATCCACGTCCAGATTTTCGATGCGGCGGAGCGACGGCTCGAGCCGCGGCTGCCGGCGCGCCAGCGCGTGGATGCGCGCGAGCAGCTCGCGAAAGGCGAACGGCTTCACGAGATAATCATCGGCGCCCGCCTCGAGGCCGCGCACCCGGTCATCTACCGCGCTCCGTGCCGTGAGCATGAGGATGGGTGTCGCGACGTCTCCCGCGCGCAACTGCGCGCAGAGATCGAGGCCGCTGCCGCCGGGCAGCATGATGTCGAGCACGATGACGTCGTACGTATTCGCGAACGCCGCGTGGCTTCCGTCCGCGAACGTATGCACGATCGCGGCATCGATGCGCTGCTCGCCCAACCCGTCGCGCAGAATGCGCGACAGCTCGGGATCATCCTCGACGATCAGAACTCGCATGACGCCCCACGCACGCCTCTAAGGTGTGGTGGCCACTCGCGCCTTCGCAATCACGCGCCCCATTCCCCAAGGCCGCGCACGCGGCCGATTCCCCAAGCGCAGCGCTTCCCCCAGGCGACGCCAGTCGCCGCTTCCCCGTTCTCGCATATCTTTCCCGCCATGATCGAAGCCCGCGTCGCCACCGTCGACGTCTATCCCTTGCGCCGTCACGAGAACGCCTGGCGAACGTTGGTACTCGAGCGCGCGCCCAACACGCGGTGTACAGGCGCGTGGGAAGCGGTCCATGGCCACATCGAGGCCGGCGAACGTCCGGAGGACGCGGCCATCCGCGAGGTGGCAGAGGAAACGGGCCTCGTCGTCACACACCTGTACAATGTCACGGTGCAACCGTTTTATCTGCACACGATGGATGTCGTCACGCTGGCGGTTGCGTTCGCCGGGATCGTCGATGAGGGCGTGGTACACCTGTCGGGCGAGCATGCGCGCGCCGAATGGGTGTCCATCGACGATGCGATCGCGCGCTACGCCTGGCCTCGCTCGGCGGCTGCGTTGCGCGATGCCGCGTACCTGTTGCGCAGCGGCGATGGCGGGCCGGTAGACGACGTGTTGCGGGTTCGCTGAGGTGTCGCCGGCAGCGAGCACCGCGCCCAACGACGGACTGGCGGTGAGCGAACGGCGCGCATTGATCGCGCTGCTGCTCGTATTCGCCGCGCTCCTGTTCGTGGAACTGCCCGGCTCGTGGCTCATCGAGCCGGACGAAGCGCGCTACGCCGAAATTCCGCGCGAGATGCTGGCGACGCACGATTACGTCACGCCGCAGTTGAACGCCGCCCACTACTTCGAGAAACCGCCGCTCCTCTATTGGGCCAACGCGCTGTCGATGAAGGCATTTGGCCTCAATGCCTACGCCGCGCGCCTGCCCACGCGGCTGGCTGCGTTAGGCACCGCGGCGCTGCTGGCGCTCGAGCTCGAGACACCGGCGCTGCCGGGCTGGGGATTGTGGGCCGCCCTCATCCTGCTCTCCGCTCCCTTGAGCTTCATTCTTGGCCGCTACAATCTCACCGACGGCATCCTCACCTGCGCGATGACCGGCGCGTTCTTCGCGCTGCGCCGGTTCCTCGTGGCGCGCGAGCGCGGGACGCGCGCCGCCGGCGCGCTGGCTGCGTTAGGCGCGTGCGTGGGGCTGGCCGTCCTGGCCAAGGGTCTCATCGGCATCGTGTTCCCGGGTCTCGTGCTCCTCATCTGGGCGGGCGTCACCGGCCGGTGGCGCCGGGTGGGCGAAGCGCTCTGGTCGCCGGCACCGGCCGTGTTTCTCGTCGTCGCCGTGCCCTGGTTCGTGCTCGTCCAACGCGCCGCGCCGGCCTTCGATTCCATCTTCTTCGTCCGCGAGCACTTTTCGCGATTCGCGACCGGCGAAGCCAGGCGCGCCGGCCCGGTATACTATTTCGTCGCCGCGTTCGTCGCCGGCTTCGTGCCGTGGACGTTCGTCACGCCGCGCTCCGTTAGGCAAATAGCGGACGCGTGGCGGGCGCGCGCCGCGGCGCACGCCGACGAGCTGTTCTTCGCGATCTGGTTCTGCGTCATTTTCGTGTTCTTCTCGATCTCGCGGTCCAAGCTGCTGCCGTACATCCTGCCGGCGTTCCCCGCGGCCGCGGCGCTCGTCGCCCGCGCGATCCTCACACGTACGGAGAGCGTGCGGCGCCCAATGATCGTGCACGCGATCGCCGTCACCCTCGTTGCGATTGGCGGCGTGGCGTACGGCATCGCGAGCGGCGAGCTCCGCCGCTATGACGCGACGTGGTTGGCTGCGTTGGGCGCCGTGCTCCTCGTTGCCGGCGCCTGGAGCGGCGTCGCCCTCGCGCGCACGCGCGGACGACGCGCCATGTTCCCCGCAGCGTTGGGCTGGGGCGGACTATACCTCGCCATCATCCTCGCCATGCCGCGCCTCGCCGATGACCTGTCCGCGCACAACCTCGCGCTCGTTGCCGCGCGCACACCCGGCGCTCGAGTCGTGTCCTATCGCTGCTACCCGCAGGAGTTTCCGTGGGTGCTGCGCGGCCCGATAGCCGTCGCCGATTACGTGGACGAGCTCGGCTCGGATGGCCAACGGCCGCCGGATCTCTATTGGTCCCGCGATGCATTCTGGAAACGATGGAACTCCGGCGAGCATCTCGTCGTGGTAATGAAGCGCCGCGCGCGCGCCGAGTTCGGCGGCTCGAACGCCCATGGGACGCCGCTGGCCGCAAATCGGAAGTATGTTGTATTGGCGAATTTTCCGGCTGCAGTCGCATCCCCGAACCCGGCGAGATGACCGAACCCGCACCTGTTTCACGCCACGCGGAGCGCACGTCGTTTCTCCCGTTCTCGCGTCCAACCATCGGTGACGCCGAGATCGCGGAGGTCATCGATTGTCTGCGCTCCGGGTGGATCACCACCGGGCCCAAAGTCGAGCGCTTCACGAGCGACTTCGCCGCGTACGTCGGTGGCCGCCATGCGTCGGCCGTGTCATCGGCCACGGCGGGTTTGCACCTGGCGCTCATGGCGCACGGCATCGGGCCGGGAGACGAAGTCATCACATCGCCCATGACATTCGTTGCCACGCTCAACGTGATCGAGCTCGCGGGCGCGGTGCCGGTGCTGGCCGACATCGACCGTCGCACACTGCAGATCCGGGTTGACGACGTTGCGCGGCGCATCGGTCCACGCACGCGCGCCATTGTGCCGGTGCACTTCGTTGGGCAGCCGGTGGACCTGGATCCCGTGCTCGACCTGGCGCGCACGCATGGCCTCGCGGTGATCGAGGATGCCGCGCACGCGGCGGGCACCGAATACAAAGGGAAGCGCATCGGCTCGTTCCCGACCACCAGCGTGTTCTCGTTCCACCCGAACAAGAACATCACCACCGGCGAGGGCGGCATGGTGGTCACGCACGACGAGGCGGTGATGTCGCGCGTGGCGCTGCTCAAGTTCCACGGGATGAGCCGCGACGCGTGGAAGCGCTTCGACCGGGCCGGATCGCCGCGCTACGACGTGGCCCTCCCCGGCTACAAGTACAACATGCTCGACATGCAGGCTGCGTTAGGCATCCACCAGCTGCCCCGGCTCGATGCGTTCATCGATGCGCGCCGGCGGCTGGCCGAACGCTACCAGGCTGCCTTCCGCGACCTCGACGCGCTCATCCTGCCGGAGCCGGTGCCGTACCCGGCGCGCCACGCCTGGCACCTCTACACGCCGCTCGTCAACGTCGACGCGCTCACCATCGATCGCGACGCGTTCATGGCCGAGCTCAAGGCGCGCAACATCGGCGTCGGTCTGCACTACACTGCGGCGCACGAGTTCTCGTACTATCGCGATCGATACGGCTGGTGCCCGGACGACTACCCCGACGCACACTTCGTCTCCGACCGGATTCTCTCGCTTCCGCTCTATCCCGCGTTGCGCGACGCCGATCAGGACGACGTGATCGCCGCGGTGCACGATATTGCCCAACGGAGCGCGAGATGAGCGGCGCGCCGCGCGGCAAAGTGTCGGTCGTCGTGCCCGTGTACAACGAGGAAGCCAACATCCCCGAGCTCGTTCCGAGGCTGTTCTCGGTACTCGACTCGCTCGACCGGCCCTGCGAGGTCATCTGCGTCGACGACGGCAGCCGCGATCGCTCGCTCGAGGTACTGCGTGGACTGCTCGACCGGTATCCCGACCGCCTCCGCATCGTGGAGCTGAGTCGCAATTTTGGACAGCACCCGGCGATCCTCGCGGGGTTCGCCATTGCGGGCGGCGATGTAATCGTCACCATCGATGCCGATCTGCAGAACCCGCCGGAGGAGATTCCGAAGCTGCTCGCGCTGGCGGATCAGGGTTTCGATGTGGTGGGCGGGGTGCGCGAGGTTCGGCACGACAGTTTCTTCCGTCGTGCGGCGTCGCGCGTCGTGAATCGCGTCACGACAACGATCACCGGCATCCGGATGACGGACTACGGGTGCATGCTGCGCGCGTATTCGCGCGAGGTGATCGATCTCATCAACCGGTGCGAGGAGTCGTCGACGTTCATTCCGGCGCTGGCCCAAACCTTCTCGCGCCGCCCCGCCGAAGTCGCCGTTCGGCACGCCGAACGCCGCGCGGGCGCGTCCAAGTATTCGCTGTACCGGTTGCTGCGCCTCAACTTCGATTTGATGACCGGATTCTCCGTCGTGCCGCTGCAGATTTTCACGCTGTTCGGTTTCCTCACCGCGAGCGGCGGCCTCGTGCTCGGCATCTACCTGCTGGTGCGGCGCTTCATTCTGTTGCGCGCATCCGAAGCCGACGGTGTGTTCACGCTGTTCGCGCTCGCCTTCGTCGTGATGGGCGTGTTGATGGCCGGGTTAGGCATCGTGGGCGAATACGTGGGGCGCATCTACCAGGAGGTGCGCGGCCGCCCGCGCTACCTGGTGCGGCGGGTGTACGGCGCGACGGGCGCCGTGATCCGTCTGGAGGGCGGCGTCGAGGGCACGGTGCCGCGTCCATGAAGGGGCCGCGCATCGCGCTCTTCGCCTACGCCGACGTCGGACACGCCTGTCTCTCGATGCTGCTCGAGCGGGGCGTGCACGTGGCCGTCGTATACACGCACGCCGACGCGCCGGGCGAGACCACCTGGTTCCCGTCGGTGGCCGAGCTCGCGGCGCGGAACGGGATTCCGGTGCGTCTCGACGCCCGCCTAACGGAGCCCGCGCCACTCGCCGCGCTCCGGACGGCCGCGCCCGATCTCCTCCTCTCGTGCTACTATCGGTCGCTGCTGCCGCTCGCGGCGCTGGCGGTCGCTCCGTTAGGCAGCTTCAACGTGCACGGCTCGCTCCTGCCGCGCTATCGCGGCCGCGCGCCGGTCAACTGGGCGGTGCTCCACGGCGAAACGGAAACCGGCGCCACGCTGCACGTGATGACGGCGCGCGCCGATGCCGGCGACATCGTCGACCAGGACACGGTGCCCATCGGACCCGACGACACGGCCGGCGAGGTCCAGGCGCGCGTCCGCGACGCGGCCGTGCGCGTGCTCGACCGCCAGCTCGACGCCCTCGCCGCCGGACGTGCGCCGCGCCGGCCGCAGGACGCCGCCCGCGCCACCACGTTCGGCAAGCGCCGCCCCGAGGACGGTGCCTTCGACTGGAGCTGCCCCGCCGCCGAGATCCACAATCTCGTGCGCGCCGTATCGCACCCGTACCCGGGCGCATTTACCCCGCATGGCGGACGCACCCTGTACGTCTGGCGGACGCACAACGGGGGCTGGAGTGCGAACGGAGCCCAACCGGGCGAAATGCGGGTGATCGACGACTGCCTGTACGTCGCCTGCGGCGGTCCCGACACGCACTGGCTCGAGATCGTACGCGGCCAGATCGAGGGCGACGTCGAGCGCGACGGCGCGGACCTCGCGCGCCACCTCGCGCCCCACACGACCCCTGTTCCTCCAGCCCAATGAAAGTTCTCATCCTCGGCGTGAATGGGTTCATCGGCAACGCGCTCACCGAACGCATTCTCACTACCACGGACTGGGAAGTGTTCGGCCTCGACATGTCGGTCGAAAAGATCGAGCCGTTCCTCGACAACCGCCGGTTCCGGTTTCTCGAGGGCGACATCGCGATCAACAAGGAGTGGATCGAATATCACATCAAGAAGTGCGACGTCGTGCTCCCACTCGTCGCGATCGCGACGCCGGCGACGTACGTGCGCGATCCGTTGGCCGTGTTCCAGCTCGACTTCGAAGAGAATCTGCGCATCGTGAAGCAGTGCGTGCGCTACAGGAAGCGCGTCGTGTTCCCATCGACGTCCGAGGTGTACGGCATGTGCCCCGACGCCGAGTTCGACGAGTACCGATCGACGCTCGTATACGGGCCGATTCACAAGCAGCGGTGGATCTATTCGACGAGCAAGCAACTGCTGGACCGCGTCATCTTCGCGTACGGGCAGCAAGAGGGCCTCGCGTTCACGCTGTTCCGTCCGTTCAACTGGATCGGACCGCACCTGGACAACGTGGATTCGCCCAAGGAAGGTTCGTCGCGCGTCCTCACGCAGTTCCTGCACAACATTCTCTACGGCGAACCCATCAAGCTCGTCGACGGCGGGCGGCAGCGCCGGTCGTTCACGCACATCCAGGATGGCATCGATTGCTTGATGCGCATCCTGGTGAACGAAAATGGCGTGGCGAACGGCGGGATCTTCAACATCGGCAACCCGGCCAACGACGTGTCCATCCGGGAGCTCGCCGAGCGATTGCTCGCCGCGGTGGCGCGGTATCCGGGGTACGAGAGCGTCGCCCAGCACACGCCGATCGTCGACGTCAAGTCGGAGTCGTACTATGGCGACGGCTACCAGGACATTCCGACGCGCGTTCCGTCGATCCGCCACGCCGCCGAGAAGCTGGGCTGGTCGCCGCGGATCGGATTCGACGAGGCTATCCGCCTAACGCTGGACTTTTACCTGTCGTCGCGCAAGCGGCCGCTGGCGCCGTGACGGGTCCCGCGCCCGCCGGGCCGGCCCCCCGGCGAATCGCGCTCAAAGTGGATTGCGACACGTTCCTCGGTACGCGCGCCGGCCTGCCCAACCTGCTGCGCGCGTTGAGTTCGCGCGGCATCCGCGCGACGTTTTTCTTTACGTTAGGTCCGGACCGCTCAGGGCGCGCCATCGCGCGCGTCTTCACGCGCAAGGGGTTTCTGCGCAAAATGCTGCGGTCGCGCGCGTTGTCGCTGTATGGACCGCGCACCGCGCTCTACGGCACGCTGCTGCCGGCGCCGCTGATCGGGAGCCGGCTCTCCGACTCCATCGCCGCGGTCGGCGAAGCCGGCCACGAGGTGGGCGTCCACGCGTGGGACCACGTCCGCTGGCACGACAAGCTCGACCGCCTAACGGAAGCGCAGATCGCGGCCGACTACGGCCGCGCGCACGACGCGTTCGCGCGCATCTTCCGGCGGCGCGCCCGCGCGTCCGCCGCGCCGGGCTGGCACGCCACCGCCGGCTCGCTCGCCGTACAGGACCGCTTCGACCTGCTGTATGCGTCGGACACGCGCGGCGGCACGCCCTTTTTGCCCGAGGCTGCCGGCGCGCGGTTTCACACCATCCAGCTGCCAACCACCCTTCCCACCTGGGACGAGACCTACAACTCGCCCGGGATGCCGGACGATGCGTCGCTCATCGCGTACTACCGGCGCGCGATAACGGCCACGGAGATCCACTCGATCCACACCGAAGTCGAGGGGACGGCGCTCCTCTCTTTGTTCGAGCGCCAGCTCGATGCGTGGATCGAGGACGGTATCGCGTTCGTCACGCTCGAGGAGATCGCGAAGGAGTGGCTGGCGACGCCGGACCGTGTGCCGGTGCGACGCATCGTGCGTGGAGAACTACCGGGGCGCGCCGGTCTCATCACGAGCAGCGTCCCGGTTTGATCGGCGCGTCAACCCGTGGCGCTGCCGGAACACCGATCGAGCAGTGCCTTCCCCGATTGTTGGACGGCGGCCGACGCGGGTCGCCCATCTTCCGCCCAGCCCGTGCGCGTAAAGCGCCGAAGCACCGTCTCGGTTCGCACTTCGATCGTCGACCCTTGTCCGCCGTTCCCTTTGGTTTGCACGAGCAGCTTGTCCACTTGCTGCTGCTCCTGCGGGAGGTTGCCCGACGCATCGCGATTGATGCGTTGGGCGTCGATCGACCCGTCGCGCTCGTTCCAGGTGCGCGGCGTGTAGCCCAGCTCCTTGAGCTGGTCCATCGAACACTGGAATGCATCGCCGCGGGTATGGGTGCTGGTGCCGCTCAGCGTCGGCCAGTACGTCGCGCAGGCTGCCAGCACGCCCAACAGAGTTAGGCTGCCGGCAACGCGGCCGGCCACGATCGCGAACCTCGAACGATTCGTCACGCGCGTCCGCCTCCTCCGGTGGACCGTTGCCGCGCCGTCGGCAGACACTCGTTGAGCTCCGTCGGCGCGTTCGGCTTGACGCGCACGCTCTTCGCCGGGATCCCGACGTTCACGTGGTGCGGCCGGACATCCTTGGTCGCCACCGCCATCGCGCCCACCATCGCGTCGCATCCCACGTGCACGCCGGCGAGCACCGTCGCGTGATAGGTGATCCGCACCCCCTCGTCGATGCGCGTCAGCGCGTTGGTCACGTCGCGCTGGTCGACGATGCTGTGCGTATGGCTGTAAATGTTGGCGTAGTCGGAGATCGACACGCGATTGCCTAACACGATCCCGCCGCGGTCGTCCAACAGGACGTGCCGGTGGATCACCACATCATCGCCGACATCCATGTTGTACCCGAACGAGAACTCGACGTGCTGGAACGCCTTGAAGTTCTCGCCGCAGCGCTTGAAGATGCGCGGCGCGAGCAACCGGCGGAGTCGCACGCCGATGTCGACGTTCTGGCCGCCGAGCGGCGTGCGATCGAAGCTGTACCACAACCAGAGGAGCGGTTTCACGCGTTGGAATCGCGCCTGATCGCAGTCCGCGTAGTACTCGGGCTCGAGCGTGACGTTGCGCGGATCGAGCGCCAGCAGCGCGGCGCGCGTGCCCAACGGAAGCGAAGCGTCGTTGACCGCGGTCTCCCACTCTCGCGCATACTCGGGATGAACGATCTCGCACAGCGCCCGGCGACACATCGCGCTGTGGTCGGTATCGTCGCGCCCGAGCTGGTCCGCCAACTGCTCGAGCCACGCGTCGACAACCTTGGCACCGGGACTCGGCGCGAGTTTCTTGAGCGGCAGATGGGCCATGATGGTACCGTAACACAAAAGCGTCGTATGGGGAACGACCTGCCTAGCCGTCAGTTCCCATCCGGCACGAATGGTCCTGCTCCGAATTGCGGGGACGAGACATTTCGCGGCAGGAATGGAGAGAGTCTCCATCGAAGTGATGACCTCAGAACCGAAGCGCGGTCTGGCGCGGGACCACGGGGCATTGCCCGCCAAATCGGCTCAACTCCACAGTAACCGCGTCGGTCGCAGCGCCCCCGCTGCTATTACCTCGGAACCCTTGTCGAAGAGACCCGGTTCTCGTCCACGGTCCCAATCATCGTAGTGGGTGGACTCACCACCCATTCATCCCTGCCGCCACGTTGGCGCTGCTACGAGTTCCTCGACCGCGCTCGCCAATTCGTCGCGTCCGAGTCTCGTCACAGCGCTGAACGGAATCACTTGCACCGGCTCCAAGCCGAGTGACGCGGTGATCTCTGAAACGCGCGTCGCGACTCGCGTGGCCGACAGCTTGTCCACTTTGGTGAGCGTCACGATGGTGGGCACGCCGAGCTCCGCGAGGAACTCCAGCATCTGGCGGTCGTCCGGCGACGGATCGCGCCTGACATCGAGCAGTTGGACGATGCCGCGGAGCTGCGTGCTCGTTTCCAGATACGATTCGATGAGCGGCCGCCACTTCGCGCGTTCCTGTTGCGCTACCCGCGCGTAGCCGTAGCCTGGGAGGTCGACGAGCACGAGCGCGTCGTTCACCGCGAAGAAGTTGATCTCGCGCGTCTTGCCCGGCTGCTGGCTCACGCGCGCCAGCGAATTGTGCCGGACCAACGTGTTGAGCAGCGACGACTTGCCGACGTTCGACCGGCCGCTGAACGCGATCTCCGGCAGCACCGCCTCGGGGCGCCAGCCACCGGGTGACGCCTGTCCGCCCAGAAAGGCCAGGCGGCGAATGACGAGCGGTTCGGGGCCCGGCTTTTCAGTGCGCGACATCGGACACCGCGATACCGGTGTCGACGCGTCGCTCGGCGCGGAGCGCGAGTGCGAGCACCTCGTCCATCGTGGACACCGGATGGAACGCGAGGCCTTCGCGGATATCGGGCGCGATCTCCTCGAGCTCGCGCGCGTTGGGCGCCGGAATGATTACGTGCGTCACACCGGCGCGCCGCGCCGCGACCAGTTTTTCCTTGAGGCCGCCGATCGGCAGCACGCGTCCGCGGAGCGTCACCTCGCCCGTCATTGCGGTGTCACCGCGGACGGCCACACCGGTGAGTGCGCTCACGAGTGCCGTGGCGATCGCGATACCGGCGGACGGCCCGTCCTTGGGCGTCGCGCCGGCGGGCAGATGCACGTGAATGTCGCGCGACCGCGTGAAGTCCGCGTCGATGCCTAACATCGTAGCCCGCGACCGCGCGTAGCTGAGCGCCGCGCCCGCCGACTCCTTGAGGACGTCGCCTAACGTACCGGTGAGTTGCAGCCGGCCGCGGC
>JAICLH010000163.1 GCA_025927495.1 Gemmatimonadaceae bacterium
CCAGCCCATGAGAGAACTGTGCGTTGCCGAGACGGACTATGGAAGGCAGCGTGCTAGCCCGGGGGAATGGGGAGTCCCTACGGGGGGAATGGGGAAGCGCTCGCTGGCGCTCGCTTGGGGAAGCGCTCCGCTGGGGGAAGTGGCGGCGACGCCGCCTGAGGGAATGGAAGGACATCAATTTCTCTGGGTGGAGAGTGCCGGCTAACGGGCTCGCGCATGGCGCTCCCGTCGTGCAGACCATTGATGTTGTTCCCCTCCCCCAGGCGGCGTCGCCGCCACTTCCCCCAGCGGAGCGCTTCCCCAAGCGAGCGGCAGCGAGCGCTTCCCCATTCCCTGCTGTCCAGCCACCTTTTCGCCGATCTCCGTGTCTTACCGCCATCCTGCTCACTGAGCGTCCCTCATGTCCTGGTTCCTTCGCGACCTACGGTTCGGAGCGCGCGCGTACGTGCGGCGACCGGTGTTCACGCTCATCGTCGTCGCGACCATCGCGCTCGGCGTGGGGGCGAACGCGGCGATTTTCAGCGTCGTCAGCGGGATCCTGTTGCGCCCGCTTCCGTATCCACACGCCGATCGACTCTTCTCGTTCGGGCACGAGGCGCCCGAATGGCTGACATCGGAGCCGGATTACCTGGACTACCGGCACCAGATGCAGTCGCTCGACGGCTTGTCCGCGTACACGCGGTCGGAAGCCACACTGACCAACGGAGATAATCCCCAGCGCGTCAGGCTGGTCCGCGCCAGCGACGGGTTCTTTCGCGTGTTAGGCGTGCACGCGATGCTCGGCCGCACCTTTCAAGCGGATGAACACGTGCCGCGTCCGGCGCAGGTCGCGGTGCTGAGCGACGCGCTGTGGCGACGCGGCTTCGGCGCCGATCCTTCCATTGTCGGCCGCACGATTCGCGTGGATGGGGTGTCTCGGGTGGTCGTGGGCGTGATGCCGGCGCAGTTCGATTATCCCGAAGCGCGTACCGACCTGTGGATGCCGCTGCCTAACTTCAATCCGGACAGCCTGGGCGATCGGGCCAACTACTACTTGTTCATGGTCGGGCGGCTCAAACCCGGCGTCACGCTGGCGCGCGCGCGTGTGGAAGCTGCTGCGATCGCCGGGCGCATCATGCGCGACAACCCACAGCACTTCGATCCGGCGCGCCCGCTCGTGCCGCACCTCTCTGCCGTGTCGGATGATCTCGTGGGCAAGACCCGACCGTATCTGTTCGCGCTGCTCGGCGCCGTGAGTTTCGTGTTGATGATCGCGTGCGCCAACGTCGTCAACCTGCTGCTGGTGCGCGGCGAAGGACGGCAGAAGGAGATGGCGCTGCGGAGCGCGATTGGGGCGTCGCGGACGCGTCTCACCTGGCAACTGTTCGCCGAGAGCAGCCTTTTGGCGGCGGGCGGCGCTGCGTTAGGACTCGTGCTCGCGTGGGGCGGCGGGCGCGGACTGCGCGCGCTCGCGCCGTCCTCGATCCCGCGACTCGATGCGATCGGTATCGACTGGCGCGTCGTGATGTTCACGGCACTCGTCGCGTGCTTGACGGCGATCCTCACGGGCGTGCTCCCGGCGTTGCGCGCGTCGCGCGTTCGGGCCGGCGAGGCGCTCAAGGATGCCGGACGCGTGGTGGGCGCGCACGGCGGCGGCGGTGCCGTTAGGCGGACGCTGGTGATGGCCGAGGTGGCGTTGGCCGTCGTGGCCGTGGGCGGCGCGGGCATGCTCCTGCGCAGCTTGTGGAACCTCCAGTCGCACGCGCTCGGGTTCGCGCCGCACCATGTGCTCACCGCCGGCGTGTCCATTGCACGAACCGACTACGACGATGCGCACGCGGCCGTCTTCTACGACCAGCTCGTGACGCGCATTCGAGCGGTCCCCGGGGTGCGCGACGTTGGCGCGGTCGGGTGGCTGCCGGTCGTGGACGCCGGCGGTCTCTGGGGCTATCGGGTGGAAGGTGCGGACTACACGACCACGCGCTGGCCCGATGCCGTGCCGCAGCAGATCACACCGGGCGCGTTGTCGGCGATGGGCATCCCGTTGCTCGCCGGCCGCTCCGTTTCCGATGACGACCGGCCGGGATCGCCGCTGGTCGCGATCGTGAGCCGCGCATTCGCCGACGCGAGCTGGCCGGGGCAGGATCCGTTAGGCAAGCGCTTTCGTCTCGGCGGCGACTCGCCGTTCATGACGGTGGTGGGCGTGGCGGGCGATATCCGCTCGCGCGGCTTTGACGACACGCCCGAGGCGACGATGTACTTCCCCTATGCGCAGAGCGGGATCAGCGCCTACGGCGAGCCGCGGCAGATGAAACTGGTGATCCGTGTCGACGGCGATCCAGGCGCCAAGGTTGCCGCCGTGCGCGCCATTCTGCGGTCGCTCGACCCGGGCGCGCCGTTGTCCGAAGTGCGCACGCTCGATGAGGTGGTCGGCACATCGGTGTCCAATCGGCGATTCACGACCGCGTTGCTCGGAGCGTTCGCCCTGCTCGCGTTAGCACTCGCGGGGATCGGCACGTACGGCGTGGTCTCGTACAGCGTCGAACAGCGCGGGTTCGAGATCGGTGTGCGCAAGGCACTCGGCGCCGGCGACCAGGCGGTGATGATCCTCATCGTGGCGGAGTCGATGCGGGTGGCGCTCGTGGGCATCGCCGTGGGCCTGATCGCGATGGCCGGTATCGGGCGCGCGATTCGCTCGATGCTGGTGGAGGTTCCGGCGATCGACCCGGTGACGCTGATTGGGACGGCGCTGCTGCTCGCGTTGGTCGCGGCGCTCGCGGCGATGCTGCCGGCCAGGCGGGCGCTGGGTGTGAGCGCGGCGGTGGCGATGAAGGGGTAATGCGGATTGCGCGGGCAGGTTCCCGTGGTCCGTCATTCGTTGTTCGTTTCGTGCTTTCCTACCCGTGATCCGTTGTTCGTTATTCGTGGTCAGCGCTTATCCCAGCGAAGAATGGTGCGACCTGAGTAGCCGGGCACGGCCGTCGCCGGGTGACGAACAACGAATGACGGAGCACGAGTCGAGCGCACTCGGACGCTTGCCTCTCGTCAGATCGCGAGCTCCCCGACCCTCGCGCCGCGCCCTTCACTCGAGATGCGCGACAGCAGCCCGATCGCCAGCCAGCAGGCCAGCATGAACGAGCCGCCGTACGAGAAGAACGGCAGCGGAATGCCGGTGATCGGCATCAGATTCAGCGTCATGCCGACGTTCACGATGATGTGAACCAGCCAGCTCGACGCGAGCCCCATCGCGACGAGGCTGCTGAACGAGTCGTTGGCGCGCTCGGCGACGCGCACGGCGCGCAGCAACAGGAACAGGAACAGCATCAGCGCGACCGTGACGCCGATGAAGCCCAGCTCCTCGCCCAACACCGCGAAGATGAAGTCGGTGTGCTGCTCGGGGAGGAACGCGAGGCGTTTCTGTGTGCCCATCAAAAAACCCTTGCCTAACCAGCCGCCCGAGCCGATGGCCACTTGCGACTGGATCACGTGCCAGCCGGAGCGGCGCGGGTCGATGGACGGGTCGAGGAAGACCAGCAGGCGGTGTCGTTGGTAGGGCGCCATGCGCTCCCATAGCACCGGCGCGACCACGCCCATCACCACGTTGGCCAGCATCAGGCCGACGCCCTCGAGCATGAACGGCTTGTACCAGAGTACGAGTGCCAAAAGCAGCAGGAACCACGCCCCCCACAGGCTCGTGTTGAAGGCGAGAATCAGGCTCACCGCCGGCGACGCGACGAGCACGAGCAGCGGAAACGGCACGCCGGACCAGTACAGCATGGAGAAGAAGATCCCGATGAACACGAGACCCGTGCCGAGGTCCGGCTGCATCATGATCAGCAGCCAGGGCAGAAACGCGACTAACGCGGGCTGCCACAGATCGAGCAGCGACTTGGGCGGCTCACGCCGCGCGGCGAGCACGCGCGCGAGCATGAGCACCACCGTCACCTTGGCCAGCTCCGATGGTTGGCCTAACCGGATACCGCCGATGCCGATCCAGCTCTTGTGGCTCGCGGCGGTGCCGGCGCCGGTGCCGATCACGAGCAGGAGCGCCAGGAGCGCGAGCGACATCAGATAGACCGGCAGCGCCGCCCACTCGAAGAACCGCACCGACGCCCGGCTCACCGCGTACGCGCCCGCCAACCCAAAGATGAGCCAGCGGATCTGCGATGCCCACGCATGCGTCGCCGATGTGGGGACGTCGGTCTGGCCCGCCGAATACACCATGGCGATGCCGTACGCCGACAGCAGCAGCGCCGTGATGACGAGCGGAACATCGACGACCACGCGGCGCGACGTCATCATCCCTCGGTGTTGATGTGTTGCGTCGGCGCGACCTTCAGATACGACTGGATGATCTGCGACGCGATGCGCGCCGCGCGCGCTCCATGTCCGCCGAATTCGATCAGGACCGCGACAACGATTTTCGGGTCATCCGCCGGCGCGAAGCCGACGAACCACGCGTGATCGCGCGTCCGATCCTGCGAGTTCTGCGCGCTACCCGTTTTCCCGGCGAGCACGGTGCCCTGAATTTGCGCGCTGCGCGCCGTACCCGACGCCACGACACCAGCCAACGCGGCGCGCAAGCCGGCGAGCTGGTCCTCGTTCAACGTGAACACGCGCGTGCGATCGGGCTTGTGGCGGGCGATCTCGGGGCGGGATTCCGTGCCGTCGGTGGCCAACGCGGTGTAGAAGCGCGCCATGTTAGCCACGGTCTGCGCATTCTCGCCCTGACCGATGGCCAGGTTGAGCAGCACCGCCTGACTCCACCCGCGTTTGCCGTACTTGCGATCGTAGTATTCTTCCGCGTCGGCGTACGGAAAGAGCGGCCGTGACTCGTCGGGCAGATCGATGCCCGACCGGTCGCGGCCGCCGAAGCGGATGCCGCCGGCAACGAGACGTGTGAGGCCAACCTTCAGGCCTAACTGATAGAAGTAGACATCGCACGATTGCTCGATGGCCTGGGCGAGGGTCAGGTCGCCGTGGCCCTTATGGTTCCAGCACTTGAAGTACCGGTTCCCGAATTGAAATCCGCCCGTGCAGGGCTCCGGCATCCGGTCGTCCAGCGTCGCGATGCCGCTCTCGAGCGCGATGGCCGCGGTCGCCAGCTTCCAGGTCGAGCCCGGAGGATACCGACCCTGAATGACCTTGTTGTAGAGCGGGTGGTGCGGGTCGTCGTTGAGCGATTTCCAGAGATCCTGCGGAATGCCGCCGATGAACTTGTTGGGGTCGAACGACGGCGCACTATACAGGGCGAGCACGCCGCCCGTGCGCGGGTCGAGCGCGATCGCGCCACCCTGCAAGGAATCGGCGAACAACGATGCCATGTACTTCTGCAGCTCGAGGTCGATGTTCGTTTGCAGCGGCGGGCCCGGCTTGGGCAAGAGATCTTGTCGTGCGCCGGCTTCGCGCACGACGCGTCCGCGCGCATCCACCTCCACGAAGCGCACGCCCTCGGTGCCGCGCAGCGAGTCCTCGTATTCCTTCTCGAGCCCGCCCTTGCCGACTTGCTGGCCGGTCTTGTAGCCCCGATACTGCGGCGCCGCGAGCTCCGACTCGGTGATTTCGCCCACGTACCCCATGAACGACGCCACCGCCGGTCCATCGGGATAGTAGCGTTTGGGCGCCGACTGGATGATCAGGCCGGGGAACTCGATGCGCCGCTCTTCGAGCACAGACACGACGTCGAACGACGCGTCGGACAGCACCACCGTCGGGCGGTACGGCGCGCGGCGGTAGCGCCTAACGGACACGTCGATCGCGTCGTCGCTGAGCGGGATGATCGCCGCCAGCCGCTGGAGCGATGCGCGCAACGAGTCGGCGCTCGGGCTCAGGATCGACACCGAGTAGCCCGGCACGTTCTCGGCCAGCACTTCGTTGTGCCGGTCATAGATGATGCCGCGCGGCGCCGGGAGCGGGACTTCGCGCAGCCGGTTTTCCTCGGACTGCAGCGCGTAGCGCGAATTCTCGACGATCTGCGTGCGGAAGAACGCGCCCAACAACAGCACGAACAGGACGGCCAAGGCCGCCGAGACGAACCGCCCGCGGCGCGCGATTTCGTTCGGATGGAAGCTCATGTCGCGGACGCGCGCAAAATCGGGCGCAGAATGAGGAGCGTCAGCAAGCCGAAGAGCGCGGTGACCACGCCCTTGAGCGGCGACCACACCAGGAGCTCGACCAGGAGCGCGCCGCCGGTCATCTGGTGCGCGGCGAGCAGGACGATCACGTCGAACGCCCACTTGCCGCAGAAGAAAAACAGCGCGTTGAGCACGACGTCGTCGGCGAAGAACACGGCCTTGAGCCACGACGCGCCGAAGCCGACGAGGCACATGCCTAACGCACCGGCGCCGAACGCGTGCGGCTCGAGCGAGTCGGCCACCAGGCCCATGAGCAGCCCCAGCAGCGCCGCGTTGCCCGGCCGGATGCGGATCGACACCAGCAGCAGCGCGATGAGCAGGAAATCGGGGCTGGCGTGCCAGCCCAGCAGCGGCCGCAGCGTGTAGTGCAGCAGCACCAGCACCAGGAACGCCAGCATCGTCCGCGCCAGATCCGTCGGCCTCACGGCGCGTGCCTCGTACCGCTGTCGGGGGGCGTTGTCGTCGGCGTCGCGGGGGCCGGCGCGCGGTGCGTCGTATCGGGCATCGGCCGCGCGGAGTCGGCGTGCACCGCGGGGCGCGCTGCATCGCGCAGCGCGTGCGGCAACGTGTCCCGCCTAACGCGGCGCACCGTGTCGCGACGCGCGGCCGCGGCCACGAACGACCGGACCGTCGTGTCGGCGCGCGCCGTGTCTCCGCGCGCGAGTCGAGCGGCGCGCTCGAGCGAATCGCCGGCCGCAACGATGGCCTTGACCGCGGCGTCCGTCCCCCGACCGCTCTGCCACACGCCGTCGACCCCCGCCACCGTCCGCTGCGGCAGCAGAATCATCACGGTCGACATGTCCTGCGGCATCACCGCCGGACGCAACAGATAGGTGCGCGCCCACAGCTCCGACGTCTTGAGCTCGCCTAACACAGTGCCCACGGGAATGCCGCGCGGGAACGTGCTGCCCAGACCCGAGCTCACGATGAGCGTTCCCGGCTTGAGCGTGCTGCGCACCGGCACGCCGCGCATCTCGAGCAGGTAGCGTTCGGGGTCGCTCCCTTCGTGCGCCGCCACGATGCCGAATGCGCTGCCATCTTCGGCCATCGCGCTCACACGAAAATCGGGATGCGCCCACACGATCGCGATGCTCATCGTCGGGTCCACCTTTTTCACCATGCCGGCCAATCCCTCGGGCGCCACCACGGGGCTGAATACCCGGACGCCGGCGTTCGCACCCGCGGACAGCGTGACTGTGTACTCCTCGCCGATGTCGCGGCCCTCGAGCGCTTCCGCCGGCACGAATCCCCACTTGAGCCGTGCGCCCAACTGCAGCGTCTTGCGCAGCCGGTCGTTCTCGGCGTTCAGCGCGTCGAGGGTCATCGCCTGCAGCTCGACGCTGTCGCGCGCCGTGATGTGCGCCTCGCGCGTGAGCCACGCCTGGCGCGTCAGCTCGGCGTCGTGCTGCAGCGCAACGAGCGGCGCCAGCACCGTATGCCGGAGCGCCGCCGTAAATGGATCGCGAAGATGTTCGGGGAGAAACTGTGCGACAAAGGCGAGCACGACACACACAACGAACAGGATACTGTCCCGACGACCATACGTGCGGGAAGCGTTGGTCACGGCGCCTTCACGACTGGAGTACCGACCAGTATTTGTCCTCGTCGTCCAGGATCCGGCCGGTGCCGCGCACCACGCACGTGAGCGGATCTTCGTCCACGTGGATCGGCAGGTTCGTCTCCTGACTGAGGAGCAGGTCGAGGCCGCGGATGAGCGCCCCGCCGCCAGTCATCACGATTCCCCGGTCCACAATGTCACTCGCCAATTCAGGCGGCGTGATCTCGAGCGCGCGACGCACTGCGTCCACGACCTGCTGGATCGGTTCCTGGATCGCCTCGCGGATCTCGCTCGAGTGCACGCGTACGGTTTTCGGAATGCCGGAGACCAGGTCGCGGCCCTTCACTTCCATCTCGCGCTCCTCGCCCACGGGCGCCGCGGAGCCGATCTGGATCTTGATCTGCTCGGCCGTGGGCTCGCCGATGAGGAGGTTGTAGTTCTTGCGCATGAACTGCACGATGGCCGTGTCGAGCTCGTCGCCGCCGGTGCGGATGGACGTGTCGCTCACGATGCCCGAGAGCGCGATGACGGCGATCTCGGTGGTGCCGCCGCCGATGTCGATCACCATGTTGCCCGTCGGCGTTTCAACGGGCAGCCCGACGCCGATCGCCGCCGCCATCGGCTCGGCCACCATGAAGACTTCCTTCGCGCCCGCGCCTAACGCCGAGTCGCGCACGGCGCGCTTCTCCACTTCGGTGATGCCGCTCGGCACGCACACGATGACGCGCGGCTTCACCTTGAACACGTGGTTGTCGATGATGAGCGTGAGGAAATAGCGCAGCATTTTTTCCGTCACGTCGAAGTCGGCAATCACGCCGTCCTTCATCGGGCGCACGGCAATGATGCCGTCGGGCGTCCTGCCTAACATACGCTTGGCCTCGAGGCCCACGCCCTTGATCTTGCCGGAGGCCCGGTCGATCGCGACCACGGAGGGCTCGTTGAGCACGATCCCCTCGCCTTTCACGTAGATGAGGGTGTTGGCCGTACCGAGGTCAACGGCGATCGCGTTTGCGGGAAAGAGGGATCCCGCTTTGAAGAGGGGCCAGCGCATCAGAAAACCAGGCTAGCGTTCCTGGCGGAACGCGGTGAGCAGCAGGTGGGAGATTGCACGGTCGCGGTTAAACTAGTCGCGCAGACGAATTGCAGCAAGGTGTTGGCTTGACAGTACCTAGCGTGTGTCGATAAGCTCGCGCACATGAGCGGCGCCCCTCCGGATCGTGCCCCACCATCATCGTCTGTTCCCCACCGCGCCGCCGAAGTCGCGATCGTCGACCCATCGGTCTGCGATGCTTGCGGACTCTGCTTACCGCTCTGCCCGCCCGCCGCGATCATGCTCCG
>JAICLH010000293.1 GCA_025927495.1 Gemmatimonadaceae bacterium
CAGCCGCCAGGCTCGGCGGCGCGACGCACGGATTCCCGTTCGCGACGTTAGGCGATGTCCCGGCGGGCGACTACTACGCCCAGGCGGTCATGAACGTCTACACCCAGGTGCACCGCGCCGACGGACACACCATCTGGGTGCACATGGACCAGTGGGAAGGGCAGCAGTACGGCGACTCGCCGGGCAACCTCGTGAGCGGCATCGTGCGCGTGCACATCGGCCCGCACTCGACGACGGCCACGCGCCTGTCGCTCGACAAAGTCCTGCCGCCCGTGCGGGAGCCCGCGGACACCAAGTGGATCAAGCACATCAAGATTCAGAGCGCGCTCCTCACGAAGTTCTGGGGGCATCCCATGTACCTGGGCGCCGTGGTGCTGCTGCCCAAGGGATACGACGAGCATCCCGACGTTTCCTATCCGGTGGACTACGAGCAGGATCACTTCAGCCTGGCGGCGCCGTATCACTTCCAGGAGGAAGCCATCGAGCCCGTCGACTCCAACGTCGTTGGGCATCGGGCGTGGGTCGTCAACTTGCGCCGCGTCGAAGGCTACCGGCTCTATCAGGATTGGACGTCCGATGATTTTCCGCGGATGCTGATGGTGACGTTCCTGCATCCCACGCCGTACTTCGACGATTCGTACGCCGTCAATTCGGCGAACGATGGCCCGTACGGCGACGCGATCATGACCGAGCTCATTCCCTACATCGAGTCGCACTTCCGCATCATTCGACAACCGTACGCGCGCGTGCTGTCTGGTGGCTCGACGGGCGGATGGGAATCTGCCGCTCTCCAGATCTATCACCCCGATTTCTTCGGGGGCGCGTGGATCTACTATCCCGACCCCATCGATTTTCATCAGTGGGCGCTCGTCGACATTTACAAGGATGCGAACGCCTTCACGCCTCCTAACGCAAAGTGGGTGCTCCCCGAGCGGCCGATGTTCCGCAGCACCGACGGGCAAGTGCTCATCACCGAGCGCCAACTGAGCCAGCTCGAAGCGGTCCTTGGCTCACATGGCCGGTCGGCGGAGCAGCAGGAAGCGTGGGAAGCCGTGTATGGTCCCGTGGGCGACGATGGCTATCCCAAGCCACTCTGGGACAAGGCCACCGGCGCGATCGATCACAGCGTCGCGAACTACATGCGCGATCACGGTTTCGATCTCACCGCGTACATGCAGGCGCACTGGTCGGCCGTTGGTCCGCAGCTCGTCGGCAAGATGCACTTCTACGCCGGCGACATGGACAACTTCTATTTGAACATGGCCGTGTATCGTGCCCAGGCGTTTCTCGATACGGTAAGCGCCCCGCGCGCCGAGGCGACGTTCGAGTATGGACGGCCGATGAAGGGGCACGGCATCCGCCCAACGACGACTGGCGAGATGCTGCGCGCGATGGCCGCGCAGATCGCCAAGAACGCGCCGGCGGCCGCGACGGCGGATGCCTGGCACTACCGCTGAACCTCGGAGCCAGTCGGCGTGCGATTTCGGCGTTGGCCGAAGCCGGAGTTGGCAAGCGATTGGTCGCCCCACAGGCCATTCGAGGACCATCACAGAGTTTTTGCCTACTTTGTAGGCAAAAACTCCCTGATGTGCCCGGGGCAGCGGTCGAAGGAGTGCTCTTGAATCGGCGGTATGACGGAATCGGCGCAACTGACCCGAATCCCTGGAGTTCTGGTATGGCCGGCGATCTGCAGTTCCTGGACACGACGGACGCGTGACGCAGCAGCTGCCGGCGACGCACTGACGCCGTGCGATCCGCGCGATGGACGGCCGCCCTCGCGGCCGCGATCACGTTAGGCGCGTGCACCGTCACACGGCCGCCGGGCCCGCTCGCGCCCGTCCCAACCGGCACGGCCGGCGCCCCCACGCCGGATTCGCTCGCCGCGCTGTTCCTCAACGCGTTCGTCGGCGGGTCGCTGGCGGCCTTCGACAGCGTCGACCCGGATTCCCTGAGCCGCGCGGTGATGCACGCGGCCGTCCAACGCAAGATGTCCCGCGAAGCGAACACGCGACGTGTGGTCCGGCAGGGCGCCCAACGCGCCGTGCTTCTGCTCACCGGCACCGTGAAGGCGGACAACGGCGGCGATGAGGCCAACCTGATGCGGCATTTCTCCGGCTTCTACGAGGCCGTGCGGAGCGCCGATGGGTGGCACGTTGCGCGACAGCTGCCGATCGATTCACTCGACTACATCCACGGGCAGGTGCTGCACGTCGAGCTCGCGCCGGGTCGCGACATCCACGTCGAGGACACCATATCGATCGTGGTCGGCAGCGATTACGGCCTCGCGGTGCGGCTCAACAACGATGTGCGGATCACGCGGCTGCGACTGGATGGCGATTCGGTGGCCTGGTCGTTAGGCGGCGGTGTCCTTTGGATGGCGGCGCCCAAGCGCGATCACGCCCAGTTGACGATGTCGTACTCGCTGCACGACGCCAGCCGGCCGCCGCACGAGGTCGCGGCCGCGTCCAGCGACTCGACGCCCGCATACGGCGCCTACCACAACACCGACGCCTGGCACCCGTTCTTCGACTACAACAGCGCCAACGACCTCGGCCCGGCGACGATGACCGTACGGTTGCCGGCCGAGTACTATTTGACCACCACGCTACCACAGCGCGACACCGTGGCCGGCGGCGTGCGCACGGTGATCGGCCAGAGCACGTATCCCACGTGGTTGCTCAGTCTGATCTACGATCGCGATTGGCGTCCCGTTAGCAGCGACGTCCGCGGCGTGCAGTTCGTGACGTTCACCACACCCGCGTTCCACTTCTCGCACGATTCGCTGGCCGCGGCGCTGCGACCGATCGATAGCGTGCTCCACGCGCGCTTCGGCGGGCCGAACCCGCCCTACATCGCCGCGGTCGAAGACCGCGGCCTCGGCCCGCGCGGATTCATGGTTCGCATGACCGACGCCGTCGTCTCGGGCA
>JAICLH010000278.1 GCA_025927495.1 Gemmatimonadaceae bacterium
AGCGACAGGTGATCGCGATGGAGGTACTCGATCGGGTCCTCGATCGTGATGACGTGCGTCGACCGCGTCGCGTTGATGTGGTCGACCATGGCCGCGAGCGTCGTGCTCTTGCCGCTGCCCGTCGTGCCCGTGACGAGCACGAGCCCGCGCGGCTCATCGGCAATGGATCGAAGGACCATCGGCAGCCCGAGCTCGTCGATGCTCTTGATGACGGTCGGAATGATGCGAAGCACGATCCCGACGGCCCCGCGCTGCTGGAAGACGTTGCAGCGGAAACGCCCGAAGCCGGGCACGCTATAGGCGAGATCGACTTCGGAATTCGCGCGGAACTTATCGGCGTGGTCGCGCGAGAACATCGACGCGGCCATCGCTTCGGTGTCGCTTCGCTCGAGCCGCTTTTCTTCTGAAGCGACGACGAGCGTGCCGTTGACGCGCATCATGGGATACGCGCCCACCTTCAGATGCAGGTCGGACGCACCGGCACTTACCGCCGTCTTCAGCAGTTCATCTATGGTCATGTGGGCACCCGTTGGCCGCGGGGAGCGGCGGCGTGCCCGTCCATGATAGCCCTAAGCTCGTCTAGACGCGAACAGTTTCCGACGCCGGAACGGCGGAATGCGGCTCGCCAGGATAGACATATTCGAGCCAACCGTAGCGATCCGGCGTTTTTCCATTGATGAGGTCGAAGAACGCGGTCTGGACCGCCTCGGTGATCGGGCCGCGGCGTCCCTTGCCGATCGCGATCTTGTCGACGGAGCGGATCGGTGTGATTTCTACGGCAGTTCCGGCAAAAAACGCCTCGTCTGCGATATAGAGGAGCTCGCGCGGCAGCATCTCCTCGCGCACCTTGATGCCGAGATCCTTGGCCATCGTGATTACAGAATTTCTCGTGATGCCCGGCAGGATTGAAGCGGTGAGCGGTGGTGTGTAGAGCATGTTGTCGCGGACGAGGAACAGATTCTGGCCGCTGCCCTCGCTGAGGTACCCGAAGGTGTCGAGCGCGATCCCCTCGCTGTAGCCTTCGGCCAGCGCCTCCATCTTGATGAGGGACGAATTTGCGTAATTCGCGGAGGTTTTCGCGAGCGTCGGAAACGTATTCGGCGCGGACCGTGCCCACGAGCTGATTCGAACGTCGACGCCGTTGGTCAACGCGTCCTGGCCGAGATAGGCTCCCCACTCCCACACCAGAATCGCGGTATCGACGGGGCAGGGGAACGGGTTGACGCCCAGGGTGTGATAGCCCCGATAGACGATCGGACGGATGTAGCAGGCCTTCATCTCGTTGGCCTGGATCGTCTGCATCACGGCGTCGTGCAGTTCCGCGTAGCTTTCACGCAGTTCCATGCGGTAGATGCGGGCTGAATCGAAGAGCCGGCGCAGGTGCGCATCGAGGCGGAAACAGGCAGTGCCTCGCGGCGTGTTGTACGCGCGCGCGCCTTCGAAGACGCCGCTGCCGTAGTGGACCACGTGCGACGCCACATGGATCTTCGCGTCCGCCCAGTCGACGAGCGAACCGTTCATCCAGATTTTTCCGGTGCCGGGGAACGCGGGTGATGCCATAGGTCAGATGTTAATTGCCAAATGCCAAACCGGCAAATACCAAAAATGGTTGGCTACTGCTGCTCGCCGCAGAAGGGGCAGTTGTCGGTTCTGGCGTGCAGCGGCTTGCGGCAGTGCCAGCAGAACCGCGCGGCCGGCGTGTCCCTCGCGCGCAGCCTCGTCTGAATGCTCTGCGCATCGTCTCGTCCGCCGCGTGCCGCCGGGGCGCGTGTAGAGGCCGGCGCGGCTGCCGGGGTCCGAAGCGCGTTGACGGCCTCCATGACGTCCTCGAGCAGATCCGACGCGCGCTGGTAGCGCTGCGCGATGTCGGGCGCCATCGCCTTCATGATGATGCCGTTGATGGATTTGGGAATCGCGGGGTTCTTCAATCGCGGCGGCGACACCAGTTCGCCGGACATGAGCTTGTCGAGGTCAGCGGGCGCCGGCGTGTCGTACGGCAGCACGCCGGTCAGCATCTGATACATCGTCACGCCGAGCGAATACAGGTCGGAGGCGAACACGGCTTTCCCCTGGAACTGCTCCGGCGCCATGTACGGCGGGCTGCCGATAACGGTCGTCCCGTGCGCCGCGATCTCGAGGAAGCGCGACGTGCCGAAATCGGCGACCTTCACCATGTTCTGCTCGGTCACCAGCACATTGGCCGGCCGCAGATCCCTGTGGATGACACCCTGACGATGGGCGTGGTCGACGGCGTTGCAGATCTGGCACGTGTAGTCGAGCGCGCGGTTCAGATCGAGCACGCCTTTCGAGGCGATGAGGTTCTCGAGCGTTTCTCCGGGGACGTACTCCATCACGATGAAGAAGACGTTGTCCTGCTTCTCCGCGGTCGTGATCGAGACGATGTTGGGGTGGCTCACGGAGGCGAGCAGCCGAGGCTCGTGGAGCAGTTCGCCGAAATCGAGATTCTGGCGGTGCGGGACCTTGATCGCGACCTTCTTGTCGATCCACGTGTCCTGCGCGAGGTATACGGTACCGAACCCGCCGCTCCCGAGCTGCGAGATGATCTTGTATTTCCCGAGTTGCTGACCCCTGAAGAGCAAGTTGGACAAATTATAATCGCGCCCCGTGGCGCTTCCGCGCTTTCTTGCCGCTCACCTCGACGAGATCTCCGGCTCGGCGACGCTCTCGGAAGAGGAGACGCACCACCTCACGAGCGTGCTGCGCCTGCGTTTCGGGGACGAAGTCGCGGTGTTCGACGGCAACGGCCACGAATACCGCGCGCGAATCGAACGCGTGAGCCGCGAGGCCACGCAGTTGCGCCTGCTCGACGCGATCGCGCCTGCTCCCGAACCGGCCGTCCGCCTCACGCTCGCGCAGGCGGTGCTCAAAGGCGAGCGGATGGACGACGTCGTGAGGGATGCGACGATGATGGGGGTTGCGGCGATCGAGCCGATGGACACTGCGCACACCGTGGCGCGCGCCGCGTTGCGCAACGGCCGCGGCGCGGATCGCTGGCGACGCGTCGCGATCGCCTCTGCCAAGCAATGCCGCCGCGCCGTCGTGCCGGTCGTCGGCGCCGGGACGCCGTTCCTGGACTGGATCGTTCAGGACAGCGCCGCGTTACGCATCGTGCTCGTGGAACCGGAAGCATCGACGTCTGGCCGCCCGTTGACCGTGTTGCGAGAGGAGCCGACGCCGGCG
>JAICLH010000161.1 GCA_025927495.1 Gemmatimonadaceae bacterium
CCACCGTCACCGGCGTCGCCGTCGGCGTCGTGTTAGGCATCGACGCCCCGCGCGTCCCCGCCCCCGCGCCCGCGGCGCTCCGCACCGCCGTCGACGGCATCGTCCCGCCCGTCGCACCCACGCCCGCACCCGCCGGCGCGCCCACCACCGTCGCCCCCCGCGGCATCGCCATCACCGCCGTCGTCAGATCCGACGAAAACTCCGTCGCGTGCTGATACCGCTCATCCGCCTTCCGCTGCAACGCCCGGTCCAACACCGCCTGCACCGGCGCCGGCCACGACGCGTCCGGCCGCATCTCGGCCAGCGTGCGCGGTCGGTCCGTTAGGCGCATGATCATCGATTCCTGCAGCGTCGAGCTGGGGAAGGGCAAGGTCCCCGTCAACATGTGGAAGGTCACGAGCGCCAGCGTGTAGATGTCGCTCCGCGCGTCCAACGGATCGCCCGACAGCTGCTCCGGCGACATGTACTCCGGCGTCCCGACCACGAGACCGGTCTTCGTCACCTTCTGCCCATCGCCGGCCTGCGCTTTCGCGATGCCGAAATCGACCACCTTCACCAGGTCGGAGCCATCGCGACGCTTCGCGATCATGATGTTGTCGGGCTTCAAGTCGCGATGCACGATGCCGATCTCGTGCGCCGCATCCAAACCCTCCGCCACCTGCCGCGTGATGTTCGCCGCGCGGTCCGCCGGCAGCGCGCCCGTCTTCTCCATCACCTTCGTGAGCGACTCGCCTTCCACGTACTCCATCGCGAGATAGATCAGCCCCTCGGGCGTCTCGCCGAAGTCGTAGATCGCCGCCACGTTGTCGTTCGTGATCCGGCTCGCGTTCGCCGCCTCGCGGTTGAACCGCCCGATCGCGTCCGGGTCCTGCGACATGGACGGATTCATCACCTTGATGGCGCTCTTGCGCCCCATCTTGATGTGCTCCGCCAGGTACACCTGGCCCATGCCGCCTTCGCCTAACTTGCGCAGGATGTGGTAGCGGTCGGCGATGATCGACCCTTCCAGCCCGCCGCCGACGGGCACGCGCAGCGTGCTCCCGTCCCGCGGACAGAACATCACGTCCAGCTCGTATTCGGAGCCGCACTGCGGACAGGTCTTGAGAGCGCTCACACGCTCTCCACGCGCAGCATCTGGTCGCCCACCAGCACCCGCTGCTTCGGCGCGAGCTGCCGCTCGCCCCGCACCGCCACCGCGACCCCGTTCCGGCTCCCCAGATCGCGAATCACCAGCGTACCATCCTCGTCGTGGAGCTCTGCGTGCCTGCCGCTCATGGTTTTGTCGTACGGAAACGTCCAGTCGCCGGTGTCACGACCCAACACCATCGAGCGCCCCGCGGCCAGATAATGGATGTCGCGTATGCTCCGGTCGCCCCGCAGCTGCGCCACGAGCGCCACGTCCGGCCCCGGTGTGAGCGACCCGATGTGGCACGTGCCATCGGCGTCCTGCGACAACGCCGCCGGCGGCGACCCGACGCGGCGCACGCGGAAGATCTGCGACCCCACCAGCAGCGTCTCGTCGTCGCCTAACGTATACGGCGCCTCGATGAACACCCACGTCCGGTTGCACGAACCCAGATCGCGCACCACCAGCGCGCCGTCGCGCACCACGAACTGCGCGTGCAGCGGCGACAGGAACTCATCGTCGGCGAATGCAATGTCGCACGACCCCCGCCCAACGGACATCTCGGTGCGCGTGATCGGTACCGTCTGCTTCACCTCGCCATGCTCGTCCAACACCGCCAGCCGCGGTCCCGCGATCTCGCGCCGCTTGGCCGAAAAGACCAGCGTGCGCGTCTCGGGCTCCTCGCCCGGCGGAGGCGCGGCGAGCGGCGTCCCGCACGCGCTGCAGAACGTGTCGGCCTCGAGCACCGACGCGCTGCACGAGGGGCACGACCTGGCCGCCGCGAGCACCGAATCGGATCGCCGTCCGCAGTGCGCACAATACGGCTGCGATGGATTGACCGGATTGCCGCACCAGCCGCACGCGGCCGTGCGCGTTGCGCCCGACATGTTCACGCGTGTGGGCGGCACGATCGCAATGGCGGCCTCGGCGCCCGAGTTTCGCACGGTGCTGGGAGATGAGCGCCTGCGTTTTGTCTTGCCGCTCGGCGATTTCGACGGGGTCGATGTGCTTGTCGGGGGCACCACGGCGGCTGCCTTTGAACCGACGGGCTTACCGCAATCGATGCAGAAGCGGGAGTCGTCGGTGTTCGGCCGCCCGCAGAAGGCGCAGGAAATCACGCGTAATATCCTCCGGGCTGTCCCCCCGTAAGACGCCCAACTCAGGCTTAAGGTCAAGAACATAAGAGGCGATAAGTGCTTACGAAATAGTCTGAACGCCAGATCTCGAGGGAATAGGGAAGCGGTCAGTGGTAGGGAATAGGGAAGCGCTCGCTGATGCTCGCTTAGGGAAGCGCTCAGTGCTAGGGAATAGGGAAGCGCTCGCTGGCGCTCGCTTAGGGAAGCGCTCCGCTGGGGGAAGCGGCGGCGACGCCGCCTGAGGGAGAGGAAGGACATCAGTGGCCTCTGGGTGGAGAGTGCCGGACCGCGCGGGCTCGCGCGTGGCGCCCACGCCGCGCAGACCATTGATGTTGTTCCACTTCCTCAGGCGGCGTCGCCGCCGCTTCCCCCAGCGGAGCGCTTCCCTAAGCGAGCGCCAGCGAGCGCTTCCCTATTCCCTCGCACTGAGCGCTTCCCTATTCCCTCGCACTGACCGCTTCCCTATTCCCCCTAACCGGTGCTCTCCCGGTCACCGCCCGTTACCTTCTCCCCTCATGAAACTGCGTCGCATTGCCGCTGCCACGCTCTTGGCAGCCGCCGCCTGCACCCACACGCGCACCGGAGCCGCAGGCGGCGCTCCCACTCCGAGCAATCCCTCGTCGGCCCAACCATCCCCCGCAGCAGTCAACCTCCCGCCCATCCCGCTGGTGAAGGGCGCGTTGCAGATCCGGGTCGTCTACCCGAGTCCCAATCAGCTCATTCAGGCGCGCGACTCGAATTTCATTTTCGGCTCCGTTGGCAACGGACACGCGAAGCTCACCATTGACGGCGCGCCCGTTCAGGTCTATCCCAACGGCAGCTTCATCGCGTTCCTGCCGCTGCCTGCGCGTGAACATTCATCATATGATCTGATGGCTACGCTCGGCTCCGACACGGCGCGGGCCACGCAAACCATCCGGTTGCTGCCGCCCATTCCGTTGCTCGCCGATACGGGCGTCCTCGTGGTCGACTCGAGCAGCGTCGCGCCGTTCGGCCGGATCGCGCTCGGCGACAGCGAAACCGTCCGCGTCGCGGTGCGCGCGCCCGCGAACGCAACCGTCGCGTGGCGTCCCGATTCACTGACGATGGTGCCGATGGTGAACGGCGCCGCGCTTCCGCTGCGCTCGGCGTTCGACGCGCCGGTGCCGCCCGGGGTCATCACGCCGAGGACCGCCGGCGACTCCGTGCAGTGGTCGCTCGGCGTTCCCGCGGGCCGCATGCGCGCGCCGACCAGCATCGTTGTCGCGCGGGGCGCCGACACGGTGCGCCTCGCGGTGCCCGCCATCGCACCCGCGCCGCCCGTGCCCACGTGGGGCATCCTGGGCGCCGACACGAGCAGCGTCGGCGACACCGACCGCGTGATCATCGGCCGGCCGGTGCCTAACGGAACGTACAAGTGGCTGCTCATGGCCGGCACCGCGGTGCCGGTGACGGGATACGACGGCGACTTCGTGCGCGTCCGACTCGACGACGCGCTCCAGATCTGGGTGCTCGCGAGCGATATCGCGCTCATGCCGAACGGATGGGATCCCGTTGCGCGCGTGGCCGGCAACGCGCAGCTGCGCGCGTCCGCCGAATGGGTCGATCTCGAGATCCCGTTGAGCAGCCGCCCGCCGTTCCTCGTCGAAGAGGGCGACCACGAGCTGCAGCTCACGCTGTACGGCGTCACCGGCAATACCGACATCATCACCTACACGGGTGACGATTCGCTCGTCCGCGTAGTCCGATGGGAACCGGTTGGCTCGGAGCGCGTGCGCTACACGCTCCGGCTCGCCACGCAGCCGTTCGGCTACCTCGCGTTCTGGGACAACGGACGCTTCGTGCTCCGCGTTCGCCGTCCGCCGCGCATCAACCCGGACCGTCCGTTGGCCGGGCTCACGATCGCGGTCGATCCGGGCCACCCGCCCATCGGCGCGACCGGTCCCACCGGATTGTACGAGCCGGTGCCGACGCTGGCGGTGGGCGAGAAGCTGCGCGAGGTGCTCGCGGCGCGCGGCGCGACCGTCATCATGACGCGCACCACCGCCGCGCCCGTTGCGTTAGGCGCGAGGCCCATCATGGCGCGCCGCGCCGATGCGCAGGCGTTGGTGTCGATCCACCTCAACGCGCTTCCCGATGGCGTCGACCCGTTCGTCTCGCACGGCACCGGCACGTACTTCTTTCACCCGCAATCGGAGCCCATGGCCCGCGCACTCGAGACGTCGCTCGTCCGGCACCTCGGCTTGCCCGAGTTGGGCATCCACTACGACAACCTCGCGCTCGCGCGTCCCACGTGGATGCCCGCCGTCCTGTGCGAGGGCGCGTTCATCATGATGCCCGAGCAGGAGGCCGCGCTGCGCACGCCCCAGTTCCAGCTCGCCTACGCCCGCGGCATCGCCGACGGCCTGGAGACGTACTTCCGATCACTCGCTCCGCGTCGGTGACGATCCGCCGCCTTGCGTTAGTCCTCTCGTTCGGCTCGGCGACCCTCGCCGCGGCCGCGCCGCGCGCGGACGGGCAGATCGCGCCGAACGCGCACTGGCGCACGCTCAGCACGCCGCACTTCTACGTCCACTTCACGCCGGCCGAAGAGAAAGCCGCGCGACGGGCGGCCGTGGATGCGGAGCAGGCGTACGCAGCGCTCGCCCTCAGGTTGCACCCGCCGCGCGGGCCCATCGACCTCGTCGTCGCCGACAACGTCGACTTCTCCAACGGATCCACCACGCCGTATCCGACCAACCGCATCCTCGTCTATGCGCGCCCCGGCCTCGATGTGGTCTCGCTGCGCTACTACGATGATTGGCTTCAGTTGGTGATCACGCACGAGCTCACGCACGTCTTCCATCTCGACCGCACGCGCGGGTGGTGGCGCCTCGCGCAGCACGTCTTCGGCCGCGCACCGTTTCTCTTTCCCAACCAGTACGGACCCGCGTGGATCACCGAAGGGCTTGCCGTGTTCTACGAGAGCGACATCACGGGATCGGGCCGCGTCGACGGCACGTACGAGCGCATGCTCCTAACGGCGGGCTCCCTCGACGGCGGTCCCGTGATGTTCGACCGGTGGAATCTCGCGACCACGCGCTTCCCCGGCGGCGACCTCCCGTACGGCTACGGCGCGCTCTTCTTCGAGGACCTGTCGCACGCACGAGGTCCCGCCGGCATGCGCGCCTACGTCGAATCGGCGAGCGGCAAGTGGTTCCCCTGGCAGTGGAACGGCGCCGCCCACGACGCGTTCGGCATCTCGTTCTCCGACGCCTGGCGCGCCTGGCGCGACTCGCTTGGCCGCCGAGCGCCCAAGCCCGCGATGCCGACGCCCGACTGGCGCGACCTCACCCACGCCGGCGCCGAGGCGCTCTACCCGCGCTGGTTAGGCGACAGCGCGATCCTCTACACGCGCGCCGACTGGCGCTCCTCGCCCGCCGCCGACCAGGTGGACACCGCCGGCGCCACCCGCCGGTTAGGCAGACGCAACGGCAACGACGCCAACAGCCCGGCCCCCGACGGATCGATCGTCTACTCGCAGCTCGAGTACACCGACCCGTATCACATCCGGAGCGACCTGTACCGCCAGGTGAACGGACACGAGATCCGCCTCACGCACGGCGCGCGCCTCGCCCAGCCGGACGTGCGGAAGGACGGCGTGATCCTCGCCGTGCGCTTCCTGCCCGCGACCACGCAGCTCGTGCGCGTGAGCCCCGACGGCCGCACCATCATCCCGGTCACGCGCGCCTCGCTCGACACCGAATGGGCCGAGCCCCGCTGGTCGCCGGACGGACGGCACATTGCGGCAACGCGCTGGACGCGCGGCGGCTTCGCCGACGTCGTCATCCTCGACTCGTTAGGCCATGTGACACGCGCCGTCACGCACGACCGGGCGATCGACGGCACCCCGGCGTGGACCCCCGATGGCCGCGCCGTGGTGTTCACGTCCGACCGCACCGGCGTCACCCAGCTCTATGTCGCCGCCCTCCGCGGCGACACCGTCCCGCGCCGCTTCACGAATTCGCCCATCGGCGTGTACTACCCGTCGGTATCGCCTAACGGCAAGGAGATCGCCGCCGCCCGCTACGCCGACGACGGCTGGTACATCGGGATCACGCCGTTCGACACGAGCGGCGCCAAGCCGACCGTCCTGGATCCCGTGTTTGACCCCGACTCGATGCCACCCCCCGCCGCCGACACCGCGCCGGCCCACCCCTACTCGGCCTGGCGGTCCGTGCTGCCGCGCTTCTGGCTCCCGCTCGCCGGCCAGACCGCGCACGGCAACTATTCGTTAGGCGCCTTCACCGCCGGCAACGACGTCGTGGGACGGCACTCGTACTTCGCCCAGTTCCTCGTCGACCCGCGCGGCCAGGAGCACACCTGGGACGTCCGCTACTCGTACTCCGGACTTGGGCTACCGGTGCTCAACGCCGAGGGCAACCAGGACTACGACGAGCAGACCCTGATCGATACGAACCAGACCGTCGCCGGCCGCCTCATCCGGCGCGCGCAGACCTACACGTTAGGCATGACCCTCCTGCGCCCGCGCGTCCGCAGCAATGCCTTCTTCGCTCTCCTGGGCGAGCTCGAGCAGCGCCACTATTTCACCGATCCCGCGCCGCTCATCTCACGGCTCGATCCGTTCTTCCAATCCGACCCGCGCTATTGGTCCATCGTGTCATCTATCGGATGGGCCAACACGCAGTATCCCGTGCGCGCCATCTCGTTCGAGGACGGCATCTCCTTCGCCGCCACCGGCCAGCTCAAGTGGCTCGAAGGCGCGGGGCCCATCCAGTCGAAGAGCGTGAGCGCCGTGTTCGACGCGTATAAGTCGGTCGACGTCGCCGGATTCGCGCACGAAGTGATTGCCGCGCGCCTGGCCGGCGGCGTCGCCTCGGGCGCCGATCCCGGCGTGTACGACATCGGCGGGTCCAACGGCACGCCGGTGTCCGTGTTCCCGGGCTTTACGTTAGGCTCGCGCCACACGTTCGCCGTGCGCGGATTTCCGTCGGGCATCCGCTCCGGCGACCGCGTGCTCGCGGGCTCCCTCGAGTACCGCGTCCCGTTCCTCGCCCCGCACCGCGGACTCGGCTTCTGGCCCGCGTTCCTGGACCGCACGTCGATCAACCTCTTCAGCGACGCCGGCACCACGTGGACAAAGGGCGACACGACGCTCTCGGGCAAGCCCATTGCTTCGGCCGGCGCCGAAGTGGTAGCGAATCTGGGATTGCAGTACGACGCGCCGTATGTTGCGCGTGCCGGCATCGCGTTCCCGTACATCAACAATTCGCCGGTCAAGGTGTCGCCCGCGAGCGTCTACGTCGAGATCGGCTTCGCCTTCTGAACCATGGCTTCGATCGACACCACCGCGTTCATCCCCTCCCGGGCCGTCGTCGTAGGCGACGTTACGTTAGGCGCGCACGCATCGGTGTGGCCCGCCGCCGTCTTGCGCGGCGACAGCGACCGCATCGTCGTCGGCGACCAGAGCAACGTCCAGGACGGCAGCGTGCTGCACGCCGATCACGGCCTCCCCACGATCATTGGCAAGCGCGTCGCGATCGGCCATCGCGCGATCGTGCACGGCGCGGTGGTCGAGGACGGATGCCTCATCGGGATGGGGTGCATCGTCCTCAACGGCGCGCGGGTCGGCGCCGGCTCGATCATTGGAGCGGGAGCCGTGGTCACCGAAGGCATGCAGATCCCGCCCGGCTCGCTTGTGTTAGGCATTCCGGCGCGCGTCGTGAAATCGGTGACGCCCGAGATGACCGCGCGCATCGCCGCTACTGTGGATGCGTACATCGAGCTCAAGGAACAGCACCGGCGCGGGCAGTGGCCGGCGCAGACTGACCGCCACATGTAGCCAAAATGCCATCGCGCTCGTGGTTGAGGTTATCTTGTTGGCCTGTTCGATGACCACAGCCCGTCAACGGTGAGCCGATCCATGAACGACTCGTCTCGCTCCGTCCTCGAGGACGCGGCGAAGTACGGCATCGAGTATCTCGAGGGACTCGACGCGCGCGCCGTTGCGCCGTCTACGAAAGCGATCGCGCGTCTCTCGGAGCTGGACCAACCGCTGAGCGACGCACCGACGCCGCCCGAAGAGGTGATCCGCCAGCTTCACGAAATCGGGTCGCCGGCCACGACGGCCTCCGCGGGCGGACGCTATTTCGGTTTCGTGATCGGCGGCTCGCTGCCCGTCGCGCTCGCGGCCAACTGGCTCGCCGGCGCGTGGGATCAGAACTCGGGGCTCATCGCGATCACGCCGATCGTCGCGAAACTCGAGGACGTCGCCGCAAAATGGATGACCGAGTTGTTCGGTCTGCCCGCAAGCTGCGGCACCGGCTTCGTCACCTCGGCGACGGCGGCGAATTTCAGCGCGCTCTGTGCCGCGCGCCGCGTGCTGTGCGGGCGCCGCGGCTGGGATGTCGAAGCGCAGGGACTCTTCGGCGCGCCACCCATCGACGTCGTCGTCGGCGACGAGATCCACGCCTCCATGCTCAAAGCGTTAGGCATGAGCGGACTCGGCCGCGACCGAGTGACGCGCGTGCCCACCGATGCGCAGGGCCGCATGCGCGCCGAGCTGCTGCCCGAGCTCACGAGCAACAGCCTCGTGTGTCTGCAGGTGGGCAACGTGAACACCGGTGCGATCGACCCCATCGCCGAGGTGTGCGCGGCCGCGCGCGCCGCCGGCGCCTGGGTGCACGTGGACGCCGCGTTCGGCCTCTGGGCCGCCGCGTCGCCGGTGCTCCGTCCGTTAGTCGCCGGGAGCGGCGACGCCGACTCGTGGGCCACCGACGCCCACAAGTGGCTCAACGTCCCGTACGACAGCGGCATCGTGTTC
>JAICLH010000099.1 GCA_025927495.1 Gemmatimonadaceae bacterium
GACTACATGACCGGCGCGAACCACGTGCTTCCGACCGGCGGCCTGGCCCGCTCGTACTCGGGGCTCTCGCCGCTCGACTTCGTGCGTTGGACCACATACCAGCGCGTCTCGCCTAACGCAGCAACCGGGCTCGCCGAAGACGTCGCGGTCTTCGCGCGCGGCGAAGGGTTTCCTGGACACGCCGGCGCGGCACTCCGCGCCGGAGGCCTCGCGTGACGACGCACACGACCAGCCCCCGCGCGCGGGCGAGCTACGCCGAGCTGTCGTTGTACGCGCCCGACCGGCGTCCGTGCGACGTCGACCTGAGCGACAATACCAACCTGTGGGGTGTGCCGCCCGCCGCCGAGCGCGCGATGCGCGAGGCCGCGAGCGATGCGATGGCGCGGTACCCCGAGCTCTACGCGCATTCGCTCAAGAACGCGTTGGCTCAATACGCCGGAGTCGATACGTCCTGCATCGTGACCGGCTGCGGCTCCGATGACGTGCTCGATTCGGCGATCCGTGCGTTCGGGGAGCCGGGCGATCGCATCGCCCTGCCCGACCCGACGTTTCCCATGATCCCGGTGTTCGCGCGCATGAATGCGCTCACGCCGGTACCCGTCCGACTGACGTCGGCATACGACGCGGATGCAGATGCGCTGCTCGCCACCGATCCGGACATCGTTTACCTCTGCTCGCCCAACAATCCGACCGGTACGTCGCTCGCCCGCGCCGCGATCGACGCCATCGTCGCGCGAGCGAACGGTCTGATCATCCTCGACGAGGCGTACGCCGAGTTCGCTGGATGGAGCGCCGTCGAGCTGGCCATGCGGAGCCACCGCGTGTTGCTCACGCGCACGCTGTCCAAGGCGTTCGGGCTGGCCGGCCTCCGCATCGGCTATGGGATCGGCGCGCCCGAGCTCGTCGCAGCAGTCGAAAAATCCCGCGGACCGTACAAGGTGAGCGCCATCGCGGCGCGCGCCGCGATGGCGGCGTTAGGCGACGACCTGCCGTGGGTCCGCGAGCGCGTGGATGCGGTGGTCACGCTGCGGGCACGCTTCACCGATGCCCTGCGTGCGTTGGGGCTGGAGCCCCTACAGTCGCGCGCGAACTTCGTGCTGGCGCCGGTCGCCGATGCGGCGAAGGTCGCGGCCGCGCTGCGGAACCGCGGCATCGCGGTCCGCCCGTTCGAGCACCTCAACGCGCCCGCCTGCACGCCGCTCGCCGCGACACGCGGAAGCGCGATCCGCATCACGATCGGCCCGTGGCCGCTCCTCGAGCGTGCGTTAGGCGCCCTCCACGAGGTGCTGCCATGACGCGCGTCACGATATTCGACTACGGCGCCGGCAACCTCCACTCGCTCGCCAAATCGCTGTCCGCCGACGGCGTGTCGCTGTGCGTTCGGACCGATCCGCTCGCCGCGCTCGACACCGACGTGCTCGTCCTGCCCGGCGTCGGCAACTTCGCGCAGGCGGCAGAGCGTCTCGCGCCCGCACGCGGCGCGATGCGCGATGCCATTCGCCGCGGCCTTCCAACCCTCGGCGTCTGCCTCGGCATGCAGTTGCTCTTCGAGGCGAGCACCGAAGGCGCAGGCTCCGGGCTCGGCGTCCTCGCGGGACGCGTGACGCGCGTCGTGGCCGCCCGCGTCCCGCACATCGGCTGGAACAGCATCGAGGAGCCATGCGACCCGCTGTTCCGCGCAGCACCTCTCGGTCGGGCCTACTTCGCCAATGGTTTCGCGTGTCGGCCGAAGAGCGACGCGTCCGTGATCGCATGGACCGCGCACGAGCGCGACCGGTTCCCTGCCGCCGTTCGCGCCGGTCGTGCGGTGGGCGTGCAGTTTCACCCGGAGAAGAGCTCCGCCGCCGGCGTCGCGTTCGTGCGCGCCTTCCTCGCCGAGGCCGCGCCATGATCGCGATGCCCGCGATCGATATTCGCGACGGCGCGTGTGTCCAGCTCGTGGGCGGGGCCTTCGACGACGAGCGCGTGCGCATCGCCGATCCGCTCGATGCGCTCCAGCGTTGGGCGACGGCGGGCTTTCGCCGCGTCCACGTGGTCGATCTGGACGCTGCGTTAGGCCGGCACGCGAACGGCGACCGCCTCGCTGCCCTGCTCGCGAGCGGCGCCGCTTCGCTGCAGATCGGCGGCGGCGTACGGACGACCGACATCGCGAGCGAGCTGATCGCCGCCGGCGCCGATCGCCGGGTGGTGGGCACTCGCGCCCTGACGGAGCCCGCGTGGCTCGAACAGCTCGCCGCCCGGTTTCCGAACCAGATCATCGTCGCCGCCGATGTCCGCGACGGCGCCGTGGTGACGCACGGCTGGGTGCGCCGGCTGGCCGTCCCGATCGCCGACGTCCTCGACCGGGTGCGCGGCCTTCCGTTAGGCGGCGTGCTCGTCACCGCCGTCCATGCCGAAGGCCGGCTGGAAGGACCCGATCTCCCGCTCGTCGCGACGGTCGCGCGCCGCGCAACCGTCCCCGTGATCGCATCCGGCGGCATCGCGACGATGGACGATCTCCGATGCCTCGCCACCACCGGCGCGGCCGCTGCCGTGATCGGCATGGCACTCTACACCGGCGCGCTCGACGCACGCGCCGTCGCCGAGGAGTTCAGCGAATGACCACCGTCCGACGACAAACGCGCGAGACCACCGTGTGTATCGAGCTCACGGCCAACGAAGGCACCATCGCGATCGCGACGACGATTCCGTTTCTCGACCACATGTTGCTGACCGTCGCCCGCTACGCGCGAGTAGGCCTGCGCGTCGACGCACGCGGCGATCTCCCGCACCACGTGAGCGAAGATGTGGCCATCGCCCTCGGCGCCGCGGTCGCCGCGAGCCGCCTCGCAACGGCGGCGCGATTCGGCGAGCGAACCGTCGCGATGGACGACGCACTCGTGCAGTGCGTCCTCGATGCCGGCGGGCGCTCGTACTATCGAGGACCGCTGCCGAGCGTGCGCTACGATCACTGGATGCGCTCGTTCGCCGAGCACGCGCGCGCCACACTTCACGTGCGCGTGCTGCGCGGCCGCGACCGCCATCACGTCGTCGAAGCCGCCTTCAAGGCACTCGGCTTCGCGCTGCGCGACGCGATGGCCGACGCCGGTAGCCCGTTAGGCACGAAGGGCGCGGTGTCGCTCGAGGTGACGCCATGACGCTCGCCAAGCGCGTCATCGTCTGCCTGGACGTCGCCGCCGGCCGCGTCGTCAAAGGCGTCCGGTTCGCGGACCTGCGCGATGTCGGCGATCCGGTCGCGCTCGCGGCACGCTCCGAAGCGGACGGCGCCGATGAGCTCGTGTTCCTCGACGTGTCCGCCACCGTCGACGGGCGCGCCACCCTGCTCGACACCGTGCGCCGCACCGCCGACCGCCTGTTCGTGCCGCTCACCGTTGGCGGCGGCATCGCGTCCGCGGACGATGCCGCGCGCGCCCTGCGCGCCGGCGCGGACAAGGTCGCCATTAACTCCGCCGCCGTCGACCGACCCGCACTCCTAACGGAACTGAGCGGCCGCTTCGGGGCGCAGTGCGTCGTGGCAAGCATCGACGCCAGGCGGTCGGCGCACCGCTGGGACGTGTGCACCCACGCCGGTACGGCGCCAGCCGGCCGCGACGCGATTGCGTGGGCGCGCGAATGTGTCGACCGCGGTGCCGGCGAGATTATGCTCACGAGCATCGATCGCGACGGCACCCGCGGCGGATACGACCTCGAGTTGACGCGCGCTGTGGCCGACGCCGTCACCGTGCCCGTGATCGCATCCGGCGGCGCCGGTTCACCCGAGCATGTCTGCGAGGTGTTCACGCGTACCGGCGCCGATGCCGCGCTCATCGCCGGCATCGTGCACGCCGCCGAAATTTCCGTGGCCACGATCAAGGGGGCGCTCGCGGCCCGCAACATTCTCATCCGGGATGCCGCATGAGCGACGAGCGATCACTGCTACTCGAGGCCGTCAGCGACGTGGCCCGCGCCGCGGGCGCGGTCGCACTCCGTCATTTCACGTCGACGCTCACCGTCGAACAGAAGCCCGATGGTTCGCCGGTGACCATCGCCGACCGCACGGCCGAGCACTGTGCACGCGACTGGATCGGCGCGCGATTCCCGGAGGACGGAGTGTTGGGCGAAGAGCTGGGCGCCGTTAGGCAAGATGCCCGGCGCCGGTGGATCATCGATCCGATCGACGGCACCAAGTCGTTCGTGCGCGGTGTTCCGCTGTGGGGCACGCTGGTCGGTGTGTGCGAGGACGATGGCGTGCTCGCGGGCGCCGCGAGCTTCCCTGCCCGGGATGAACTCGTGTGCGCCGCGGTCGGACGCGGCGCGTGGTGGAACGGAGCCCGCTGCAACGTATCGACCGTGTCCCGTATCGACGATGCGACCGTCCTCACGACCGATCAACGCTTTTCGCGAACGCCGGAGCGAGTGGACGGGTGGCGGCGCCTCGCTGCACGCGCCTCGCTCGCCCGCGACTGGGGCGACTGCTACGGATATCTTCTCGTAGCGACCGGACGCGCCGAAGTGATGCTCGACGGCATCCTCGCCGACTGGGACACGGCCGCGTTGTTCCCGGTGATCCGCGAGGCCGGCGGCGTGTTCACGGATTGCGCGGGCCGCCACACACCGTTCGGGCGCAGCGCCGTCGCGACGAACGCCGCGCTCGCTGCCGACGCGCGCGCGCTGCTCGACGTGCCGAACGCGGGGCCCGGCGCATGACCGCGGCGCTCGATCTCGACGCGCTCGACTTCGCCACAGGCGGAGGCCTCGTCACCGTCGTCGCGCAAGACGCGTCGACGGGCGCCGTCCTCATGGTGGCGCTCGCCGACCGCGAGGCGCTCGAGCACACCATCGCAACCGGCGAGATGCACTACCATTCCCGACGCCGCGGGCTGTGGCGCAAGGGCCTCACGAGCGGCAACGTGCAGCTGGTCCAGTCGCTGTCGGCCGACTGCGATGGCGACGCCGTTCTGGCGCGTGTCCACCAGGTTGGTCCGGCGTGCCATACCGGCGATCCCTCGTGCTTCGGAAGCGCGGCGCTGGATGCCGACATCGTCTCGACCGTCGACGCGACGATCACCGCCCGCGCCCGCGAGCCATCCGTTAGGCAGAGCTACTCGCGACGCTTGCTAGCCGACCGCAACTTGCGCCTCAAGAAGCTCGGCGAGGAATGTGCCGAGCTGACCGTGGCGCTGGCGGACGGCGATGCCCAATGCGCGGCCGAGGAGGCGGCCGACCTCGTGTACCACATGCTCGCCGCGCTGCGCGCCGTCGGCGTCGGCATCGACGACGTGCGGGGCGTACTGGCACGCCGTGCCCGCCTCGTGCACATTGCATCCGAGGCGGCAGCGTCACAGGACACGCGCTGAGGAGGAGCTGCCGCCTAACGCGCGATGGGATCCGGGGCACGAAGCCTGACCCGCGTGCCCCACGGGTCGCGCGTCACGACGTCCGCGTCCTCTCGCTCGGCTGCGTGACCGGCGGCGCCGAGGCTCGCGGCGGCAGCAGCGATGCTCTCGGCGTCGGGCAGCTCGAGCGTCCATTCCGCGAGGCGCGCCTGGCCGTCGGCTGCCGCACGCGCGTTGACGCCCGCCCACGTGTTGGCGCCGAGATGATGATGATAGCCACCCGCGCTCAGAAACAGCGCGCCCGGATAGCTCCACACGGTGCGGTCGAACCCGAGGGCATCCGCGTAGAACGCGGCCGAGGCATCGATCGCACCGACGTGCAGGTGCAGATGTCCCATCGCCGTGCCTAACGGCATCCCGTTCCACGGGGTCGAGCCGGCCGCATCGACGAGGGCCGCCAAGTCGATCGGATCCGTGGCCATCATGAGCTGTCGCCCCATGCGCCGCCACGTGTCGCGCGGACGATCCGCATACACCTCGATCCCGAGATTGTCCGGATCCTGCAGATAGAACGCTTCGCTCACCAGATGGTCGGCCGAGCCGGCGCGGACGCCGGTTTCGGCCAGGTGACGGGCGAAGCGGCCGAGCGACGCGCGATCCGGTAACAGGATCGCGAAGTGATACAGCCCGAGGACCCCTCGGCGCGGTGACGGCGCGGCGCCCGGCCGCTCGGCGAGCACGACCAGCGGCCTAACGGAACCGTGCGCCGCCAGCACGGCCTGGTGCGCGTCGCGGTCCAGCACGCGGAGGCCGAGGATCTCATCGTAGTAGTCGACAGATCGTGCCAGGTCGGCGATCTCGAGACGGACTGCACCCACGTGCGTCTCGGCGGGCAGCCGGAAGCCCGGCGGGCCCTGGCCGAAGCTGCCCGGCGTGGCCGGCTCGTCGCCTCCGCCGGCGCCGAAGATGTCGTTAGACGCGACGCCCATGATATTGATCGTCGTTCACGTGCTCGAGCCGTCCGCCCTCGCGCTGCACGCGGCCGCTGCCCGCCGTCACGATGAGCACCTCACCCAGGGGATGGCTCTCACCTCACGCAGCGCGAATGCGCACGCGGCCGCCGAGACGGTGCTCGCCTAACCGGTCGTCCGCGGCTGGGCAGAGGTTCCGATATCGTCAGCGGCCCTCGAGATCCCGATCGCCCATGACATGCCTGGCCGCCCGTCCCACACCCGGATGCTGTTTGGCGTCGTAGAAACGCTCGCCCTTCATTCGCAACTGGAGCGCGAGCATCTCGAACTCCCGCGGCGTCATCTGCGCGGCGACACCAGGAATGAGACCTTTGAGCAGTGTGATTTGCTCCTCCAGCGTGAGCGCCCCGACCTCGTCCACGAGCCGTCGCAGAGTCGGATGATCCATCGAGTTGGTCTCGCGGCTCGTCGTCATTCGATCCTCCGGACGGGTTGTCATCGAGACGTTGTGTTCGAGCGCCCGAACGTGGGTCGCGCGTCGACCCGGTAGAACTCTTCGATGCACGCCGAGATGACGCTGCTCAAGATATCCTCGAGACGTCTGCGCTGAGTCGGCGCGCGCAACTCGTGGCGCGAGTTCCAGCTCTGCTTCACCGCCACAATCAGTTCTTCCGGAAGCAGGCCGGCTGAGCGGGCGATTGCGCACACCGGGCGCGCAAAGTCGCTCATCTCACGCCGCGAGAGCTCCCGGGCATCGTCCGTGAGCAGTCGGCGCCACAGCTCCGCGAGGAGCCTGTCTGCTTCGTCCGGAAGCGCGTGCAAGGTTTTGCCGCCCATCGAATAGCACCTCGTGCCCTGAGAGTATCGCCCGACGTCGGGGATACACGTGACATCATACGCCTAGTTGGACCAGAAAGCTATCGGCCATGGACGCCGCCGAACTCGCCACCCGCCTGGCGACGGCAAGGCGTGCAAGGGCGAGTGTCCGGTGAACGTCGACATAGCCGCATACAAGGTGGAGTTCCTCTCACACTACTACGAGGGCCGACTCCGACCGATACCCGCGTACGCCTTCGGGCTCATGCACCGGTGGGCGCACGTCGCGTCGCGCGCGCCGTGGGCGGCGAAGGTGCTAACGCAAATGCCGGGACCGCGCGGCATCGCCAAAGCCGTGCTGCGCGTCGCGCCCGAGCGCCGCATCCCGCGCTTCGCCGGTCGGACCTTCCGCCGATGGTTCGAGCGTCGCGACGGGGCCCGCCTAACGGGCCCGCGCGTGCTGCTCTGGCCCGATACGTGGAACAACTACTTCCTCCCCGGCACGGCCCGCGCGGCCGTGCCGGTGCTGGAGGCTGCGGGATTTCACGTGACGATCCCGGCTCGCCCGCTCTGCTGTGGCCGGCCGCTCTACGACTACGGGATGCTGGACACGGCGAAACGGCTCCCGGGCGACGTGCTCGGGTCCCTGCGTCCGCACGTGCGCGCCGGCACCAGCGTCGTTGGGCTCGAGCCGAGCTGCGTCTCGGTGTTTCGCGACGAGCTGCTCGAGCTCTTCCCACACGATGACGACGCCAAACGCCTCGCGGCGCAAACGGTTGCGCTCGGCAACGTTCTGGCCCGGAACGCGCCGGCATTCGCGCCGCCTGCGCTGCGGAAAAAGGCGTTGGTCCACGGCCACTGCCACGACAAGGCCATCTCGGCTTCGATGATGCCCGCGCCGTGTTCGACAAAACCGGGCTCGACTATACCGTGCTCGATTCCGGCTGCTGCGGCATGGCTGGTGCGTTCGGCTACGAACGAGGCGCGCACTATCGCGTGTCCATTGCCAGTGCCGAACGCGTGCTGCTGCCCGCGGTGCGAGATGCGGGCGATCAGACGCTCATCATCGCCGACGGTTTCAGCTGCCGGGAGCAGATCCTCCAGACCACACACCGTCGGGCGTTGCACATGGCGGAAGTCCTGAAGCTCGCCCTGGACCAAGAGGCAACATGAAAGAAGTGATCGTCGTGACCGGAGCGTCGGCTGGGTTAGGCCGGTCGATCGTGCGGCGATTCGCCCGCGACGGCAGCACCATCGGGCTCATTGCGCGCGGCCGCGAGCGTCTCGAGCAAACGCTCGTCGAGGTCGAATCGCTCGGCGGACGCGGACTGGTGCTGCCGTTGGACGTCGCCGATGCGGACGCCGTGGAGGAAGCCGCGGCGCGCGTCGAGATGGAGCTGGGGCCGATCGACGTCTGGATCAACAACGCGATGGTTTCTGTGTACTCGCCGATCAAGCAAATGACCGCTGCCGAGTTTCGCCGTGTCACCGAGGTCACGTATCTCGGCTACGTCCACGGCACCCTCGCGGCGCTCAAGCGCATGCTGCCCCGCAACCGCGGCGTCATCATCCAGGTCGGCTCGGCGCTCGCGCATCGGAGCATCCCGCTGCAGGCCGCGTATTGCGCGTCGAAGCACGCGATCCTGGGGTTTCACGAATCGCTGTTGAGCGAGCTCATTCACGATGGCAGCAAGGTGCGTACGACGATGGTGCAGATGCCGGCCATGAACACGCCGCAATTCGATTGGGCGAAGAATCGATTGCCGCGTCAGCCGCAGCCGGTGCCGCCCATCTACCAGCCCGAGGTGGGCGCCGACGCCGTCCACCATGCGGTTAGGCACAACGTCGGCCGCGAGTTTCTCGTGAGTTGGTCGACGATCAAGGCAGTGGTGGGCGAGAAGCTCGTTCCCGCGTACATCGACCGCGACCTTGGACAGACCGGCTATGCAGGCGAGCAGACCAGGACGCCCGCGGATCCGGATCGCCCGGACAATCTCTGGTATCCGGTGGCAGGAGATTTCGCCGCGCACGGGAGATTCGACGACCGCGCGCGGTCGACGAGCACCGAACTCTGGATGGCCAAGCGGAAACCCTGGCTTGCGTTAGGCGCCCTGATGCTCGGCGCGGTCGTCGCCGGTGCCGCGATCGCCGGCCGGCACGACGATGACTGAGCGCTTCACGCCCCGCGCTTCGCGGATCCATCCCTCGAAGCCGCCGCCGAACGTGAACTGCGTGCCAAAGACCTTGTATTCGGCAAAGATGAGAAACAGCACGCCGACGGCAATGCGCAGGAGCGACAGGGCGCGCGTGTTGCAGTCGAAGGCGCCGGGCTGTTCCATAGTAACCGTCATGAGAGAGCACACTCCCGCACGGCTGGTGCCTGCACGCCTCGCCTCCGGCGATTCGTTGACCGCGAGGTCACTCCTCGCGGAGCGCTCCAATCGGATCGATCCTGGTCGCCCGCCGCGCCGGAACGAGCACAGCCGCTGCGGCCGCCGTCAGCAACACCCCGATCGCAACCGCGATGGACGCCGGGTCGCTCGAGATATCGTTGAGATGATGCTGGAGGAGCCGCACGGCGGCGATGGACAACGGCAATCCGAGCAAGAGGCCGATCGCGACCGGACGCAGACCGTCACGGAGCACCATCCACGCGATCGCCGACCGGTCGGCGCCTAACGCCGAGCGAACGCCGATTTCGGCGGTGCGCCGGCCAACGCTGTAGCTCATCACGCCGAACAAGCCGATCGCCGCCAGCACCACCGCGAGCGCGCCGAGACCCGTCGCCAGCCGCGCTACGAGGCGCTCATCCCGGATGGAGAAGCGGATGAGCTGGGTGACCGACTCGAGATCGTCGATCGTGAGGGCCGGGTCGGCGGTCCCGATCGCGCGCCGGACTGCCTGCAGCTCCCGTGCGGGATCACCGCTCGTTCGCACCAGGAGCCGCAGCTCGGCCGGCTGGGCAAACTTTGTGGTGCCGCTTCGATAGAGATACGGGATGTAGATGCGGCGCGCGGCGCCGGACCTGCCCGTCGTGTCGAGCGACTGTCCGCGGACGTCCGCGATCTCGCCCACGATGTGGACGACACTCGAGTCGTCGAACTGCACAAGCTGTCCGATCGGATTCGCGCCGTGAAAATAGAATCGCGCGAACGACTCGTTGACGAGCGCCGTCGCCGGCGGCACGCCTTCGTCCTCCGGACCGAAATCCCGACCGGTGATGAGATGCGCCCCGATAGTGTGCGCGTAAGCCGATCCGACCCTGTCCGCCGCGGTCGTGCTGTCGCGCATGCTGAGCGTTAGGCCGGGAACGCCTACGCTCGTGTGCCACTCAGTGCCCGAAAAGATGCCGTTCTGCGAGTACGACACGTGTGTCACGCCGGAAACCGCCGACACACGCTCGCGGAGCGTATGCGCGGCGTTCGCCAGGCGCTCCGATGCGTAGCCGGGAGTCGCAATGTCGAGATCGGCGACGATGAGATGCGAGCGATCGAAGCCCAGCGGCAGCGATTCGGTTTTCAGCAGGCTGCGCGTGAGAATCGACGCGCCGACCAGTAGCAACAGCGACAGGGCGACCTGACAGGTAATGAGCGCCGTGCCGAACCGCGCGCCGTGGGCGATCGATCGCCCCGTCGCGCGCAACACCGATGCAAGATCGATTCGCGACGCGCGCATGGCCGGCATCAATCCGAACAGCAGCGCCGACGCCATCGACACAGCGAGCGTGAACGCAATGACGTGCGCGTTCGGAGAGACATCGAGCGAAATCGCGTCGCCATCGACGGCCATGAGGAGGAGCAGCCGGCTCCCCCACCACGCGACGACCACCGCCATCGCGCCGCTCAATCCGGCGAGCACCCCGCTTTCCGTTAGGAGTTGCCGCAGGACGCGCAGGTGGTCGGCGCCAAGGGCCAGGCGAAGTGAAATCTCACGGCGGCGCGCCAGTCCACGGGCGAGCAGCACGTTCGCCACGTTCACCAATACAATGCAGAGCAGCACGGCAACGCCGAGCATGAGCGTGATGAGTGGCGCTCGAAATGTCTCGCGCAGTCCCGACAGGCCGCGCGCTCCAGGCGCAAAGGCGATCGTGAAGCCGCGATCCTTGATGTCCGCCAGCTCGTCCGGCTTGGCGGTGGCGAGAATCGCCGACCGCACGAGCGGCGTCGTCTGTGCACGAACCTGCTGGAGCGACAGCCCGCGCTTGGCCCGTCCGAAAAGCAAGAGCCACATCGCGCGCCGGTCGCGCAACCTCGGCAGGTTCGGGTGCATCCGGTCGTTCAGGCCGACCGGCAGAAAGATGTCGGTCGACTGCCCAACGATGTCGCCCGTGAAGCCGCGCGCCGTGACGCCGGTCAGCGTTAGGCGAACGCCGTCGACGAGGATGTCGCGCCCGACGATTCCCCGATCCCCGGCGAACCGTCGCACCCAGTAGTCGTAGCTGATCGTTGCCTGCGGCGGCGCGGCGGGATCATCGGCCGTGCTGTCGAACGTGCGACCGGCCGCCGCTCCCACACCGAGCACCGCGAAATAGTTGCCGGATACCATGCGCCCAACTGGATGCTCGGCGTCGATGGACGTGCCATTGATCCGCGCGTCCACGCGCCCGGGTTCGCCGACCGCGGCGAGTCCATCGAACGCCCGGGCGCTTCGACGAACGTCCAGATATAGCGGGTACGAGTATGATTGGCCGTCGGGTGTGCCGTGACCACTCGAATACACGTCGGCTGGATCGCCCACGATGACGAGCCCATCGGGGTCTCGTACGGCCAACTTCCGATTGAGGACGGCGTCGACGAGCGAGAAGATGCTCGCGTTGATGCCGATGCCAAGCGCGAGCGACAGGGCGATGACCGCCGTGATGCCCGGCGCGCGCCGCATGCTGCGCGCGGCGAATCGGATGTCGCGCTCGACCGTGTCGAGCCACTGGAATGCGGACATGCGCCTCGCCTCTTCGCCCAGATACGTGACGTTGCCGAATCGTCGGCGCGCGGCGAGCTCGGCGTCGCGACGCGAGAGCGTTCCGCGACCCGCGCGCTCCCGCTGCGAGGCCTCGAGCTCGAGATGGAATTGCATCTCGCGCTCCCGGTCGCGCGCCTGTCGCGAGCGGTGGAGGAGCGCCGCGATGCGATATCGGATGCCATCGAGCCGCGACACGCGTTAGGCACTCCGCATCACGCGCGCGACCGCGAGCGCGATACGTTCGTATTCCGCTTTCCGCTCGCCGAGCTGCTTGCGACCCGCGGCGGTGATGGTGTAGTAGCGGGCTTGGCGGCCGGTGGGTGTCGGCCCCCACTTGGACGTCACCCAGCCTTTGACTTGCAGTCGCTCGAGCGCGGGATAGAGCGAGCCCTGCTCGACGGACAGCACGTCCTGGGACAACCGCTCGATGTGCTGCGCGATCGCGTAGCCGTGCATCGCCGCGGCGCTCAGCGACTTGAGTATCAGCATCTCCAGCGTGCCGGCGCCGAGCGGGCCTCGGCCGGCGGCCTCATCGCGTCCCATCCGCTGCTCCCCTATAGGTAGTCGATCGCAATATGTAGCTGCCTACCTATTGGCGCAAGAGGTGGAGGAGAACCGTGGGAAGGGGGAAGCGCTCGCTGCCGCTCGCTTGGGGAAGCGCTGCGCTGGGGGAAGCGGCGGCGACGCCGCCTGAGGGAGTGGAACAACATCAATGGTCCGCGCGACGTGAGCGCCCTGCGCGAGCCCGCGCGATCCGGTACTCGTCATCCAGAGACAACTGATGTCCTTCCACTCCCTC
>JAICLH010000146.1 GCA_025927495.1 Gemmatimonadaceae bacterium
CCCCTCGTGCCGCGTCCGGACGCGATGCCGCCGACTGGTGGCGCGCGTCTGAATTTCTGATCGCAGAAAAGGACGAAGGCGGGGAGTACCTCTAGGGCCGGCTCATGGGCTTCTTCGCTCTGGAGGACGCGGAAAAACCGGAAACAAGGGAAACGGCCGATGCCTCGGCGCCACGGGCGAGTGCGTCGTCGCGCAGTGTGTGTTGGTGTCCAACAGTCCGGCGATCACCAGCGTGCACGCGCTCGACGCGGCGCAGGCGAGCCATCCGCCGTTTCCATTGTTTTCCGCTGTTTCCGCGCCCCCAGAGCGGAGAAGCCAGCAATTCAGATGCAGCTCACTGGTGCGTCGTCGTTGCCGCCGCCTCGGTCCGGCCCGCGTAGTGCCGGTTGGTCAGCTGCACGATCGTGAACATGATGACAAACAACACGATCACACCGACGATGAGGCCGGTGAAACCGGCTTTCTTGTCTCCGGGAAGCGGGGGCGCCATTGCTCGATCTCTCCAAGAAGTGACTGTGATCCGGCGCGGGCCGTACCGCGCGCCTAACGACTACTCCACGCGCACCGACGTCATCGTGTCGTTGGGCTGAATCTGACGCATCACGTCCAGCCCGCGCGTGATCTTCCCGAACACCGTGTGCACGCCATTCAGGTGCTTGGTGTTCTGTTCGCTCAGCACCATGAAGAACTGGCTCCCGCCCGTGTCCTTTCCGGCGTGCGCCATCGAGAGCGCGCCGATCTCGTGTTTGTGCGGATTGCCCTTCGTCTCGCACTTGATTTTCCAGCCGGGCCCGCCGGTGCCAATGCGCCGGTCGCCCGCCGGCAAGTCGCGCGAAAGCGGATCGCCGCCCTGCACCACGAAGTCGGGCACCACACGATGGAATTTCACGCCGTCGTAGAACTTGCTGTTCGCCAGCTTCTCGAAGTTCGCCACCGTGCCCGGCGCTTCCTTGTCGTAGAGCTCGGCCACGATGGTGCCCCGATTCGTTTCGATCGTTGCGGTTTTCGACATGGCAAACCGATGCTTGAAGACTGAAAACGTGCGCCACCGCAGCTCACGGCTCGGCGGCGACGATGAAACCGATGAACGATAGCGACGACGACGACCCGACGCACCCGCGTCAGCCTGTCTCGCCGATCCGCTCGATGATGTCCCACTCCTGCTCGGTGACCGGCTGCACCGACAACCGGCTGCCTTTTTTCAAGAGCACCATGTTGGACAGCCCGCGCTCCTCGCGCAGACGCGCCAGCGTGGGCGGAGAGCGAAGCGGCCGAACTGCGCGCAGGTCCACCATGTACCACGTGGGCTGCGCGCGATCGCTCTTCGGATCGAAGTGGTCCGACTTCCTGTCGAATGCTGTGTCGTCCGGATAGCCGGCGCGCACCACCTCGCAGATGCCCATGATGGCCGTGGGATCCGCGCTCGAATGGTAGAAGAACACGGGATCGCCCACTTGCATCTCGCGCAGGAAGTTGCGCGCCTGGAAGTTTCGCACGCCGTCCCATGTCGTCGTGCGGCGCGGCGCCTTCCACAGATCCTGCCACGAGAATGTCGTCGGCTCCGACTTCACGAGCCACCGTCGGTGGGCGGGCGTCATACGAGCGACGACGGGCAGATGTCGTTGAGCACACACTGCTCGCACTTGGGACGGCGGGCCTCGCACACGCGGCGCCCGTGCTCGATGAGCAGGTGCGACACCATGGTCCAGTGCCCGCGCGGGAACAACGGCATGAGCGCGCGTTCGATCTTCACGGGGTCCGTCTCCTTCGTTAGGCCGAGTCGTTTGGAGAGGCGCGCGACGTGGGTATCGACCACAATGCCGTCGTTCATCTCGAACGCGTTGCCGAGCACGACGTTCGCCGTCTTTCGGCCGACGCCGGGCAGCGCGGTCAACTCCTCCATGCTGCGCGGTACTTGGCCGTTGTACCGCTCCGCCACCGCCTGCGCCATGCCGAGCAGGCTCTTCGTTTTACTACGAAAGAAGCCGGTGCTCTTGATCATCTCCTCGAGCGTCTCGCGGTCGGCGTTGGCAAGTGCTTCGGCGTTCGGATACTTCGCGAAGAGCGCCGGCGTCACCATGTTCACGCGCACGTCCGTGCACTGCGCGCTGAGAATGGTGGCGACGATGAGCTCGTATGCGTTGCGATGGTTGAGCGCGCAGTGCGCATCTGGATACGCGAGGTGGAGACGACGGTAGATCTCCGACGCGTGCTCAGGCGTCGCGTTGGACTTGGAGCGCGCGCGCGGCCTGGTGGTGCGCCGTCGTGACGCGGTCTTGGTGCTGCGTGCGCGTGCGTGTGGAGGCATGGGCGCAAGATACGGCGGCGCGTCAACCGGTACCACCGTCATCGCGCACCTCGACATAGGCCAACCGCGACCGATCGGCAGGCGCGGATTGCAGCGCCGGATGCGCGACGAGGAGCTTGGCTCGAGTATCGAGCGTGTGCAGCGAGCGGAGTACCAGCGACTCGAGCTCGCCTTGCGTGGACAACGTTCGCAAGCCGCGCTTCTCGCCGCCCGGCAGTGCCGCCGAAAACGCGTCCTCGCCTGCCAGCCACGGCGCCGCTGCCCGCTCCTCCGCATCCCTCGGCGCGATCTCCAAGTGTTCGATCACGAGCGACACGCCGGGTCGCTCGGCGCGCAGTCCGAGGACGAGGAGAATGCGGAGATCGACGAGCGTCCGGTCATCGACAATCGTCTCATCGGCCGTGACGAAGCACCCGTCGACCGGCTCGAACGGCGCATCGGACGCGACGCGCGTCCAGAAGCGCTGATTCGGGAATTGCAGGTAGCAGGCGGGCGGTGCTGCCAGTTGCCATCCTGCCATCTCGTACCGTGGTGCAATGAGTTTTGATGTGATGGCTTCGCCGAACGCATAGAACCGTCGGCCCGCGGACCAGAACCGGTAGCCTTGCCAGAGGAGCTCGCCGTATTGATCGACGGCTTCGGGCGGCGCGTCGTCGGCGATCATGGACGAGAGCGTCGCGCCGGCGAGGCCCAACAACAGAAAGTCATCGTGCCGAAGCGCGTCGCGTCCGCGCTGTTCCGCTTCGGCGCGAATCTCGGGGAAGGCGTCGTTCTCGAGCGGTTCGAGAATCAGCTCGTAGGGCGTGACGCGCGCTTCCGCGCTCACAGAGTACGTCGCGGGTTCACGCCTCGACGCGGTGTTCGACTCCGGCCACCTCGCGGAACTGACGCACGAGCTCGTGCAGTTGGTGTTCCGTGTAGTCGATTTCTTGCGCGGCGCCCTCCGTGTCGATGAGGCCCGCGCGCATCGAGATCGCGACCTGATTGAGGTAGCGCACTTTGGCCAGGAAATCTTCGGTCACCGAGCGCAGCGCGATGAATCGCCTGCGACTGGCAGCGGCGCGGCGGTAGCGCGCGATCAACTCGTCTTCCGTGAGGCGGCGCGCCTGCTGCTCGACTTCCTGCCGGCTCCGACCGGGCAGGTTCCCGCGGTCGGGAATGCCTTCGTCTTCCCATTCGGTTTCCGCGAACCAGAGTCGACCGCCGTATTCGATCCCGTCGTACGAGATGAGCACGGATACATCGAGGCGACGGCCGCCAACCTCGATCGTCGCGAGGTATGGCTGGACCGTTTCGTCAGAAGCGCTCATGTGGCCTCGGGCGGTGGTGACGAAGGAGAAGCGAGGGACGCAGTTTCGTCGAGAAATCGCCGGATGGCTGCGAACAGGGCGTCTGGTTCTTCAACGTAAGGCACGTGACCGCTCTCGTCGAGCACCACGAGACGAGCGCGCGGCAAGGCCGCGGCTGCCTGCTCCGATGACTCGAGTGGGATGGGATCGAGCCGCCCGTGGATGACCAGCGTTGGGCACTGAACGGTCTCGAGCCCTTCGCGCAAATCGTAGTCGCCGAGGCTCGCCCAGACGGACTTCTGAACGCGCGCGATCACGCGAAACGGCGTGAGCGCGCGCGCCCGCTCGAGGCGGCCGAAGTAGCCGGCGACGCTCAGCTCGAAGGCACGCTGCCGGTAGGCTTCGGCATCGCGCTCGCGCAAGCCGGACGCGGCGAGTTGTTCGCGCAATGTGGCCATCGCCTCCGAGCTCTGGCGCCGCGCGAATTCCGCTTCGAACCTGTCGCGGAGCGTGCGTGAGATGGGCGCGGGATCGATGATCACCATGCGCGCGGGTTGTGGGGCACTGCCGCGGTACGCTTCGATCGCGTAGAGCAGCGCCAACAATCCGCCCCATGAGTAGCCGATGATGGACGGGGGATCGAGGCCGAGCTCCGGGATGAGTCGTGCGAGGTCCTCGACGTGCGTGCGCCAGGTGACCGGCGATGGGTCTGTGCTGCGCGATTGGCCGCCGCCGCGTTGGTCGTAGAATACGAGTTGGTATCGGTCGGCCAGCTCGAGCATCTGCGGCAGCAGATAGTCGTGCGAGGCGCCCGGGCCGCCGTGCACCACGAGCAGCCGCGGCGCGCGGGCGGGCCCGTACGACGTCCAGTACAGCGGAACCGCGGTGGAAGTCGTGAACGGCATTTTACGTTAGGCGTGGGCGGCGGCGAGGCGAACGGTCTGCACGTGCGCGTCCACGGTGTCCTCGAGGCGCGCGCCGTATCCGCCGCCCAGGACGATGGCCACGGGCAGGCCGATCTCGCGACACGCGTCGAGGACCAGGGCGTCGCGCCGCGCCATTCCAGTTTGCGTTAGGCTGAGCCGGCCCAGGCGGTCGCCGGCGAGGATGTCCGCGCCGGCCAGGTAGACGGCGGACTCGGCCCCCGCGGACCGCAGTGCGTTAGGCAGCGCCTTGGCCAGGATCTCGAGGTACGCGTCGTCCTCGGTGCCGTCCGGCAGCTCGATGTCCATGCACCCGGCCACGCGGTGAAACGGGTAGTTTTTCGCCCCATGCATGCTGAACGTGAACACCCGCTCGTCGCCGGCAAAGATCGCGTTGGTGCCGTTCCCCTGGTGCACGTCGAGGTCGATCACCACCGCGCGCGCGAGACGTCCTTCGCGTTGCAGCGTGCGAATCGCGATCGCCACGTCGTTGAACACGCAGAATCCCTCGCCGTGATCGGCGAACGCGTGGTGGGTGCCGCCCGACAGATTGATCGCGATGCCGTGCTCCAACGCGGCGTGCAATGCCGCGATCGTGCCGCCCACGGAACGGTACGAGCGCTCGACCAGCGCGGGCGACCACGGAAATCCCAGCCGGCGCTCGTCCGCGGCATCGAGACGGCCGGCATCAATCTGCTGCACGTACCGCTCGGTGTGTACGAGCCGCACGTCTGCTGCCGGCGCGCGATCCGGTTCGAGCACCCGTGACGCCGGTATGATGCCGTCGCCGATCACCCGCTCTTTGAGCAGACGGTACTTCGCCATGGGGAACCGGTGTCCGGGCGGCAGGGGCACCACGTACGAGGCGGAGGACCAGGCGAACAACATGACGATGTGGATGCGTCGGCGATGTGTGGAGTGCAGCGTATGTTATGCCGCCGCGTGGTCGAGTACCAGCCGTGATGTCGTGGCGCGCCGGTGGCTTACTCGCGGTCCCCTACGCAGTTACGCCCGGCGGGTGTCGATTGTCCCTAAGTAGAACGGACGTGCCCACATCGGGCTCGACGGCTTGTGTCACGAGGAGCTCACTCCGGCATGGACCACGCACCGACTTTCGCGCGACACTTCGCTCGCCTCGTGTGGCAACTGCTCAACGAGAGCGACGCATACGACTTGCAGCTGGCGTCGCTGCAGCTGCTCGTCGGCGCGTCGCGGGCGGGGGGCGTGACCCTCGGCGTGACCGGCCAGGCGCTGCTCGTCAACGGGGCTCCGTTAGGCGACGGCGGTCCCGAGGCCGAGGATCTCGTCGCGCAGTTGATCGGGCACTCCATCCAGCACATCGCATTCGACCAACCATCGTCGCCCGCGGACGTTCTAGTCGTCGCGCGCATTCTCGCCACCGCGCCGATTGCCGGCGACGGCGGCCGATCCGTGGTCGCGCGGTTGGAGTCACTCGAAGCGCGAACCGTGCGCGTCTCGCTCGTGTCGGTCGAGGCACCGCCCGCGCGAACGTCCGTCTCGCCGTCGATCGGTACCGACGTGATCCCCGACATCGCCGTCTTCGCTCCGGCCGCACGCGCCGGAAACGGCACCGGCGCGCCTAACGGACACGGCCCCGACCCGGACGTCGGCGCCAACATCGCGACGACGGCGCGGCTCAACGAGATGTTCGGCATCTTCTCGTCCAGCCAGGGTGTGGATGGATCGCCGGCAACCGTGTTCCAGCATCTGGATGCCGTCACGACGCCCCGCGATGCGGCGCGCGAGCTCGACGCGCTGCTCAAACTCGTCGCCGAAGGATCGGCGCGCGCGCGCCACGACGTCGTCGCCGACATCTTGTACGGGCTCATTGCCCGGGAAACGGCGCTCCAGGACGAAGCGATTCGCCGGCAGTACGGCGTGGCGATCCGTCGTATCGCGGTCGCGCCCATTCTGCGCAGTGTTGCCGCGCTGCTGCCGCGCCGCCGCGACCGGTACGATGAATACATGACCGTGATCGCGCGGTCCGAGGAGGCAGGCGCCGAAGCACTGGCCGAGTCGCTCATTGCCGCGCCGACGATCGGCGATCGACGCGTGTACTACGACGCCCTGATCCGCCTGCGCACCGGTGTCCGCACGCTGATCCACATGCTCGGCGACTCCCGTTGGTACGTGGTGCGCAACGCCGCCGAGTTGTTAGGCGAGCTCAAGGTGGCGGAGGCGGAGGTCGAGCTGATGCGCCTCCTCGAGCACGATGACGACCGCATCCGTGCTGCCGCGGCGAACGCGTTGGCGCGCATCGGATCCGCGCGACGCGGCCGCGTGTCGCGCGGGGCGCCGGCGGCGACCGACAACGGCAATGGCGACGTCCCCGCATCGAGCAACGGGCAGCGGTCCGTGAACTCGATCATCAAGGCGCTCGAGAAAGAATCCGATTCGCGTGTGCAGGTCACGTTGGTCGCCGCGTTGGGCCAACTGGGGACCGCCCAAGCGGTGGACAAGCTCGTGGAGATTGCTCGCACGGAGCGCGGGCTCCTCGCCCGCCAGCGGCCGATGCCCTTCCGCGTGGCGGCCGTGCACGCGATCGGTCAGGCCAAGTCGCCCAACGCACAGCAGGCGTTGCAAGCGCTGCTGCGCGACAAGTCGCCCGCGGTTCGCGGCGCCGCGTCCTGGGTGATCCTGGGCAAACGGGACGCAGCCGCCACGCCGGCCTGACGCCCCGCGTCCGCCGCAGCGCTGCGGAGCCGCCTAACGCTGAGTGAAGTCGACCGCCGGCGTCACGCGCCGGCACGTCTCCGCGATCAACGTCGCCGTGTGATCGACGTCGTCCAGGCTGACCACCTCGTTGGGCGAGTGCATGTACCGGTTCGGCACGGAGACCAGTGCCGTCGCGATGCCCTCGCGCGCGATGTGGATCGCGTCGGCGTCGGTGCCCGTGTCGCGACCCGCCGCCTGGAGCGTGTAGGGAATCGAGAGCGCGTCCGCGGTCTCGCGCAACAACCGGAACGCGACCGGCGAGATGATCGAGCCCCGCGTCAACACGGGACCGCTGCCGATCGGATGGTTGCCTAACTCCTTCTTCTCGATGCCGGGATGGTCGGTGGCGAAGCTGACATCGACCACGATCGCCATGTTCGCGCCGATCGCCGCCGCGCCCACGCCTGCGCCGCCGCCGCGATCGCCGATCTCCTCCTGCGTCGTCGCGGTGGCGACCACCCGCGCCGCGCCCGGCTGGTCGGCGTAGCGGCGGAGCGCCTCGAGTACGATGAAGGCGCCGATGCGGTCATCGATCGAGCGCGAGACGATGCGGTTGTTCGGAAACCGCATGGTGCGCGAATCGATCACGCCCGCGTCACCGACGCTGAGGCGCGCGCTGGTCTCCTTCGCGCTCGTGGATCCGATGTCCACCCACAAGTCGGTGATCTTCGACGCCTTCTCGCGGTCATCGGCGCGCAGCAGATGAATCGGCTTCTTGCCCACCACGCCGAACACATCGCCATCGGCGCCGAGGAACCTGATGCGCTGCCCGACGAGCACCTGGACATCCCATCCGCCGATGGGGGCGATGTACACGTAGCCGTCGTCATCGACGTGCTGCACGATCACGCCGATCTCGTCGATGTGACCGGCAAGCATGATCGTCGGCCCGCCGCCGCCCTCGACAGTGGCCATGCTGTTGCCGTGGACGTCGCCGCGCACGGCCGCGAAGCGCGCGGCCTCGTCGCGCCACGCGCGCGCCGGCGCGGACTCGAAGCCCGACGGGCCCGGCGTGTCCAACAATCGCTCGAGAAACGCCACTGCGGTGGAAGGCAGCATGATCGTCGGATCGTTCCGTTAGGAAAGTTGCGGTCAGGCGCCGCGCGCCGCCTGCGAGGCCACAATATGCGACCCGTCCACCGTCCGCGTAAGGCCGCTCCCGTTGGTCCGCCGAGCCACGCTCACGCGTTCGCCGGCGTCTCCGGCGGACGCGGCTTCGTGCCCAACCGACGCGCAATCACGACCAGCCCGGTCGCGATCACACCGAGCGGCACGAGCACGCCCATCGCCGCGATCCCCTCCGCGAGGAAGCGCACGAAGTTGCGCCATGCCTGACGGAACGCCTCGGCCAGCACGCTCGGACTTCCACGCTCGCCGACCACCGGCACCGGCTCGTGCACCGTCACCGAGATCGTGCTCACCGCCGCGCGCGTGCGCAGGTAGCGCAGTCGCCCCTCGGACCGCTCGATCTCCTCCCGCACGCGCGACAGCTCGCGCTCCACGTCCAGCACGTCGCGGAGCTTCCCCGTACGCGTCGCCAGCAGGGCGAGGAGCCGCCCCTCCAACTTGCGCGCGTTGTCCATGCGAGCGTTCACATCCACGTATTCCTCGCCCACATCGGCGGCCGAGACGTTCACCGATTCGACCTTGCCTAACGGACGCAGCAGTGCCAGCGCATCGTCGAAACGCGCCGCCGGCATCCGCACCTCGAGCGTCGCCGAGTGTTGTTGGTCGTGCCCCTCCTGCACCGATACGTCGGCCACGTAACCGCCCACGCGTTGGGCCAGCACGCGGACGCCCGCCACACCTGTATCGAGCATCGCGACTTCGACGCTCGCCTGCGCGGTCCGGATGAGCATCGACGGCGTGATCGTCTGGTCCGGAAGCGCTTCGGCATCGAGGCCCGCCGGTTCGTCGCCCGATGGCGAGGAATCCGCCACGGCGAGGCTCTTCGCCTCGATCGCATCGCGCCGGGATACGGGTGCCGAGGTCGCGAACGCGGCCTGGCCCGCGTTCCCGGCTGAAATTTGCCTCGCGCGCTCGGCCTCCCCGCATCCGAGTACGAACCTCGCCACGACGGTTCCGACGACGACTGTGGTCTTCATGGTCGGCATATCCTCGGTGGTCCGCGCGGGCGCGCGGCCACCGGGCCGCTCGAGCAGGCGCGGGATATTTGGAGATGAGACGCCGAACATCTCCCGCCCTTGCACATGCGCTCGTTGGGCCCTGGAGGGCGCACCGAATTCGGACGTCCAGCCCTTTGTCGTTGTGCTGCGACGCGGCGATATTGCCACCCTCGCGTCCCGTCCCTCACTCGCCACCAGGACACCCCATGCGCCACCCGCTGACCCTCGCGATCCTCGCCGCGTCGGTGCTCGACGCAGGGGCAGTGGTCGCACAGGACGCACGCAGCGCCGCGCCCATCTCCGCGCCGATCACCAACATCGCCTATCGCGTCACGTTCGACTCGAGCGATGCACGCCGGCGCCTGCTGCACGTCGATATGTCCTTCACCGCCGGCGGCGGCGACCAGCCCGTCATCCTCGCGTTGCCCGCG
>JAICLH010000152.1 GCA_025927495.1 Gemmatimonadaceae bacterium
ATCAATGGTCTGCGCGACGTGAGCGCCACGCGCGAGCCCGCGCGGTCCGGCATTCTCCAGCCAGAGACAACTGATGTCCTTCCACTCCCTCAGGCGGCGCCGCCGCCGCTTCCCCCAGCGCAGCACTTCCCCAAGCGAGCGCAGCGAGCGCTTCCCTTTTCCCCAGATATCTGCGATCCGAAATTCGGATGCCGTTCACTAGAGAGCGGACTCTGTCCTGCTTTGTCCCGGTGTGTCCGCTAGGTTTGCTTGACGCAACCCCGGCCTCGCCGGTAGACTTCGCGCGACTTCACCTGCGGCAGCGCTCTCGTGTCGAACATTCCAAACGACCTGCTCTACACCGAAGAGCACGAATTCGTAAAGAAGCTTCCCGAGTCGGATGTCGTGCAGATCGGGATCACCGACTACGCCCAAGGCGAGTTGGGCGACGTCGTGTACGTCGAGCTGCCCAAGGTGGGTGAGTCGTTCGGGCGCATGGACGTCTTTGGTACGATCGAAGCGGTCAAGGCGGTGTCGGAGTTGTTCTCACCGCTCGCCGGAACTGTCGAAGCGGTGAATCCGCGTCTCGATAAAGAGCCGGCGCTCGTCAACACCGATCCCTACGGCGAAGGCTGGATGATCCGCCTTCGCGTCAAGGACGCCGGCGAGCAGGACCAGTTGTTAGGCCCGGAAGAGTACAAGAAGCACATCGGAGAATAAAACTCCAGAGGCAAGCGCGCGCTAACGCGCGCTTCCCTGCTCCGAGTATTCTTCCACAGGCGGGCACGAACACACGAGATTCCGGTCGCCGAACGCGCTCTCGACGCGTCCAACGGCGGGCCAGAATTTCCACTCGCGGGTCCACGGCGCCGGGAACGCTGCCTGCTCACGCGTGTACGGGCGCGACCACTCGGATGACAGCACGCGCTCGAGCGTGTGCGGCGCGTTCTTGAGCGGGTTGTCCAACCGGTCCGCGCGTCCGTCCTCGATCTCGCGGATCTCCTCGCGGATGGAGATGAGCGCGTCGCAGAACCGATCCAGTTCCTCCTTGGACTCGCTTTCGGTGGGCTCGATCATGAGTGTGCCCGCGACGGGGAACGAGACCGTCGGTGCATGGAAGCCGTAATCCATGAGGCGCTTGGCGATGTCTTCTACATCCACGCCCGCGCTCTGCTTGAATGCGCGCGGATCGATGATGCACTCGTGCGCCACGGTGCCGTGCGCCCCGCGATACAACACGGGGTAGTGCGCATCGAGACGCTTGGCCATGTAGTTCGCGTTCAAGATCGCGACCTTGGAGGCGCGCGTTAGGCCTTCACCGCCCATGAGCTCGATGTACATGTACGAGATGGGCAGGATGCTCGCGCTGCCCCACGGCGCGGCGGACACCGGTCCGATCGCTTCCGTTCCGCCCACGCGCACCAGCGGATGTCCCGGCAGGAACGGCGCGAGGTGGGCGGCGCAAGCGATCGGCCCCATGCCCGGACCGCCGCCGCCGTGCGGGATGCAGAACGTCTTGTGCAGGTTCAGGTGGCACACGTCGGCGCCGATGTCGGCGGGCCGGCACAGCCCCACCATGGCGTTCATGTTCGCGCCGTCCATGTAGACTTGCCCGCCGTTGGCGTGCACGATCTGACACAGCTCGCGAATGCCTTCCTCGAACACGCCGTGGGTGGACGGGTAGGTCACCATGAGCGCGGCCAGGCGCGACGCATTCGCCGCCGCCTTCTCGCGCAGGTCGATCAGATCGATATTGCCGCGCTCGTCGGTACGCACGACGACCACCGACATGCCCGCCATCACGGCGCTCGCCGGATTGGTGCCGTGCGCCGACTGCGGAATGAGACACACGTCGCGATGGCCCTCGCCGCGCGATTCGTGGTACGCGCGAACGACGAGCAGGCCCGCGTATTCACCCTGCGAGCCTGCGTTAGGCTGCAGCGACACCGCCGGGAACCCCGTGATTTCCGCGAGCGCGGCTTCGAGCCGTTCGAACAGCACCGAGTAGCCGTCGGTCTGCTCCCGCGGCGCGAACGGGTGCAGGCGGTTGATCTCGCGCCACGAGATGGGCAGCATCTCCGCGGTCGCGTTGAGCTTCATGGTGCACGAGCCCAACGGAATCATCGAGTGCGTGAGCGACAGGTCGCGCGACTCGAGCTTGCGCATGTAGCGCAGCATCTCGGTTTCGGAGTGGTACTTGTTGAACACCGGATGCGTGAGGAACGCGCTCGTGCGCGCGAAGCGCTCATCGAAGCGGTCGTCCACGCCCTCGGCCACGTCGGCGGCGGCGAAGTCGGGCCGCACGCCGCGGTTGAACACGGCGAACAGGTCGTTCACGTCGTCGAGCAGCGTGCTCTCGCCGATGGCGATGCCTAACGTGTGCTCATCGATGACCCGCATGTTGAGCTGCTTGGCGCGGGCTTCGCGCAGCACGTCGGTGAGGCGGCGCTCGCCTAACTCCACGCACACCGTGTCGAAGAACACGTCGTGGCGGATGCCGTAGCCCAGGCGCCGCAAGCCTTCGCCGACGGTCTCGGCGAACCGGTGGGCGCGCGACGCGATGCGCTGGAGACCCGCGGGCCCGTGCCACACCGCGTACATGCTCGCCATCACCGCGAGCAGGACCTGCGCCGTACACACGTTGCTCGTCGCCTTCTCGCGCCGGATGTGCTGCTCGCGCGTCTGCAGCGCCATGCGGAGCGCCGGTCGCCCTTCGCTGTCGCGCGAGACGCCGATAATGCGGCCGGGAATCTGGCGCTTGAACTCATCGCGCGTCGCGAAGTACGCCGCGTGCGGTCCACCGAAGCCGAGCGGTACGCCGAAACGCTGCGTGCATCCGACGGCGACGTCGGCGCCCCATTCGCCCGGCGGCACGAGCAGCGTGAGCGAGAGCGGATCCGCGGCTGCCGTGAGCAGGCCGCCCGCCGCGTGCACGCGCTCGGCGAAGGCATGGTAGTCGATGACGGCGCCGTCGGCCGTGGGATACTGGACGAGGGCGCCGAAGACATCGCTGCCTAACGTTGCCGTGCGGTGGTCGCCCACGATCACCGTGATCCCACGCGCCCGCGCGCGCGTGCGCACCACCTCGATCGTCTGCGGGAAGCAGTCCTGCGACACGAAGTAGGTGTCCTTGCCCGCGCCGCCCTTCACGGCGTGCGACATCATCATCGCCTCCGCCGCGGCCGTCGCCTCGTCGAGCAGCGACGCGTTGGCGATCGGCAGGCCGGTGAGGTCGATGACCATCGTCTGATAGTTGAGCAGCGCCTCGAGCCGCCCCTGCGCCACTTCGGCCTGGTACGGCGTGTACGCCGTGTACCACGCCGGGTTCTCGAGCACGTTCCGCTGAATCACCGGCGGCACCAGGCAGCTGTAGTAGCCGAGTCCGATGAAGGAGCGGAAAACCTGATTGCGGGACGCCACCGCGCGGAATCCGCGCAGCGCGGCCGTCTCGCTCTTCCCTTCGCCTAACGCCAGCGGCCGCCGCAACCGGATCGCGTCGGGCACCGTCGCGTCCATGAGCTCGTCGAGCGAGTCGTAGCCCAGTACATCGAGCATGGCGCGAACGTCATCATCCGTTGGGCCGACGTGGCGGGGAATGAAGCCGTCGGCATCGGTCAGCGATACCGGTGCAATCGTGGTGGTCATGAAACCCTCGGCGCCGTCGGGCGCACCGTCGTGTCAGTGAGCAAACAACCGGCGCGAGTCACCGTCAGCCCGCGCCGCAACACCGAAATCTGCCATACTGTTGGAGGAAATTCCATCGCGCTGACCCTTCTTGGTGTGTCCGTTAGTGTCCGGATTTGCCCGCTATCAACTCGTGGAAGCGCCAATGCACTCCGGAGTCGGACCAGCGCACTAGCGCCATTCCATAGGTGCGCGTATCCGCCTCTGTGCTCGTGCTGAGCGCGACGACTTTGATCGCGGACAAACCCGGACATGGCCGGACACGGCGTATTTTTTTGGAGACGGCGCTGCATTGCCGTTTCGCATGCGAGCCGCCCAACCAATGGTCGGCGGTCTGAGTGAATCGGGCGTTACCAGGGTCCCCGGCGACCTTGTACGGATGGCCGCCCGTCACGTCTTCCTTGCCTCACCGGCGCCTTGTCCCCATAGTTGCGCGAGCGCGGCGGCCTGACCGTACGGTTGGGCCCGCCGCCCAAACGACCGCGAGCGCTGCGAAAGGAGGCTGTATCGAATCATCTCCCGAGACCGATCGTCTTCCCGGTGCGGCGGCGTAACCTTGCGCCGATCCGGAACCTCCCTCTCTCGCAATTCGTGATCATGCGAACCCCTCTCATTGCGTCGTCGCTGCTTCCGCTGCTCGCCGTGATCGCCTGTCAACGTGGCGATCGCGTGCGTACCGAAGGCGGCGAATACGGCGGTACGATGGTGATAGCGGTCGCCGGCGATGCCGACGCGTTGCTGCCGCCGATCACGGTCAACGCGACCAGCTACGAAGTGGACGGTCTCGTATTCGAGAACCTCGCGCGACCCGGCGCCAGGTTGGACCCGATCGGAGATCAGGGGTGGACGGGTGAGCTCGCTGACTCGTGGAAATGGGGCCGCGATTCGCTCACGATCGGATTCCACATCGATACGGCGGCGCGGTGGCATGATGGCGTGCCCGTTCGCTCGAGCGACGTGAAGTTCACCATCGAACTCTACAAGAATCCGAAGGTCGGCTCGTACGTCGCGCCATTGCTCGCCAACATCGACTCGGTGAGCACGCCGGATTCCTCGATCGCGCTGTTCTGGTTCAAGAAGCGGTATCCCGGTCAGTTCTACGACGCCGCCTACCAGATGCGCATTCTGCCCCGCCATGCGCTGGCCGGCGCCGACCCCGCGCAGTTGCAGTCGTCGCCGTTTGCGCGGCATCCCATTGGGAGCGGTCCGTATCGCTTCGTGAGCTGGGTGCCGCGTCAAACCATCGAGCTGCAGGCGGACACGTCGTATCACCACGGCCGGCCGCGCCTCGAGCGTCTCATCTGGAGCATCGCGCCCGAGTATAACGCCAGCGTGGTGCGCATGCTCTCCGGCGACGCAGACTTCATGGAGTTCGTCAATCCGGCGGACATTCAACGCGTCGCCCGTGCGCCTAACGTGAAGCTCGTGCCGTATCCCTCGATGGCGTACGGCTACCTGTTGTTCAACGAGCGCGACCCGAACGACCCGTCCAAGCCCAACCCCCTGTTTGCCGACCGCTCGCTCCGCCGCGCGCTCACCATGGCGATCGACCGCCGGCGCGTCACCAAGAGCGTATTCGACTCGTTAGGCGCGGTGTCGTATGGGCCCTACACGCGCGCGCTGGCGTATTTCGACAGCACCGTCGTCGAACTGCCCTACAGGCCCGACAGCGCCCGCCGTTTGCTCGACGCGCTCGGCTGGCGCGTGGGCGCAGACGGCATCCGGGTCAAGAACGGCGCGCCGCTCCGGTTCAGCATCCTCGTCCCCACGACGAGCACCGTGCGCATGCAGACCGCGGTGTTGCTCCAGTCGATGTTCCGGGACGTCGGCGTGAAGGCCGACATCGAGACAGCCGACGGCGCCACGGTCCGGCAGCGCAACCAGTCGCGCCAGTTCCAGACACTGATCGAAGCCATGCAATCCGACGGCAATCCGAGCTCGATCTTGCAGAGTTGGGGCATCGAGGCCGCGAAGACCGAGGATGGCGGGAACGCCGGCTCGTACGAGAATCCGCAATTCGACGCGCTCGTGGACACCGCCATTGCCCAGTTCGATCCCGCGCGCGCCAAGTCCTATTACTTCCGCGCGTACAACGTGCTGAACGAAGACGCGCCCGCGATCTGGCTCTGGGAGCCGGCGACGGTGGCCGCGGTGCAGAAGCGGATCCACCCGGTGGACATGCGCGCCGACGAGTGGTTCGCTAACATCTCGCAATGGTACATTCCGTCCGCCGAGCGCATTGCGCGCGATCAGATCCGTCTCGCAGAGGCCCAACGTTAGTCCTCGACGGGTTGCGATGGTGAGCGGCGTCCGGCGGCGCAGTCGCGCCGGACGCTGACGTGCTCCGGCTGCTCCTGCGCCGCGCGGCCCACGGTATCCTGATCGTCTGGCTGGTCGCGACCGCTACGTTCTTTCTGCTGCACCTGGCGCCGGGCGACCCGATCGCCGCGTCGCTCGACAGCCCGCTCACGCCGCCCGCCGTCCGCGCCCACTACCGCCACGTGTACGGACTCGACCAGCCGCTGTCCGTGCAATACGGCCGGTGGCTCGCGATGATGACGCACGGCGATTTCGGGTTTTCGTTTCCGCACCGGAGGCCGGTGAGCGCGGTGATCGCCTCGGCCCTGCCCAACACCCTGCTGCTCATGGGCGTCGCGCTGGTTCTCGCCTTCGCCGCGGGCATTGCGTTAGGCCTGATCCAGGCCCGGCACCGCGGCCGCCCCCTCGACTGGAGTTTGGCGCTCGGCTCGTTGTTTTTCTACTCGATGCCGGACTTCTGGCTCGCGCTGATGCTGTTGTTCCTGTTCGCCTTTGTCTGGCGGCTGTTCCCGGTGACGGGCATGTTCGATCCGGTCATGTATCCCTACTATGGATTCTGGCAGCGGATCGGCGATCGCCTGTGGCACCTCGTGCTGCCGGCGTGCACGCTGGCGCTCCTCAGCGCCGCCGCCATCGCCCGCTTTCAGCGCGCCGCGCTGCTCGACGTGTCGGGCGAAGATTTCGTCCTCACGGCGCGCGCCAAGGGCGTCTCCGAGCGCCGCGTGCTCACGCACCACATCCTGCGCAACGCGCTCCTGCCGGTGATCACGCTGTTCGGGCTCGCCCTGCCGGTATTGTTAGGCGGTTCGGTGTTCGTCGAGAAAGTCTTTTCGTGGCCCGGCATGGGACTGCTCACGGTCGAGGCCATCGGCACGCGCGACTATCCGTTGCTCACCGCCGCCGTCGTCATCGCCAGTGTTCTCGTGATCGCCGGCAGCTTCATCGCCGACGCGCTCTACGCCGTGGTCGATCCCCGCGTCCGGCTCGAGTGACGTGCATCCACTCGTCTGGGTCGCCGCCGCTGTCCTAACGACGCTCGTCTGCGGCGCCGTGGCGCGCGCGGGCGACGCCGACAGCGGATCACCATGGCGCATCGCGGTTACACGCCTGCGCGACAATCACGCCGCCTTCCTCGCGCTGTGCGTGATCGTCGCGCTGCTCGTCGTCGCGGCGCTCGCGCCGTGGCTCGCGCCGTATTCTCCCATCGCGCAACCGGACATCGTGCGGCTCAAGAACCTGCCGCCGTCGCTCGCGCATCCCTTCGGCACCGATTTCGCGAGCCGCGATGTGTTCAGCCGGGCATTGTACGGAGCGCGCGTCTCGCTCAGCGTCGCGCTCCTGGCCATCGTCGTCTCCGCGTCGGTCGGGACGGCGTACGGCGCGATCGCGGGCTACGTGGGCGGCCGCGTCGATACGATCATGATGCGGCTCATCGACGCCGCGCTCTCGGTCCCGCGTATTCTCCTCTTGATCGCCGTGCTCGCGCTGTGGGCGCCGGTGCCGCTGCCCGTCCTGATTCTTCTGTTAGGCCTCACGGGATGGTTCGGCGTGAGCCGCGTGGTGCGTGCCCAGGTGCTGTCGCTGCGCGACCGGGACATGGTCGTCGCCGCACGTGCGTTGGGCGCAAGCGACCGCCAGATTCTGTGGCGCCACATCCTGCCCAACGTGCTCTCCCCCGTGATCGTCTCGATCACGCTCGGCATCGCGAACGTGTTGATCGTCGAGGCGGGCCTCTCGTACCTCGGCGTCGGCGTGCGGCCGCCGGCTGCGAGTTGGGGCAACATGATCCTCGACGGCGCCGACGCAATCGCGTCGCTGTGGTGGATCTCGACGTTCCCCGGGTTGGCCATCGTCGTCACGGTGATGGCGTTCAATCTTCTCGGCGATGGCTTGCGCGATGCGCTTGACCCGCGTCAGGTTGACGGGTGATGACGAGCCCTGCTTCGGCGCCGCTGCTCACGGTCCGCGATTTGTCCACCTGGTTTCACGCCGGGCGATCTGTGGCCCGCGCCGTGGATGGCGTGTCGTTCGACGTGATGCCTCACGAGACCGTCGGCCTCGTCGGCGAATCGGGCTGCGGCAAATCCGTGACGTCCCTTTCGATCCTGCGACTGATCGAGCGACCCGGCCGCATCGAGCCCGGGAGCCGGATCGAATTCGAGGGACGCGATCTCCTGTCGCTCGACGACCGCGCGATCCGCGCCATCCGCGGCAATCGCATCTCGATGATCTTTCAGGAGCCGATGACGTCGCTCAATCCCGTGTTCACGGTGGGCGACCAGGTCGCCGAGGTCGCACGCGTACACGGCACGGATTCGCGCCGTGAGGCGTGGGACCGCGCGGTCGAGATGCTGCAACAAGTCGGCGTGCCTGCCCCGGCGGAGCGCGCGCGCGAATATCCGCACCAGTTGTCGGGCGGTCTCAGGCAGCGCGCAATGATCGCCATGGCGCTCATGATGCACCCGGCGCTGCTCATCGCCGACGAGCCCACCACCGCACTGGACGTGACGATCCAGGCGCAGATCCTCGAGTTGCTCGCGGAGCTGCAGGAACGCGTGGGCATGTCCATTCTGCTCATCACGCACGACCTTGGCGTCATCGCTGAGTCGGCGTCGCGCGTGCTCGTGATGTACGCGGGGCAAATCGTCGAGGAAGCGCCGGTGCGCACGCTGTTCGCGGCGGCGCACCATCCGTACACCGAGGGTTTGTTGAACGCGATGCCGCGTATGGGCGACCGGCGCGAGCGCCTAACGGTGATCCCGGGGACCGTGCCGTCGCCCACGGAATGGCCTGCCGGCTGCCGGTTTCACGACCGCTGCGCGTACGCGTGGGACCGCTGTCGTGCCGAGGCGCCGCCGCTGTATCAGATCGGGACCGGACACGTCTCGCGCTGCCACCTCGCCGCGGAGCCGGCGCGCCGCCGGTCCCCCCACGGTGCCCTTGCCGGTGGAGCGGCGACCAGCTCGTGATCGCGCCTAACGCAGAGTCGGTGAGGCCGGCGGCACCGTCGCGGGGCCCGGCGCCGCTGCTCGCGGTCCGCGACCTGGTCAAGCACTTCCCCGTGAGCCGAGGCGTGTTCCGCCGTCACGTCGGCGCCGTGCGCGCGGTCGATGGCATCTCGCTCGACGTCATGCCGGGCGAAACGCTCGCGTTGGTCGGCGAATCGGGTTGCGGGAAAACGACGGCTGGGCGCTCGATCCTCCGTCTCATCGAACCGACTTCCGGCGAGATCCGCTTCGATGGTGTGGACGTGCGCGCGCTCGCCGGCGAAGCGCTCAGGCGCCTCCGCCGGCAGATGCAGATCATCTTCCAGGATCCGTTCTCGTCGCTCAACCCGCGCATGACGGTCGGTGCCATCGTCCGCGAAGGCCTAACGATTCACAAACTGGCCGAAGGCGCAGCCGCCGACGCGCGTGTGCGCGAGCTCCTCGACGAGGTCGGACTGCGCGCCGACGTCGCCTCGCGCTATCCGCACGAATTCTCCGGCGGACAGCGCCAGCGCATCGGCATCGCGCGCGCGCTCGCGGTGCAGCCGCGTTTCATCGTCTGCGACGAACCGGTGAGCGCGCTCG
>JAICLH010000116.1 GCA_025927495.1 Gemmatimonadaceae bacterium
AGCATCTGCATGATGTGAAGCTCGCCGTGGAGTCGCTCATCGCGGCGATCAACCAGGTGACGGACGTGAGGCTGAAATTGGTGCGCGTGCAGATCGGCGTCGCGCACAAGTATCCGAACCTGCTCAGGGCGCTCCACAATTTCCTGGCGATCCTCCAGCCACACGTAGTGCCCGAGGGGTATCGGGACGTCTAGCCATCCGGCCTAACGCAGCAACGAAGCTGCGTCGACGAGTGGTTTGCGACCGACAAGTACCGTCACAACTCTAGCCGCGGCCAATGCGGCGGCGCGGGCTCAAATGTGCCTCCGCAAATCGTGTCCGATGCGTACGTTCGCTGGTGAATGGCGTCTAACGCAACTTGCGCCCGAACTCGGGTTCGGACGCAGCTTGCTTGTCTTCGTCGTTGGATGTCTGGTCGTTACGGCATGCGCACGGCGTCACGTCAGCGGCGATTCTGACTAGGACAGCTTCCTTACGCCTAACGAGCGGAGGCTGGTCGCGTTCATTCTCTCGCCGACAAGCTGGTCGCGCGGCACGATACAAGAGCGGAACGCCGCGTAATGCAGCGTCCCGCTTCCAGTTGGCCCTCCTGGTCTCGAACCAGGACTCGCCTGATCCAAAGGGGCCCGTTAGGAACTCAAAATCAAGCAACTCGCTGCCAAATCGCGAGGCCGTGACGTCCGCTGCCGGAGTTTCACGCCGAGAGTGTCGTAGAATGCCTGCCAGGTCCGACCCGCCGAGCAACTCGCACTGTGGTCGTTCTGCTTTCGCTCCGTGTCGAGCTGAGTTCGTCGTTATAACACCGCCAGCCGGTGCGGCCAAACCTCGTGGTACGATGATGCGCCATCGCCGATTCCGCCTTACTGGTTAGGCGCTCCACTCTGGACCGGCGCGCGCTCATTCTCGGTTGGGAACGGTTTGGGCGGATACGGGCCGACGAGCTTGCCATACGCGCTCGCCCAGAAGTCCGGCGGACCTTCGCTCTCCACCACGCGGTTGTGAACCGGCTTGACGGCGCGCTTGAGGTAGGCGGCGATGGCCCAGAGGTCGGCATCGTCCATGTGTCGCCAGTCGGGCCACGGCATTGGAGGCGCAAGGTACCGCGGGTGCAGCGGGAAGTTGCCCTGCCCAGGAGTCATCGACGTGATGTCGACGTCCGGCGTCTCCTCGGGGCGGAGGCCGTACCGAAGCGCATTGAAAATCTGGCGCTCCGTGAAGCGCCCGAGACCGGTCTCGTTGTCGGGCGTGAGATTGCGCGGGTACGTCTTGAAGCACGGCTTGGCATCGGGATGCACGGCGTTGCATGCTCCGATCGCGAATACCTGCTCCGGCGTTTCCACTCCGGCGAGCCACCCATGCGCCGATGGATCATCCAGCCCGCCGTGGCATCCGCCGCATCCATGGGACAATACCTGATAACGGCCGCGCGCGACCAACGCCATGGTGGACGTGTCGGGCCGTGCAGCGGCTGTGACGCGACCGGAGTTGGCGGTGCGCGCACCGATGAGCGCTGCCGCCACGAACAGCGGCGCCAACGCCAGGATCCAGCGAGACGAGATTCGCAACCGCTGCATGGCCGCCTCCTCTAATTGAGTTCCAGTACGCCCATCATTCCTTCGTCTTCGTGATCGAGGATGTGGCAGTGGTACATCCACTTGCCCGGGTAGTCGTCGAAGCGCACTACGATCCGCATGGAAGAGTGCTTGGGCACGTTGACCAGATCCTTCCAACTTGGAAACGGCTCCGGCACGCCGTCCCGATCGAGCACCTGAAACCGGAACCCGTGCAGATGGAAGGGGTGGTCCATGCCCACCACATTCTGAAGCTCCCAGATCTCCGTGGTGCCGAGGTGACCGCGCAGGTCGACCCGGTTCATGTCCATCTTTCGCCCGTTGATCAGCCCTTGCGACATCACGATCACACGCCGCTCGGCGACGTGCATGGTGTCGAGCGGGGGCACGTAGCGGAGGACCGGCGGGATGCGCAATGGCTGAGCAGCCGGAGCGTGACTGACGACGACCGAAAGCAGCGCGCGCGTGCTGTCCCAATCTGCGGGTCGCGTTTGCGGCATGTAGCGGTCGTACGGGAGATCCTGGAATTGCAGTCGTTGGCCTGGTGTCAATCCGCCGCGCACCAGCAGCTCGACACGTTCGCTGTTGGCTATCATGATGTCGGGCACCGTCACTCCGTGTGCGAACAGGCCACCGTCGCTCCCGACGTGGATCATCTGTCCGCCCGGCAGCGACAGGCGATATACGCGCGCGGCGGAGGCGTTCACGATCCGCCAACGCTGCACACCGCCCGGAGGCATCGAGATCGTGGGCATTACCTGGCCATTCACCATGAGCACATTTCCTTCGCGTCCGTTCTCGAGGTCGACCTCAGCCTGGATGGATTCAGAGTCGGGGAAGGAAATCGCACCGTTTGCATCGAAACGATTGTCTGAGAGGATCAGCAGCTTTTCGGGAACGCCCAGCGCCGCAATCGGGTCATCGGGTGCGCGGACTATCATGGCGCCGAAGAGTCCCATGCTCACCTGGTACGACGAGCGAGCGTCCGGGTGCGGGTGATACCAGTAGGTACCTGCGTATCCGGGTGGGATTCGAAAGGTGTACACGTACGTCGATCCCGGCGCGACCGGGAACAACGGGCTGCCGTCGGCATTGGCGGGGAGATGGAGTCCGTGCCAGTGGACGGTAGTGACTTCCGGTAGCTCGTTGTGGAAGTGGACGACGACGCTGTCTCCTTCGCGCACGTCGAGCGTGGGACCGGGAACAGTCCCATTGTAGGCGTAAACCCTTACGAGCGGACCGCCAGGACGGAGTCTAAGCTGCGCCGGCGCCGCAGTGAGATCTACGTCGACCACGTGGGGAACCGTGGAGCGATTCCGTAGCGTGGTTGGTTGGCGCAGCGTATCGGACGTGGCCGCGCGCGTGACCGATGGCTTGATTGCCACTGACGCACGCGGACCGGTGAGGGGGAGGAGCAGCACTATTGCCGTGACGACCACGCCCCTAGCTCGCATGGGCAGCACAGTACGGCGATCCGACGAGAAAGTCCAGCGACTTCGACAGTCGCGGCAGGTTGTCGCAGTTGCCCAACGGCCTTCGAGGCCTCGCTGATCCTGTCGAGGATGCTCGCCGTTAGATGTACTTGAGCCACCACTCGGTCCGGCGCGCTTTCACGCCCGCGAACCAGCGGCAGACAACCGTGAGAATCAGCAGCGCTATCGCCCAGACGAGATAGAGCTGCCACAGCGTCCACGTGTAGCCGTCGGGCGGCTCGGGATTCCCCATGGGGTGGTTCGTGAACAACCACGGACTCACGTTGCCTAACCGAACCGCCGACATGCCGAGCGCCAGTGCGTGGATGAGCGGGATGTGGAGCACGTAGTAGAAGAACGGCACGCGTCCGAACACGGTGACCCAGCGGGCGATGGCGCCGTGCGCGCGCTCCACGAGCGGCATGAGCGCGATGGTGGGCCCGAGCGTCATGAGCAAAAACTGGAGCGACGCCGGGTATTTGTTCGTGTTGAGAAACGCCAGCAACCCCGGCATCCCGGGACGTCCGTTCGGACGCGGGTGCGTCATCGCGGTCCACGATCCCGGATCGCCGTACAAATTGAACGCGCGAAGCACGAGGAACAGCGCGATCGCGCCTAACCCGATGCGCAGGCACAGCCGGTCGCGCCGGTTGGGTTCCATCGTGAGGATCTGCGCGAACGCGTAGCCGGCCGCGATCACGCCGATCCACGGAATGAGCGAGTACAGTACGATGAGATTCGGCCCGTTCGGTCCAAACTGTATAGGCCCGGCGAAGAACCCCACGTATATGATCTTCCACAGAGCCGAACGCAGCCCGCCGTCGAGCGAGCCGGCGATTGCGCCGACCTGTGGGTCGAGAATGTTGTGGCCGGCGATAATCACGATGCCGATTGCCGCGATGAGTTTGACCGGCAGCTTGATTATCGCCGCGAGCGCAATCATGCACCATCCGATGCACCACAGGATGCCGGCCATCTCGTAGTGCGCGAAATCGAAGTTAAAGGTCCACGCGACGCGGAGCACAGTGAGCTCGAGGAAAATGAGCCACACGCCGCGTACCACTAGAAAGCGGGCGAGGTCCTGGTGGCGGCGTCCGTACAACGCCGCGCTGGTGCCGGCGAGAAAGACGAACGCCGGCGCGCAGAAATGTGTGATCCAGCGGGTGAAAAAGATGCCCGGCGTTGGTCCACCGGCGGGCAGACCGGAGTAGACGCGCACGTGGTCGATCGCCATGAGGATCATCACGGCGCCGCGAATCAGGTCGACCGATGCGATACGTCCGGGCGCGGCCGTGATCGATGGCGCCGGCGGTAGCGGTAGGCCCGACTCGCGAATGGCTGTGGCCATGGGCGCGAACATACAACGACTGGCCGTCGGCACAAGCCTGGGCCTGGTGCGCCGACAATCATTTGACGTCTTGTGACCCAGCGGCGGCGAGTCGTGGGGGGATTCAGGACACATCACGGAGTTTCTACCTACATTGTAGGCAAAAACTCTGTGATGCGATGTGTGGAGAGCCCGGGACGGGCGCCTACTCCGTTAGGCATAGCCCGCGGCCCAGCTACCTGCCGGCGTCAGGGCAGACTCTACGCCATCTTCCGCCGACAAACCCGAAGCACCAATATTGCTGCGGCAGCTTCCGGCGTATCTGAGCGGCAGCAGCCTGATTAGCACGATCGCCAAAGGCCTCGGACTCGGCGGTTAGGCTAGAGTGAGGCGCAACGCTAACGACCCCATTGGCGGAGACATCATGAGCCGCATCGGTACCTCGCTGTCCATTCTCCTCGCAGTCTCTGTCACACAATTCGTTCCGCAACAATCACGCGCGCAGCAGCAGAATCGCACCGTCGCGGTCTCTGATGGTGCGGCGGATCCTGCCGTCTCGCCCGACGGCGCTCGGATCGCGCTCAGCATTCTCGGTAAAATCTGGATCGTGCCCGCGAGCGGCGGCGATGCCCGCCAGGTGTCTAACGGAATCAGCTGGGACACGCACCCGTCATGGTCTCCCGACGGCCAATTTCTCGTGTACGCGCACGAGGACGGGGACGGGAGCGACCTCGTCATCACAAACCTCGCGACCGGCACAGCCGCGGCGCTCTACCACAGCGACAAACAGATCGGTCAGACCGCATTCACGCCCAAAGGCGACGAGATCTACTTCGTCGCGCAATCGGAGCAGTTGGACGCGCATCTCATGCACGTGCCGATTGAGGGCGGCGAGGCGAAGCCGGTGACGGAGACGCACGACTGGCACGAATGGAGCTTCGCGCTCTCGCCCGACGGACAGCACGTGCTCCTGGCATCGGGCCGCTACGGCGGCGCCGACCTCTTCCGCGTCGACCTCCCCGGCCGCCAGGCCACGCGCCTAACGGACACGCCGTGGAACCAGTTCTCGGTGGCGTGGAGCGGCGACGGGAAGACGTTCTACTACGTCAAGTCCGTCAACGCGATGGACTCGATCATGGCGATGCCGGCCGCCGGCGGCGCGGCACGGACCATCTTCACCAGCCCCTACGACGACAAGGCGCTTGCCCTCGCGCCTGACGGTATCACCGCCGTGCTCTGCGCGGCGCGCAAGCTGTACCGCCTGGACCTGCGCACCGGCGCGACCACGCCCATTCCATTCACGGCGCGCTTCGTGCTGGCGCCCCAGTCGGCGCCCGACATGGTCATCACGCACGCGCGCGTCTGGGACGGAACGGGAGCCGCGCCCCTCGCCGACCGCACGATCACGATCACCCGAGGCAAGGTCGCGGCGATCGGCACGGGCGCGCCTAACGCAGCGCCCGGCGTCCCGGTGATCGACGCGCACGGCAGAACCGTGATGCCGGCGCTCATGGATAACCATTACCACTTCTGGGACTACCAACAGGGCCCGTCCCTGCTGAGCCGCGGCATCACCAATATCCGCGACCCGGGCGCACCGCTCTCGCTCAGCATGAACTTCAAGGAAGCGATCGCCATGGGCCTCTTTCCCGGACCGGACATCTACTCTGCCGGCCCCTTGATCGACGGACTCGGCGACTACCACCCGTTGGTCGACGTGATGATCGACGACACCGCCGCGGCGGCGACGGTCGTTCGCGCATTCAAGGCGCAGGGCGTCGACCTGCTCAAGGTGTACTTCATGCTCAAGCCCGACGTGCTGTGCGCGGTCGTGCGCGAGGCACACAAAGTCGGACTGAAAGTGACCGGACACATCGGTGTGCACACGAGTTGGGGCCAAGCGATGGATTGCGGCATCGATGGTCTCAATCACATCCGCGTGTGGGCCGATTTCCTTCCAGCGAACGAACAGCCGCAGGGGTACAACGAAAGTCTCGACGACGACAAGAATCCCATCCCGCGCATGCAATCGGACTGGCGCGAAATCGATCCCGATTCGCCGCGCGTCACCGCGCTGATCCAGAAAATGGCCAAGTTGGGCGTCGGATTCGATCCGACGCTCTCGATCCAGCGGATCGACGACGGGATGCGCAAACAGCTCGGTCTCGCGCAATTCGCCGCCGCGCAGGACAGCTACCGGCGCATGGGAAAATTCGTCGCCCGCGCGCAGCAGATGGGTGTGTTTCTGCTCGCCGGCACCGACGACGGCCTGCTCTACGACGAACTGGATGCCTACGACAGCGCCGGCGTGCCGAAATCAACGATCCTCGAGGCGGCGACCGTCAACGGCGCGAAATGGTTAGGCAAAGACTCGGCGTTCGGAACGCTCGCGGTCGGTCGGCGCGCGGATCTCATCATCGTGGATGGCGATCCGCTCAAGACGATCGCCGACATTCGCAAGATCGACATCGTGGTGAAGGACGGCCGGATCGTGTTTCGGAAATAGGGTCCGGCGCGTGCTCGCCCGTGGTTACGGCTGCGTTCGGCACTCGTCTCCGTAGAGGATTCGCTCGGGCCTAACAGCCTGCCAACCAGCTACTTCGGGGACGTTCATGCCTGCTCGCTCCACTCTTCTCGCGCTCGCCGCCGCGCTGGCGGTGTCGGCTTGTGGCGCGACCATGGTCAACGCCCCCGGACACGCGGGCGAATACGCGCCCGTGAACGACGGGGATCGCGTCGGCGTGATCAAGTTCCGCGACGACGACCTGCTGCGCGAGAAGCGCCGCCAGGACGCGTACAAGCAGATGTATCAGGCCTGCGCCGGCAAGTACTCGATCGTGGACGAAGGCGAGAGCATCGACGGCAAGGAGATCTCGCACTACTCGAACACGAAGACGACGTCGGACTCCACTGCGCAGTCGACGACCAGGTACCGCCCGCGCAGCACGACTACCGATGCGAACTCCTCGGCGGAGACGAACACGTCGAACTCATCCACGACCGTAGTGCGCAACCAGCACTATTGGGTGATGCAGTTCCGTTGCGTACACGACAGTTCGGCCGCATCGTTCCGGTAATCGCGGGCGCCCTGGGCGCGGGGCCGGCCCCGCAGCGTTAGGCGGCTCGGCCGGCGCGGACGTTCCGGCCTGGGTCCGGAAAGCCTTCGCCCCGTCGGCCAACTCACCGCGGCGTCGGCACACGCTCGGCGGCGCCTAACTAGAAACATTGAGAGCGACTCGGAACACGCGGCATGCGCAAACAGTACTACTTTCGCGACTCGCCGCGTGGACTGCTCGCGTGGGACGTCGATCGCCTCGTCGAGCTGACGGGCGCGCTCCCGGTTCGCTCCGTAGCGCTGACTGAGATCCGGGAGCTCGATGACGCGCTCGACGACAACGGACATCCGATCACCTGGCGCGGATTCGTCGAGCATGCGGCGCTGATGAACGCGGCGGACCTCGCCTATCCGATCATCCTTTCCGCCGACGGCGCCGTCATGGATGGCCGGCACCGCGTTGCGAAAGCGCTGCTCGAGGGACGCGCGACGATAGACGCCGTACAGTTCGCCGAGGATCCGCCGCCCGACTTCGTTGGGCGTGATCCGGACGACTTACCTTACTGACGTTGTGCTTTGCGGTGCTGCGGCCGAGTGCGACCGGTTCTTGCATCCGCAGTTGATCCCGAATGGCCCCGCGCACCTCGCCGCGAGGCCGGCCGCATCCTTCGCGGGAGGATAGGCGGTGTCCAAACTCCGTTTGACGATCTCGATGTCGCTCGACGGTTATGTCGCCGGTCCCAACCAGAGCGTCGAAAACCCGTTGGGCGTCGGCGGTGAGCAGTTGCACCAATGGGCGTTCGAGCTCGCGGCGTGGCGCGCGCCGCACGGCCTAACGGGAGGCGCGACGAACGCGAGCTCCGCGGTCGTCGAGCGCCGGCGTGCCGGCATCGGCGCCACCGTGATGGGTCGCAACATGTTCGGCGGACATCCGGGCGCGTGGACACCGGAGCACCCATGGAGAGGTTGGTGGGGCGAGGAGCCGCCATTCCATCATCAAGTGTTCGTCCTCACGCATCACGCGCGCCAGCCGCTGCGCTTGACGGGGACCACGTTCACGTTCGTCACCGACGGCATCGAATCGGCGTTGGACCGGGCGCGGGCCGCGGCGAACGGGAAGGACGTGGCGCTGGCCGGTGGCGCGAGCGCAGCGCAACAATATCTGGATGCGGGTCTCGTGGACGAAATCGACCTGAGCATCGCCCCGATCTTGTTGGGCGGAGGCGAGCGTCTCTTCGACAACGTGGGCGACGACTTGCACGGACTGACGCTCGTGGACGTCGTCGGCGCACCCGGGGTCGCGCATCTCAAATTCGCACGTTAGGCAGGGCAGCCCGTGCCGGGAGTTTTCCATGTCGAATGAACGAGCGGTACACGTGATGGTGTTCGACGGATTCGCGGATTGGGAGCCGGCGCACGCGCTGGCCGAGTTGCGGCGCTGGGGACGGCGGACAGTCCGGAGCGTCGGGTTCAATCACGAGCCAGTCACCTCGATGGGAGGACTGCGCGTCACGCCCGACGTCGATGTCGCATCCGTCGAGCCGGCCGACGTCGAGTTGTTCATCGTCCCTGGCGGAACCCTGTGGGAAAGAGACGACTACGCGAGGGCGCCACTCGAGGCGCTCCTAACGAACCTCGTACATGCGGGCACGCCGGTCGCGGCGATCTGCGCCGCCACGCTTGCGCTCGGGCGCGCCGGGATCCTCGACGACCACCGCCACACGAGCAACGCCCGGAGCTACCTGCCCGCGCACGTGGATGGATACGCGGGCGGGGACCACTATGTGGATGTTCCGGTCGTCGCCGATCGCCACGTGATCACCGCGAGCGGCGCGGCGGCAGTCGACTTCGCCCGTGCGATCTTTGCCGACTTGGGTGTCGCCAGCGACGACGAGCGGTCGATGTGGTTCGAGCTGTTCAAGCACGGCCGCCTTCCTGAGGCGTTTGCCGCGCCGGTTGCCGACGGCACGAGGTGACGGCTCGGATTTCGCATCGGGATCAAAGCATGCGCCGCCTCCGCTACAGCGTCGCGATGAGCCTCGACGGCTACATCGCCGATTCACACGACGCCTTCGACTGGATCCTCCACGACGACACCGTCGACTTCGCGAGCTTGTTCGCGCGAGTCGACACGATCATTCTCGGGCGGCGCACCTATGATGTTGTTCGCGCGCATGGAGAGCCGCCGTGGAAGCCCGGCACGCGCGTGTTCGTGGTGTCGCAGACGCTCGCGCCGGAATCGGGCGGTGGTGTGACCATCGTATCGGGCGACCCGGTCGCGATTGCGGCATCACTCAGGCGCGAGAGTGGCGACGGAGAGATCTGGCTGTTCGGCGGCGGTCAACTGTTCGCGGAGCTGCTCGCCGGCAACCAGGTGGACGCGGTCGAGGTGACGATCGTGCCGGTGTTGCTCGGTGGCGGGATACCGATGCTGGCGCCGACGTCGAGCCGGACGACGCTCGCGCTCACGCACTCGCACGTGTATCCGAGCGGCCTGGTCGCGCTGCACTACGCCGTTCCCGGAGCGGCGGCGGTGTAGCGATCTTGCCTAACGGGTCGCACCGAATACGCGTACCTGCGCTGGACGACCTTGTCTTTGCGCCCGTCGCTGACGTCGGCGCGTCGATCGAAGCGGGCCGCGTGTCGCCGGTCGAATTGACGCGGCAGTGTCTCGCGCGTATTGCGGCGCTGAACAAGGAGTTGAACGCGTTCATCACCGTCACCACCGAGCTCGCCGAGCAGCAAGCGCGGGACGCGGAGCGAGAAATCGGCGCGGGACGGTGGCGTGGCCCGTTGCACGGCGTGCCGGTGGCGGTGAAGGATTTCTACGACACGCCGGCATTCGTACGACGGCGGCGTTCGAGCCTTTCGCGAACCGCGTCCCCGCGCGCGACGCCGACACGGTCGTGCGCCTGCGCGACGCCGGCGCGGTGCTCGTCGGCAAGACCAACATGCACAAGTTAGGCATGGGGACGACGTCGCTGGACAGTTACTTCGGTCCGGTCGTCAACCCGTGGAATGCGCGCTTCGTGGCCGGCGGCTCGTCCGGCGGGTCGGCCGTCGCGGTGGCCGCCGGGATGTGCTTCGCAACCGTCGACACGGACGCAATCGGATCGGGCCGCCTCCCCGCGTCGATCTGCGGTGTGACGTGCCTCAAGCCGACGTTCGGCGTGTTGCCGACGGCGGGGATCCGGACGTTGGACATCGAGGCGGTGCCCGCGACCGTGCCATTCGACGCTGCGTCGTTCGACGTCAGCGGCATCCGCGCGCACCGCGCCGGCATCGGCCCCCTGGTGTTCGGCGACATCGACGCGATCGTGCTCCCGACGGTGACATCGGTGACGCCGACGGTCGAGGACGCGCGCGCCGCCGGCGACCAAGACGTGGCGGCGGACAATACGTTCTTCTGCAACTACTTCGGGCTGCCGGCCATCACGGTCCCCGTCGGGCTCGACCAGCGCGGGCTTCCGCTCGGCATGCAGATCGTCGGACCGCACGGCGCCGACCACGCCGTGTTAGGCATGGCGCGCGCGTATCAGGACACCGTACGCACGCGCTATCGGCCCATGTTCAGTGCGTAAGCTTGTCGCGGACGTGGGCGAAGCGCGGGTGCGCGCGGAGCGGCGCGCATAATGGCAGGTAAAGCGCGAAGCCGGCGAGCAACTCGTGCGCATCGGCGCTGCGCCCGGCGAAGTCCACGGCCTCGTCCCAACGCTTGCACGCGACCGCGGCCATTGTGAGCGCCGAGTACGAAGGCGGTTCGAACTCGGAGCGCACCAGGAGCTCGCGGTAGTAGGCATCGGCGCGGCCGACATCACCCCGTGCCACCGCGGCAAAGGATGCGACGCCCAACATCAACGGTGACCGGCCCGAGACCTCGATGGCGCGTTCCGCGTGCTGCCAGGCGCTCTCGGCGTCTCCCGTCTCGGCGCAGGCCATCGAGAGTGTCGTTAGGCCAAGGATCGACGCCGGCTCGAGCTCGACGGACTGCTGTGCGGCCGCGAGCGCGTCGGCTGTGCGTCCGGCCAAGTCGTACACCTGTGCTGCCAACGCCACAACGGTCGTGCTGCGCGGGTCGTCGCGGTGCGCACGCGCGGCTTCGGCGACGCCTCGCTCGATGTCGCCGCAGCCCATGATGAGTCCGTACAGCGCGAACATCACTCGCGCTTCCGATTGCATCGGACTCAGCTCGAGCGCGCGCTCCCAGTACGTGACCGCGGTGCGCGCGTCCCAATCGAACGAGAACGTGATGACGGCAAGCACTGCCAACGCCTCGGGCAAATCCGGTTGAATCGCGAGCGCCGCAGCA
>JAICLH010000238.1 GCA_025927495.1 Gemmatimonadaceae bacterium
ATCAATGGTCTGCACGACGTGAGTGCCATGCGCGCGAGCCTCGGCGATTCGAGACTCTCCACCCAGGGAGAACTGATGTCCTTCCACCCCTCAGGCGGCGTCGCGGCCGCTTCCCTCAGCGTTAGCGCTTCCCCAAGCGAGCGCCAGCGAGCGCTTCCCCATTCCCCTTGACTGCTATCCGAACCTCAGACGCGCCCCACTAGTCGTGTCCGTAACCAAGCGTCCGCTCTTCGACCCGCCGATCGTCAAGCGCGCGATCGGCGAGGCGTTCGCCAAGACCGTGAGCCCGCGCCACATGGTGCGCAACCCGGTCATGTTCGTGGTGTTGTTAGGCAGCGTGTTCACCACGGTGATTCTGGCGCGCGACGTCGTCGAGGGCGCGCGGGGCATCGGCTTCACGCTGCAGATCGCGCTGTGGCTGTGGTTCACGGTGGTCTTCGCCAACTTCGCCGAAGCCATGGCCGAAGGGCGGGGCAAGGCGCAGGCCGACAGCCTGCGCGCGATGCGCACCACCACCACGGCCAAGCGTCTCGACGACCACACCAACAAATTGTCCGCCGAGCCCGTGCCGGCCACGCGGCTCAGGCGCGGTGATTACGTGCTGTGCACGCCGGGCGACGTCATTCCAGGCGACGGTGAAGTCGTTGATGGCGTCGCCTCCGTGGATGAGTCGGCCATCACCGGCGAGTCCGCCCCCGTGATCCGCGAATCGGGCGGCGATCGCTCGGCCGTCACGGGAGGTACGCGCGTCTTGTCGGACTACCTGATCATCCGCATTACCGCGAACCCGGGCGAGACGTTCCTGGATCGGATGATTGCGCTGGTGGAGGGCGCCCAACGGCAGAAGACGCCCAACGAGATCGCGCTCACCATGCTGCTGTCCGGCCTCACGGTCATTTTCCTGTTCGCCGTGGCCACGCTCGAGCCCTTCGCGATCTACAGCGGCGGTTCGGTGCCGATCCCGGTGCTCATCGCGCTGCTCGTGTGTCTCATCCCGACGACGATCGGCGGTTTGCTGTCGGCGATCGGTATCGCGGGAATGGATCGCCTGATCCAGCAGAACGTGATCGCGACGAGCGGCCGGTCCGTGGAGGCGGCCGGCGACGTCAACACGTTGCTGCTCGACAAGACCGGTACGATCACGTTAGGCAACAGGCAGGCCGTCGAGTTCATTCCGGTGGCCGGCGTGACGCTCGAGCACCTTGCCGATCGTGCGCAACTGGCGTCGCTTCCCGACGAGACGCCCGAAGGGCGGAGCATCGTCGTGCTGGCCAAGGAGCAATTCGGACTGCGCGGCCGCGCGCTGGCCGATGGGCGCCGGGTGCTGGTCGCCGCGAGCGGTGCGCGCGACGGCGACCCCGAGGCAGCGAGCGAAGCGGAGTTCGTGCCGTTCTCGGCGTCGACGCGGATGAGCGGCGTCAACATGGGCACGCTGCACGTGCGCAAGGGCGCGGGCGATGCGGTCGCGCGCTGGGTGGAAGAGAACCACGGCATCATCCCGGCGGGGCTCAAAGCGTCCGTCGAGCGCATCGCGCGCGACGGCGGCACTCCGTTAGTCGTCGCCGAGCGCGCGAACGGCACGGCGCACATGTTGGGGGTGATCTACTTGAAGGACGTGGTGAAGGGCGGCATCAAGGAGCGCTTCGACCGCATCCGCGCGATGGGCATCCGCACCATCATGATCACGGGTGACAATCCGCTCACTGCTGCCGCGATCGCGTCCGAAGCGGGCGTCGATGACTTCCTGGCGGAGGCGACGCCGGAAGACAAGATGGCGCTGATCAAGCGCGAGCAGGCCGGCGGGCGGCTCGTCGCGATGACGGGCGACGGGACGAACGATGCGCCCGCGCTCGCGCAGGCCGATGTCGGCGTGGCGATGAACTCGGGCACGCAGGCAGCGAAGGAAGCCGGCAACATGATCGACCTCGACTCGAATCCGACGAAGCTGATCGAGGTGGTCGAGATCGGGAAGCAGTTGCTCATGACGCGCGGGTCGCTCACCACGTTCTCGATCGCCAACGATGTCGCGAAGTACTTCGCGATCATCCCGGCGATGTTCGTGGCCACGTATCCCGCGCTGCGCGGGCTCAACATCATGGGCCTGCATTCGCCGGCGTCCGCCATTCTGGCGAGCGTGATCTTCAATGCACTCATCATCATCGCGCTCATTCCGCTCGCGCTCAAGGGTGTGCGGTACCGGCCCGCGCCGGCGGCGGCGATTCTGCGCCGCAACCTGTGGGTCTACGGGGTGGGCGGCCTGATCGCGCCGTTCGTCGGCATCAAGGTCATCGACATGCTGATCGTACTCCTGCACCTCGCCTGACCATGCTCAAGAACCAGGTCCGCCCCGCCATCGTGCTCACGCTCCTGTTGTGCGTCATCACGGGGCTGATCTACCCCGGCATCGTGACCGGGCTCGCCCAACTGTTCTTTGCGCGCCAGGCCCAGGGGTCGCTGATTATGACTAACGGACAGGTGATCGGGAGCGCGCTCATCGGGCAGCGCTTCGCCGGCGCCAAGTATTTTCAGCCGCGTCCGTCGGGCGCCGGCGCCGGCTACGACGACACGCTGTCGACCGGCACGAACCTGGGGCCCACGAGTGCCAAGCTCGCCGACACGTTGATCGCGGGCGCCGTGGATTCGGTCGTAACGAAGGACGGCGGCACGCGCGGATGGATCCCGTCGGACATGGTGACGTCGTCGGCCTCGGGGCTCGACCCGGACATCTCGCCCGACAATGCGCGACTCCAGGTTGGGCGCGTCGCCCGGGCGCGCGGCATCGCGGCGGCCGCGGTGCAGGCACTGGTCGACCGGTACACGCAGGGACGCCAGTTCGGCGTGTTGGGCGAGCGCCGCGTGAGCGTGCTGCGGCTCAACCTCGCCCTCGATTCCGCGCAGGGGTCGCACAATGCGGGGCAACGTTAGAATGAGGCTCGACTTTGCGTCGCCCATCACGATGTGAAACGCAGGCGCCGATGCGGGGGCGCGGGGCGTGAGCGGCAAGGCATTGCCTAACGCCGCCGCCGCGTCGCGCGCCGATCCCGGCGCGTGGGAATTTCTCACGCTCGTGCGTGAACGCAAGCGCGGGCGGCTCAAGGTGTACATCGGATCGGCCGCCGGCGTCGGCAAATCGTATCGCATGCTGCAGGAAGCGCACGACCTCAGGCGCCGCGGCGTGGATGTGGTCGTCGGATTCATCGAGCCGCACAGCCGCGCCGATACGATCGCACTGATCGGCAACATCGAAGTGGTGCCGCGGCGCCGGATCGACTACCGCGGTGTGGTGCTCGAGGAGATGGACGTCGACGCGGTCATCGCTCGCCATCCGGATGTCGCGATCGTGGATGAGCTGGCGCACACCAACGTGCCGGGCTCCAAACATCGGAAGCGGTGGGAGGACGTCCTCGAGCTGCTCGACGTGGGGCTCAACGTGATCACCGCGGTCAACGTCCAACATCTCGAGTCACTCAACGACGTGGTTCAGCGGACGTTAGGCGTGCTGGTGCGCGAAACGGTGCCGGACTGGGTGGTCGCGCGTGCCGACCAGGTCGTGAACATCGACCTCTCCGCGGAAGACCTGCGACAGCGCCTCGTGGAAGGGAAGATCTACGGGCGCGAACGGATTCCGGCCGCGCTCGAGAACTTCTTCACTGAGGAGAACCTGACGACGCTCCGCGAGCTCGCCTTACGCGAGGTCGCGAGCTCGGTCGATCGCGTGCGCGAGGACATCGTGCGCCGCGAGGAGGGCCGCACCGCGGGCGCGGCGAAAACCGCGGATCGGATCACGGTCGCGATGTCGAGCAACCCGCCGCACACGGCGGCGCTCTTGCGTAAGGCGAGCCGCATCGCGGGCCGCCTCAACTCCGATTGGTCCTGTGTGTACGTGCAGACACCGGACGAACGCGCCGACCGCATCGATTCGTCGGTGCAGCGCCGCTTGGTCGACAACATCCAGATGGCGCAGGCGATGGGCGCGGAAGTGGTGAAGCTCGAGGGTGACGACGTCGTCGACGCGATCTCGCGGTTCGCACGGGAGCGGCGCGTGTCGCTGCTCATCGTCGGGAAGACCAGCCGATCGTGGTGGCACCGCGTGCGGCACGGCTCGGTGGTGGACAAGCTGGTGCGGGCGGCGGACGGACTCGATGTGCTCGTGGTCTCGTTCGATGAGCCGCCGTCTACCGGCGCCCAGCAGGCGGGAGACGGCGATGAGTAACGGCACACGGCGCGATCTCGCCGCGAGCGAGCGCGCCAAGGAATATGCTGAGCTGATCGACGACATCACCGGTCTCATGAGCGCGCGACTCCAGGAGGCGCAACTTCCATTGCACATTCTGCTCTCGAGCCCCTTCGGTGTGCTCAACGAGAATCAGGAAGAGATGCTGAGCGCCGCACAATCCGCCGTCGACTCGGCCGACGTGGCGCTTCGTCGTTTGCGCAAGTTGGTCGAGCTGGACCGCGGCGCCGTGACGCCGGCCATCCAGCCGATCGGCCTCGGCGACCTGATGCGTCCTGCGTTAGCCATTGCGCAGGCGCGCGCCGTCTCAGCGCGTGTGCAGCTGCACCTCGATATCTCCGATCGCGCGCCGCGCGTGTTGGCCGATGCGACGCTCGCCCAGGAAGCGCTGACGACGGTGTTGGGCGTGGCGATCGCGTCCACGCCGGCCGCCGGCGACGTGACGGTGACGGCCGGCGAGCATGACGAGGGAAGCGTGACCATCGAGATCACGCACGCGAGGTCAACGGGGCCGGAGTCGCTCGAGGTGCGTCTCGCGCGGCGCCTCCTGGCTGCGCAGCATGCGCGCCTAACGGAGCAGCCGGAGCGGACGGTGGTCGAGTTCCCGGTCGAGCGTCCGCTCCGGGCGGCCGCGCGGTGAGGACACTGAGGGAATGGGGAAGCGCTCGCTGGCGCTCGCTTTGGGAAGCGCTGCGCTGGGGGAAGCGGCGGCGACGCCGCCTGAGGGAGAGGAACAATATCAATGGCCTGCGCGACGTGAGCGCCCTGAGCGAGCCCGCGCGATGGGGCACTCTCCACCCAGAGACCACTGATGTCCTTCCTCTC
>JAICLH010000005.1 GCA_025927495.1 Gemmatimonadaceae bacterium
ATTTCGACATCCGGAGGCAGGTGTCGCGCGCAACATCGGGACCCGCCTCACGACTCATCAGGGAATAGCTACCTACTTTGTAGGCAGTTATTCCCTGATACGCCCTCCCACACCTACCGCGCCTCGAGCGGCACCCGCGCCACTAGCATCGCGCGATACGACGCGCGATACGTGATCGCCAGGTGGAGCTCCAGCACAAACACGATCGCCGCAATGACGGCGCCCGCGGGCAGGAGGAACGCGTGGAACGCCACGATGTTCACGATCACCGGCGCCAGCAGCGCCAGCGCCAGCGGAACGTAGCGGTTCACGAGCAGCAACGCGCCGGCCAGCAGCTGCGTGCCCGCGATCAGCTGCAGCATGTACCCCGTCTGCATCAACGCCACGAAGAAATCCATTGCGCCTTTGGGCAGCGACCCAGGCGTAGGCTGCGGCATGAAGTTCAGGAAGCCGTTGAGCCCCGCAAAGGCGAAGGTCAAGCCGAGGAGCGAGCGTGACACAGCAGGCAGCCGGCGGACGAGAGCACGCGATACACGGCGGCTGGTCGCGACCTCGACGCGGGGGGACAGGGCGATGGCGGTCATGGCGTGCCTCCAGATTCGAGTCGTGTGGTGATTGCTGCCTTCACCATCACGTCGAACGAGACAGCCTCAGATCGACATCACTCCGAACTTGTCGCTATTCCAGATGATACAGCGGGCTCGTCGGTCCGGAAGGTCCACAGGTCGTACTGCATCACGAGCCAGACGGCGAGGCACGGCACCTCTTTAAGGCCGAGGAGCGTCGAGAGTGCGAGCGACGTGCGCCACAGCGTCATCGGCGACGTCGCAAACCAGATCGCGACGCCCGTCACCGCGATCACGTACGACGGCCGCTCCGCCTGGTGGTTGAACAACACGACATACACGAGCAGCGAGCAGAGATACAATCGCAGGAAGCGTCCGTCCATCCATTCGCGCGGCCGCGCCACGAGCGGCGCGAGCAAAGCGATCGTGCCCGCGAGTTGCACCGGCCAGTTAGGCCACGACCCCGGCAGCGCGCGCGCCAACAGGCCCATCACCGACGCGCCGTGCGCCAGCGCATCGACCGACTCGACCGCGGCCCACCACCGGTACTCCTGCCGGAGCACCGCCATCGAGACCACGCCTAACGGAAGCAGCATGAGGACGACGCCGACGAGCACGAGCCGCCACGCGAACCGCCACCGCGTGCGATGCGGCAGCGCGAAGCTCACCGCCGCGAGCGGAAAAATCTTGATCGCGGTACCCAGGCCGATCGCGATCGCCGCGGCAGTGAGCCGCGACCGCTCGAGCGCGAGAAACGCGAACAGGATGAGCCCCGCCACGAGCGCGTTTGACTGCGACGCCTGCGCCGACACGAACACCTCCGGCAGCAGCACCAGCGCGGCGATCGCGGCCTCGCGCCGCGACAACACAGTGCCGACCGCCGCCAGCAACACCAACGCGTTCAACAGATCCCACGCGAGCAGCCCGATCGCCGGCGGCACGATCGCAAAGGGCGCGAAGAGCAGCGCGAACGTCGGACTGTACTTGAACAGATCGTAGCCCTGCGCCGGATCGGGCGCGTACAGATTGCGCTGCGCCAACAGATGCAGGAACGATTCGCGAAAAACGGGGAACGTCCAGTGATGATGCGGCGTGAACGTGCGCGTGTACCATGCGAACGCGGCCGCGGCCACGTACGCGACGATCAGCCACGGCATGATCGGCCGCATGATCGGCGTCGATGGGGTTGCCGCGACTGACGCGCGGCGCAAGCTTGTCGCCATGGCAACCGTCGATGACTTCCTCACGCTCGACATCCGCGTCGGCACCGTCGTCGCGGCCGAGCCGTTTCCAGAGGCGCGCAAACCGTCGATCAAATTGCGCGTCGACTTCGGCCCAGAGTTGGGCGTGAAGCGGTCCAGCGCCCAACTCACGGTGCACTATACACCCGAACAACTTATCGGACGACAAGTCGTCGCGGTTGTCAACTTTCCTTTGCGACGCATCGCCGGTTTCGAGAGCGAGGTGCTCGTACTAGGCGCTATGCCGACGGACCGCGACGTGATCTTGCTCGCCGTCGACCGACCAGTCGATGACGGCACACGCATTGGGTAGTGCCGTCGGGTACATATCATCCTTGACACGGACTCGCGTGCGGGGTACTTGTTGAATCATGATGTTGATGATGACGCCGACCCGCAGCGGTCAATGCATGTGCGCGTGTTGCCGGGCCGCCGATCGGTGGCCGGGCGGATTCGCGCGTAGTCGCTGCTGACGTCATCGTCGCATCGTGCGTTCCGGCCGGCCGCTTGAAACAGCGGCCGGCCTTTTCGTCTCCGGTGAGCCCGGCGCGCGAACCATCCGCCGCGCGCCGGCGTTCGTCACCAGGACCATTCACCTCGAGCACGAGGACCGACCCATGGCCACCGCAACAGCTCCCGTAACGGCGCCGGACAAGACGATTCTCGCCAAGGGATACGTCCATCCGGAACTGCTGGTCTCCACTGATTGGCTCGCCGCCAATCTCGACAATCCGTCCATCCGCGTCATCGAAAGCGATGAGGACGTGCTGCTCTACGACATGGGCCACATTCCCAACGCGCAGAAAGTCGACTGGCATGCCGATCTCAACGATCCCATCGTGCGCGACTATGTCGATCGCGAGCATTTCCAGGAACTGCTTCGCTCGCGCGGCATCGATGATTCCAAGACCGTGATCTTCTACGGTGACAAGAACAACTGGTGGGCGTGCTACGCCCTGTGGGTGTTCCGTCTTTTCGGCTTCGAGAACGCCCGCGTGCTGGACGGCGGCCGCGTGAAGTGGGAGCAGGAGGGACGCCGTTTGATCGCGGATGTGCCTCACTTCCAGCGAACCAACTACACGGCACCCGAGCGCAACGACGCGCCGATCCGTGCGTTCCGCGAGGAGACGCTCGAGCACGCGAAGGCGAAGCTGCCGCTCATCGACGTGCGCTCGCCCGATGAGTTCAGCGGAAAGAAGACGCACATGCCCGAGTATCCGCAGGAGGGCGTGCTGCGCGGCGGACACATCCCCGGCGCGAAGAACGTCCCGTGGGCACGCGCCGCGAATCCCGACGGCACATTCAAGAGCGCCGACGAGCTGCGCGCCATTTACCAGAACGAAGCAGGGCTCAAGAAGGGCGACGACGTCATCGCGTACTGCCGCATTGGCGAGCGCTCGTCGCACACCTGGTTCGTGCTCACGTACCTGTTAGGCTACGACAAGGTGCGCAACTACGACGGAAGCTGGACGGAATGGGGCAACTCGGTCCGCCTGCCGATCGAGAAAGGAGCGGGCGCGTGAGCGAACCGAAGGCGGGCACGGCGGCGGCCGTCGTGAAGCACAAACCGAACCGCGTCGAGCTCGTATGGCACGCGGATCACCGCTTCACGGCCGGCCGCCCCGGCGGCCCAACGCTCCCCATCGATGGCGACGGCCTAACGGCCCCCGGCCCCGTGGACGCCATGCTGTCCGCACTGGCCGGGTGCGCCGCGGTGGACGTGATCGATATTCTGGCCAAACGACGCACGCCGATCCAGGCCTTTCGCGTCGAGGTCGTAGGCACGCGCGTCGAGACCATACCGCGCCGCTTGACCCACGTGCTCCTCCGCTTCTACATCACCGCCCAAGGACTCGATCGCGAGAACGCCGAGCGCGCCGTGCAGCTGTCAGTGGAGAAATATTGCTCGGTGCGCTCGTCGCTCGACCGCGACATCCGGGTCGAGTGGGAGGTGGAGCTGCTCTAGGTCCGCCGCCATGTCGACGATCGTGCATCCCACCGTCTCATCCGCCATTGGCCGCACGCCGATGGTGCGGCTCGAGCGCGTCGTCGAGCCGGACATGGCCGAAGTCTGGGTCAAAATCGAAGGCATGAATCCGGGCGGCTCGATCAAGGACCGCACTGCGTTAGGCATGGTGGTCGACGCCGAGCAGCGCGGCCTGCTGGTGCCGGGCGGCACGATCGTCGAGCCGACCTCGGGCAACACCGGCGTGGGCCTGGCGCAGGTTGCGGCCGCACGCGGCTATCGCCTCATCCTCTGCCTTCCCGCGCAGATGAGCGAGGAGCGCAAGCGCACGCTGCTCGCGTACGGCGCCGAGTTGGTGCTCACCGATCCCGAACGGCGCATGCTCGCGGCGATCGAAGAGGCCGAGCACATCCGCGACACCACGGGCGCCTGGATGCCTAACCAGTTCTCGAACCCGGCCAACCCGCGCATCCACTACGAGACCACCGGGCCGGAGATCTGGGAGCAGATGCACGGCCGCATCGACGCGTTCGTGTACGGCTCCGGCACGGGCGGCACGATCAGCGGGGTCGGCCGGTTCCTCAAGGAGCACGACGCCACGATTCAAGTGATCACCGTCGAACCCGCGCGATCCGCTGTGTTGAGCGGCGGGACGCGCGGCGAGCATCGATTCCAGGGCATGGGTCCAGGATTCATCCCCGACAACCTGGACCGATCGGTGATCGACCGCGTGGTTACCGCGTGGGAGGAAGACGCGTTTCCACTCGCGCGCCGCCTCGCGCGCGAGGAAGGTTTGTTCGTCGGGATGTCGAGCGGAGCGATCGCGTTCTGGGCGCTCCGCGTCGCGCGGAAGCTCGGTCCCGGAAAGCGCGTCGCGATGATCGCGCCGGACTCCGGCGCGCGCTACCTGTCCACCGCGCTGTTCAGCGAAGAGAGCGCCGCCTCGCCCTGACGGCGCCGCCGGTACACACCGGCCTTCCGTTAGACTTCGAGCCCCGCCTTACGGAGTTTGGCGAGCACCTTCCGCCGCACCATGTTCGGCGCGGGATGCTCTCGCCGCGTCGCGGCCAGCGCCTCCAGAAAGGTCCGCTCGAAGTCGAACTGGGGATAGCACTGCTTGCACTGCGCGAGATGCGCACGGATCGCGTCCATCGACTCGTCCGTGAGCTCGCCATCGAGGTAGTCCCAGAGTTGTCGAACGACATCGTAACAATCCATCGCGACCGTCTGTGTCACGGTGAGGTACATGTCACACCTCGCACGAAGCCTGCGCGGTGAGTCCCGCGTCGCGTCCAAATATCACGAGCGCTTCCTGCAGCAATCGCCGTCCGCGGAAGAGACGCGACCGGATGGTTCCGACCGGCACGCCAAGCACGGACGCTGCTTCATTGTATGCCATTCCTTCGACATCGACGAGCACGACCGCCGACCGGAAGACCTCCGGCAATTCTCCGATCGCGCGCTCGAGCGCAGGTCCCAGATCGACTCGGCTCAGAACGTCGGCATGTTCTGCGATTGAGCCGACGCTTTCCTGCGCCGATGCCAACGCTTCGAGCTGCGCGTCATCACCGCCGTAATCCACACGACGGCGTTCTCGTTCCCGAAGTCGCAAAAAAACATTGCGACAGATGGTAAATAGCCATTTGCGGCACTCGCTGCCGGGCTCGAAGGTGTGCCACGACCGGTAGGCGCGGAGAAAAGTCTCCTGGACCACGTCGTCGGCGTCGGACTCATCGCGCGTCATGGACAGCGCGAAGCGGTACACGTCGTCGAGCCAGGGCAATGCTTCAACCTCAAAGCGTCTGGTCGCGACGCGGTCGGGCTCGGCCGAGGAAATCGTTCCGGTCATGAAAGGCCTCGTGTCTCCCCGCCGTGGTCGGCAGGGTTGTTGACTCCGGCAGCAACACCGACAGATGTGAGCGTATACCCGGTTTGTTCCCAGGAGTGCCATCGAGCGGTGTTCGGATTGCGTTAAGCCCCCGGTGCCCGGGCTTCACGACCTGGAAAGCGGAGAAAGCGGACATTTTCGCTCAAGAAACCGGTGGGTGAGCCTGTAAGCCGCCTTGCGTGACGCGTCGATCGGGTGATATAGTGCCGAAGTGAGGGCGCGACGGGCCTTGGCTCGCCTCTCCTCCGAAAGTGGTTCTACCGGTGCGGCCGCGCCGGCGCGAAAACTTTTCTCTCGAGAGGAACCATCCGATGCGGTGGACGAAACCAGAATTCGAGGTCGTCGAAGTGACGATGGAAGTGACGGCATACGTCGCCCGGCGCTAACGAACACGAAGAGAAAGAGCCCGGTGATCCCGGGCTCTTTTCTTTTCTCCGGCTCTGTTGACGTGTGCACGTAACGCTTCTGGGAACCGCAGCCGGCGGCGGATTCCCACAATGGAACTGCTGGTGTCCGTCCTGCCGCACCGCGCGCGAGGCGCCTGATCGCGCGCACGCCCGCACGCAGTCGTCCGTCGCCGTGAGTGCCGACGGAGTGCGGTGGTTCCTGCTGGATGCGTCGCCCGACGTGCGCGACCAGATCGCGACGCTGCCCACGGCGCGGACCACCGAAACGCGCCACGTGCCGATCGAGGGCATCGTGCTCACCGACGCCGAGCTCGATCACACGTTAGGCATCGAACTGTTGCGCGAGGGACGCGCGCTGCACCTGTACGCGACTGCTTCCGTGTTCGGCACGCTCGAGCGCGACTCGCGCGTGCTGCCGGTGACGCGCGCGTTCGCGTGCGTCGACGTCACGGTGCTCGAGCCGGATGGCGTGCCCGCCCCGCTCCGCTATCGCGATGGAGCGCCGAGCGGCTTGTCCGTTCAGGCGTTCGACGTGGCGGGAGACCCGCCGCGGTTCGCGTCGCTCAACGAGCCCGGTCACACCGTGGGTCTCGTCGTCCACGATGGCGCCACCGGCGGGACGTGCGCGTTCGTCCCCGGCTGCGCCGACCTCGACGACGCCGTCGCCGCCCGACTCTCGGGCGCGGACGTTGCGCTGTTCGACGGCACGTTCTTCACCGACGACGAACCCCAGCGATTTGGCCTGGGCGACCGCACCGCGACCCAGATGGGACATGCGCCCATCGGCGGCGGCGGCACGCTCACCCGGTTCGCGGGGCTCGCCTGCCGGCACAAGGTGTACACACACATCAACAACACCAATCTCGTCCTGCTCGAAGATTCGCTGGAGCGTCGCGCCGTCGAGCGCGCCGGCGTGGTGGTGGGACGGGATGGCATGACGTTTCAGATCTGAACATGGCCGCTTCGTCGTTGTCCACGATCTCGGCACCGCCGCCTCCGCCCATCCCGCGGCTCGAGCGGCCGCTCACGCCTAACGAGCTGGCGGACGCGCTGCGCGCTTTCCACTCGTCGTACTACGTGGAGCACCCGTTTCATCGGATGATGCACGACGGCCAGCTCACGCGGCGCCAGCTCCAAGGCTGGGCGGCCAACCGCCTCTGCTACCAGCGGGCCGTGCCGCGCAAAGACGGCGCGATTCTGTCCAACTGCCCCGTGCCGGCCGTGCGCCGTCAGTGGATCCAGCGGCTCATCGACCACGACGGCACGCGGGAGGGTGAAGGCGGCATCGAGAAGTGGATTCAGTTAGGCGTAGGGTTGGGGCTGACGCGGGAGGAGCTGGAGGACGAGCGCCACGTGCTGCCCGGCGTGCGCTTTGCCACCGAGGCGTACGTGACGTTCTGCAAGACCAAGCCGTGGGTGGACGCGGTGGCCGCGTCGCTCACCGAACTTTTCGCGCCCGACATCATGCGACGCCGCCTCGCGTCGATGCCCACGAACTATCCGTGGATCGAGCCCGACGCCTACGCCTACTTCGAGAGCCGCCTCACGCAAGCGCCGCGTGACAGCGCCGAAGGGCTCGCGATCGTCACCGCGTACTGCACCACGGTCGAGATGCAGCAGCGTGCGTTCGAAGCGCTGCGGTTCAAGATCGAGATGCTGTGGGCGATGATCGACACGATTTATCACGCCTACCGGGACGAGTGAACCATGGCGTTCAGCGGCGGCACGCGGCCCAAGCTGTGGCGGTTCGCCCGGGTCGATTTCGACCCGGTGCGGCAGCGCCGCGTGCTGCTCTATCCCGAAGGGGCGATCCTGCTCAACGACACCGCGGCCGAGATCCTCGCGCTGTGCGACGGCGACCGGACGATCGATGAGATCGCCGCCGCGTTGGGCGAGCGCTACGCGGCGGACGTGCGCGCGGACGTGCTCGACTATCTGCATAAGTTAGGCGAGCGCGAGCTCGTCCGCGACGCTGCCGCGCCACCCTCCGTCCAGACGCCGCCGTGATGCCATATCGTGCCCGTGTCGCGCCCGTGCTCGCCGCCGCGCTCGTCGTGGGCGCCGGCGCCGTCCCCGCCCAACAACCGCGGTCCGCGCCGTCCGCCGCCACCGGCACCACGGCCGCGCTGCCGGCGGCCGCGGCCGGCATGCGCGCCACCCTCGAGAAGGTGATCCACCAGACCGTCCTGCCTAACGGACTCGAGGTGATCGTCATCGAGAACCATGGCGTCCCCCTGGCCACGGTCGAGATCGACGTCAAGAACGGCGCCTTCACGCAGACGCCCGAGTACGAAGGCCTCGCGCACATGTACGAGCACATGTTCTTCAAGGCGAACGCCGACTACCCGGAACCCGAGCAGTTCGTCCAACGGGCCGCCGAGCTCGGCGCCGTGTTCAACGGCAGTACGCGCGAGGAGGTCGTGAACTACTTCATCACGCTCCCGTCCGACAGCGTCGCCGCGGGGCTCTCGTTCCTCGCGTCCGCGTTCCGCGCGCCGCTCTTCCGCCCCGACGAGCTCGAGAGCGAACGCCAGGTCGTGTTGGGCGAGTACGACCGCCAGGAATCGAGCCCGTTCTTCAAGTTCACCGAGGACATGAACCATCTCCTCTGGCGCTCGGAGTACAGCCGCAAGAACATGATCGGCAATCGCGACGTCATCTTGCACGTGACGCCGACGCAGATGCGGGAGATCGAGCACCGATACTACGTGCCCAACAACGCGGCGCTGATCGTCGCCGGCGACGTTCGACCCGACCGCGTGTTCGAGCTCGCCCAACGCATGTTCGGCAGCATTCCGCGCGGACCCGACCCGTTCACGAAGTACCCGATCCCCGACGTGCCGCCCCTGCCGCACGATGAGGCGCAAATCGTCGAGGAGCCCGTGAGCACCGTGTTCGTGCAGGAGCAGTGGCTGGGCCCGAGCGTCGGGAAGGATCCGCGATCGACCTACGCCGCCGATGTGTTCTCCGACGTGATGAATCAGGACGGCTCACGGTTCCAGCGACGCCTCGTGGACAGCGGCCTGTGGCACTCGGTGGTGGTGAACTACTACACGCTCGACCACACGGGCCCGATCACGATCAGCGGAGAGACCACGGCCGACAAACTGCGCCCGGCGCTCGCCGCGCTCAACGCCGAGATCGGCAAATTCGACACGCCGGATTACTTCAGCGCATCCGACGTAGCGCTGCAGAAACAGCAACGCGCCGTGGGCACCGCGCTCGGCCTCGAGCGGGCGTCGGGCTTCGCGCACCAGCTCGGATTCTGGTGGTCGGTGGCGGGTCTCGATTATTACCTGGGGTACGTCGACAACATGGCGCGCCAGACGCCCGACGATTTGCGCCGCTATGTGCGGACGTACATCGCCGGCAAGCCGCGCGTCGTGGGCGTGCTCATCTCGCCGGCGGACCGTCAGCAGCTCGGCCTAACGACCGCCGACCTGTTGCATCCCGCGCCGTCGAAGACGGCGCCGCAGCCATGACCGCGCGCCTCGCCGCGATCGCGTGCGCGCTCGCGCTGGGCGCCTCATCGGCCGGGGGCGGTGTGGCCGCGGCTGGGGCGCGCCCACACGCGCCCCCGCCCGACACGCTCACCACGAGCTTCGACGTCTCCGGCGTGCGCGTCATCCTGCGCCGCAACGCGGCCAACGATGTCGTCGCCGTCAACCTCTACCTCCTCGGCGGCACCCGCGGCCTCACGGACTCCACCGTCGGCATCGCGCCCATGATGCTGTGGGTCTCGGAGCGCGGCACGCAGCACTACTCGCGCGAAGCCCTCCGCCTCAAGACTGCCGAGCTCGGCAGCAGCATCGTCGTCGAGCCGCAGGCCGATTGGACAATGTTCGGCTTCCGCGGCATCCGTTCGACGTTCGACAGCACGTGGATGGTGTTTGCCGACCGGCTCATGCACCCCACGCTCGACTCCGCCGACGTCGAGCTCACCCGCGCGCAGGTCGCGAGCGGCGTCAGCGAACGCCGCGATTCGCCCGATGATTGGGTCGAGTATCTGGCCGACAGCCTCGCATTCGCCGGCACACCGTATGGCGTCTCCGCCGCCGGTACGGAGCGGTCGATCGCGTCGATATCGGCCGCTGAGCTGCGCCGGTTCCGCGATACGGCGCTGGTCACGTCGCGGATGCTCGTGGTGGTGGTGGGCAACGTCGACAGCGCGCAGGTCGCGCGCGATGTCCAGCGCACGTTAGGCACTCTGCCCGCCGGCGGCTACAAGTGGACCGCGATACCGGCCGGCGTGGCATCGGACACGTCGGGCGACCCGGCAGTCCCGGGAACGCCGTCGCCCGTCGTACTCGAGCAGCGGTCGCTGCCCACCAACTACATCCTTGGCTACTACAATGGTCCCGCGGCCACCAGCCCCGACTATCAGGCGCTCCGCGTGGCGACCGCCGTGTTGAGCGGCCGGCTCTTCGCCGAGGTGCGGTCGCGTCGCAACCTCACGTACGCGGTCGAAGCGCCGTTCCTCGAGCGTGCGGTGGCGGCCGGCGGTCTCTACGTGACGACCGTCTATCCCGACTCGGTGCTCACGATCATGCGCGAACAGATGCGCGAGCTGCAACACGGCCTGGTCGACACCGACAACCTGCACGTCATCGTCGCGCAGTTTCTCACCGAGTATTTCCTGAACAACGAGACCAACGATCAGCAGGCCAACTTTCTCGCGCGCGCGCAACTCTATCGCGGCGACTGGCGCGCGGCCGACGATTTTGCCGACGAACTGAAGCGCGTGACGCCGCAGGATGTCCAGCGCGCGGCGCGGCGCTACATGCACGACGTCAAGTTCGCGTACCTCGGCGACACGACGCACGTGTCGCGCGCGCTGCTCACGAGCTTCTGAGCGCGCCGGCCGTGCGCGCGCCGCGCTTCCGTTAGGCAGCACCGCGATGCCCACCGGTGCCGAGTCCGTGGTCCGCGCACTCGAGGACGAGGATGTCCCGTTCGCGTTCGGCATCCCCGGCACCCACACCATCGAGTTGTACGATGCGCTCGCGCGGTCGTCGCGTGTCAAACCCATCCTGGTCACCGACGAGCAGAGCGCGTCCTTCATGGCCGACGGCGTCTGGCGCGCATCGGGACGCCTGGGCTGCGCCGCGCTGGTGCCGGGCGCCGGCCTCACGCACGCCTTGAGCGGCATCGCCGAAGCGTTCCTCGACACCATCCCGATGCTCGTGTTGAGCTGCGGTGTGCGGCGCGACACGGGCATGGCCTTCCAGCTTCACGACATCGACCAGGTGGCGCTCGCGCGGCCGATCACCAAGGGCGTGCTGCAGCCGGCGCACGGTGCCGACCTCTACCGCACCGTTCGCGAGGCGTGTCGCATCGCGCGCGCCGGCGTGCCCGGCCCCGTGATGGTCGAAGTGCCGGCCGAGTTGTATCTGCTGGCGCACGAAGGCGACGCGGCACCCGCGTTGTCGTTAGGCGCTCCGCCGCCCCAGCCGCCCCCCGAGCTCGTGGAGCGCGCCGCGGCGCTGCTCGCCCGCGCGCGCCGACCGCTGCTCTACCTGGGCTTCGGCGCGCGCGGCGCCGACGTCGTCGCCCTGGCCGAGACGCTCGAGGCGCCGGTCGCGACGACGATCCACGGCAAAGGCGTGTTCCCCGAATCGCACCCGCTCGCGCTGTGGCCCGGATTCGGCGACGCCGCGCCGCCGTTCGCGCGCGCCGTGGCACACGAGTGCGACGCCACGCTTGCCATCGGATGCCGCTTCGGCGAGGTCGCGACCGGGAGCTATGGCGCCCGGCCGCGCCGCCCGCTCATCCACGTCGACATCGGCCAGACGGCGCTCGAACGCAACGTCGACACGGACCTGGCGATCGTGTCCGATGCGGGCGCCTTCGTCGACGCGCTGCTCGCACGCCTAACGCACCGGCCGATCGACGTCGCCATGCGCGCGGCCATCCGCGACGGACACGCCGCGGTGGAGCGTGCGTGGCGCGAGAAGGCGGGCACCACCAGCGTGACGCCCAACGCGCTCCTCGACAGCCTGCAGCGCCGCTTCGGCCCGGCCACGATCTACACGGCCGATAGCGGCAACGGGACCTTCCTCGCCATGGAATGCCTGCGGCTCGAGCGCGCCGGCCACTTCCTCGCGCCCGTGGATTACTCGTGCATGGGCTACAGCATCCCCGCGGCCATCGGCGCCAAGCTCGCGCGCCCCGAGACGCCGTGCGTCGCGCTGACGGGCGACGGCGCGTTCCTCATGACGGGCCTCGAGCTCCTGACGGCGGCGAGCCACGAGGTGGCCATCGCCGTCATCGTGCTGCGCGACCACGAGCTCGCGCAGATCGCGCAGCTCCAGTCGCTTGCGTTAGGCAGAAAGAGCGCGAGCCAGCTGCCCAACTACGACCTCGAGCAGCTGTGCGGCGGCGTGGGTGTGCAGTACCTGCGGCTCGATCGCGACGTCGAGATCGCGGATGTGGTCGATCTGGCGGCCGGCATCACGGAGCGTGGCGGCCCGGTCGTCGTCGACGTCGCGATCGACTACAGCCAGAAGACGTACTTCACCAAGGGCGTCGTGAAAACGAACTTCGGACGCCTGCCGTGGGCCGATCGCCTGCGCTTCGTGCTCCGCGCACTCGGCCGCCGCGTGTCCGCCGCGCGCCGCCCGCAGCCAGTCCGTTAGGCGGCCGGTCCGAACGGCTGTTCGAGCGATGGGCTCCGCGGCGTGAGCAACTCCGCGCCGTCGGCAGTGATGTGCATGTCGTCCTCGATGCGCACGCCGAACTTGCCCGGGATGTAGATGCCCGGTTCGTCGCTGAACATCATGTTGGGCTGCATCGCCATCGTGTTGCCACGCACCAGATACGGCCACTCGTGCCCATCCATCCCCATCCCGTGGCCGAGTCGATGACCGAAATACGTGTAATCCGGACCATACCCCGCGCCGACGATCACCGTGCGCGCCGCCGCATCCACCGCCTGGCATTCGAGTCCCGGCCGCGCGGTCTGTAAGGCAGCCGTCTGCGCGCGGTACACGATGTCGAACACTTTCCGCATCTCGTCGGTCGGCCTGCCGAGCACGAATGTTCGCGTGATGTCGGACGTGTAGCCCTCCGCCTTGCAGCCGCCGTCGATCATCACGATGGTGCCATCGCGAATCGTCTGCGGCGTGCGGGACCCGTGCGGCAGCGCCGAGTACTCGCCCACCTGCACCGTTGCCTCGCCGTCAAAACCCTGCCGTCGATGCCCCTCCGCGACCAGTGCGCTCACGTCCTGCTGCGTCATGCCTTCCTTGATCGATTGCCACGTGGCGTGATACGCGCGCAGCGTCACCGCGGCGGCGAGCCGCATGAGCGCCACCTCGTGATCCGTCTTGACCATGCGGCATCCCGCGGTGACCGGCGTGGCGCTGGCCAGCGACATGGCCGGCAACGCGTGCGCGGCGCCATCGCTGAACACGTACCGCACGGTCTCCTCGATGCCTAACCGGCCCGTGGCGAGGCCGCGCGACTGCAGGCCCTGCGCGACGAGCGCGTACGGACTCTCGTGCTCCTGCCACGTCATCACGTCCGTGCCTGTATCGAGCGGACCCTCGGCCACCTGCTCCATCGCGCGCGCGCGCTCGAAAGCCGGCGTCACGAGGAACGGAGCACCGCGCACCGGGATCACGACGGCGAGCAGCCGCTCGCTCAATCCCCACTGGATGCCGGTGAAGTAGTCGAGCGACGTACCGCCCGTGAGCATCATCGCGCTCAGGTCGTTGTCGTGCATGAGTGCACGCGCATGCTCGATGCGCGCACGGCGTTCGTCCACCGTGATCGGTTGGGCTTGGTCCTTCGCCGACGTCAGCGCCGCGATCGCGGGCGGCATCGTGCCCTCTGCATTGGCCGGATCGGGACCGGTGCGGGCAATGGACCTGTGACACGCCGTACCGGCGACGGCCACAGCCGATACACCAATGAATTTCCGTCTCGACACCATGACGTCCTCCCGGAAGCACACGCCGCGGCGCGCGACCGGAGACGAAGTCCGGCGCGCGCCGCGAGACTTGCGACGCGGCCGGTAAGTTGGTGTCGGGTGCGCGCGCGCGGAAGAGCGCGTCAGCGCTCGTTCTCGCTCAGAATCTGGCTGAAGAGATCGAGCGCGCGCGGATCGCCGCTCTGGCCGAGCCAGAAGAGCGCTTTCCGCCGCAGCACCGGGTCCTTATTGGTACGCGCGACGCGGATGAGCATTGGCACGCTTTCGTCGCGCGGCTGCTGCGAGATCGCGAAGATCGCTTCTCCGCGCACCACTTCGTCGTCCGACTCGTCCGCCTCGCCGTGATCGGCGAACAACGTCGTTCCGTTGACGCGCGCCGCGGCGGCCTGGCCTAACCAGAAGGTCGCGCTCTCGCGCGTGTCGCGCGACTCGGCGCTGCGCGCCAGCGTGATGAGGGACGGCCAGGGCGTCGTACTGTCGGCGAGCACGACCGCCAACACTGCGTCGTCGCCCACGCGGCGCGACGGCCCGCCGGAGAGATCGAGCAGATAGCTCACGGCATCGTGCGCGGGCACGGTTCCCAGATCGTGCACGTCGGCGGCGCTGTCATTGCCGCCGATGTTCACACTCAGGCGTTCGACGGAACCGCCCGCACTGCGCAGCACTACGCGCACCGGACCCGGTGCGCACCGGCGGCGCCACTCACCATCGGCGTCGCGCGCCGACCAGTCGCCGCGCATGACGTTGTGATCTCCGCCGGAGATCGTGCCGTGTCCGTCACCGCACACGCCGGGGCGCGACGCGAACCGGAACTGCACGCGTCCGTCACCGGCGCCGCGCACCCGCTGCGCCAGCGACTGGCCGGGGGCGCGGCCAACGCCTAACGCAAGCGCCGCGGCCATCAGCACGCCGTATCGCATCGGCCGCCTCTCAGTGCTCGAGGATGTCGGCGAGGAACTTCGCCACGCGCGGGTCGTTCTTCTGGCCCAGCCAGAACATCGCCTGCTTGCGCAGGTCGGGGTCGGGATCCGAGCGCGCGATGTGCATGAGCGCGTCCGTCGCCGCCGAATCGTCGCGCTGCGACAGCACGAAGATGGCTTGCCGCTGCATGGCATCGTCGTGCAGCCGGCCGTACAACGCCGCGATCTCCGATGTCGTGAGCGCCTCGCTCTGTCCCGCCCAGAAGAGCGCCTGCTTCCGTACCTCGACGGGCCGCGCGCTGTCCGCCACGATGCCCAACAACCACGCCTTGGCATCGGCGCCGCCGTGCTGCGCCACGCCCATGAGCACGCGGTCCTGCAACTTCTTGGTGCCTAACGCATCGAATTGGCTGCGCAGGAACGCCTGGTCGTCCGCCAACTCGTGCTGGCCGAGCACGAACACGGCCTGGCCTTTCACGTCGTCGCTCACGCCGCGATCGGTCACGAGTTGACGCAGCGTCTGGCTCGCGCGCGGATCGTCGATCTGGCCGAGCCAGAATGTTGCCTTGGCGGCGAGCCGCGGTTCGGCGCTCGACCGCGCGATCCGCGTGAGTGCCGGCACGCCCGTGCCATCGGGCAGTTGCGACAGCACGAACACGGCCTGTTCGCGCAGGCGCCGATCCTCGGTCGTGTCATCCGCGATGCGCTGCACCGGTGCGGTCACGTCGCTCTCGTCCACCTGTCCCGCCCAGAACAGCGCGTTCGTGCGCACCTCGATCGGGCGCGAACGCTCGGCGGCCAGATTCAGCAGGTCCGGCGTGACCGTCGTGGAATCCGCGAGCGCGATGGGCGTCACGGCCTCGCGCGCCACCGGCACGTCGGCGCTGCGGGCGAGCGACAGGAAGTAGTGCACCGCGTCCCCGTCGGCCACCGCGCCGAGGTCCGTTAGGCCAGTACTGGGACGATGGCGCGTGCCGACGAGCGTGTGGATGGCGTGCACCGACCCGTCGTGGACCGTGAGCCGCACGCGGACCGGTCCGGGCTCGCAATGCCAGGATTCGTCGTTGCGGGTGTCGTAATGCGACCGGAAGTTCACCGACCCTTCGCCGTCGCCGCACACGCCGGGGCGCGCGGCGAACCGGATCTCGACGTCGCCCGATGCCCCGCGCACGCGGTCCGCAATCGACTGGGCGTGCACGGTGGACACGGTGGCCAGGACGCCCACCGCGGCGCACGCCGAGCGCGTCACTCGATCAAATGGAGTCATTGTTGATCAGCTCCTCGAGAAGTTTGCGGACGCGCGGATCATCCCGCTGGCCTAACCAGAAGATCGCCTTCTTGCGCAATTCGATGTTGCGGTCGTGCCGCGCGATGTCGATGAGCTTGTCCGTGGCCTCGCGCTCGTCGCGCTGCGAGAGCGCGAAGATCACCTGCTCCTTGAGCGCCCCATCGGTCATCCGGTCGTACATGGACGCCAGGTCGGCGATCGGCACGCCGCCCTGGCCTGCCCAGAACAACGCCTTCTTGCGGACCTCGACGTCCTGATGCGCATCCTCGGCGACGCCTAACAGCCAGCGGCGGTTGCCCGGATCGTCGCTCTGCGCCATCGACTGGATCACTTGCTCCTGCAGCTCGGCTTTGTCGAGCTTGGGGAACACGTCGCGCAAATACGTGAAGTCGGACGGCTCGCCTCGGTAGTGGCCGAGCGCGAAGATCGCGCGCGACTTGATGTCATCGGATGTGTTGGGCGCCGTGATGAGATCACGCAGGATTCTGCCCGCGCGGTCGCCGCCGTGCTGCGACAGCGCGAAGATCGCCTTATCCTGCAGATTCTCGTCTTTGCTGGACATGAGAATCGAATCGAGGAGCGCGACCGACCGCTCTCCCGATACCTGCCCGAGCCAGAACACGGCCGATTCGCGAACATCAGTCGATGGGTCGCTGCGCGCGACGCTCAACAGAATGTCGGCGCTCTCGGTGTCTTCCTTTTGCGCAACGATGAAGACCGCCTTCTTGCGCAGCGCTTCGGAGCACGCGTCGCGGCGCGCGAGCACTTTGCGCAATACGGGCAGGGCTTCCTGCGCATCCATCTGCATCAGCGCGTTGAGCGCGGCCACGCGCATGTCGTCGTCATCGCTCGGACAGCCTCTGGTCGCGCTATCGGCGCCCGCCGCGACGTGCATGCCGGCGCGCGGGTCGCCGCGGCGCGCCAGCTCGCCGTTGATCCGTGTCGTCAGCGCCGCGGCGTCGCCGTGCGTGGCGGCGGACGGATACTTGCTCCGTTGGGCATCGAGCGCATCGAGTGCGGAATGCAGGTCGCCGGATCCGCCGCGCCGGTAGAGCGCAAACGCCTGCCAGTAGAGCGCATCGCCGGCGTAACGCGAGCTCGGATAGTCGTCCGCGATCCGGCCGAAGAGGGTCGCCGCGCGGCGGTAGTCGCCGTCGTTCAGGGCTTTCCGCGCCACGCGATAGAGCGAGTCCGCGGAATCGCCGGGAAACATCGCGGCGGGAGGTTGCGTGGCGAATGGTTGCGCCGGCGTCGGCGCGATGGCCGCTACGTTAGGCATCGAAGCGATGCCGTGCGGCGCGCCCATCAGCATCAAGAACGACATCACCATCAAGAAGGTCGGCATCGAGCGTCTCCTCAGGAGCCGGAAGCGAGTGCGGCGCTCCCTGGAGGCGTCGCATCGCGCAATCGGGTCATCATGTTTTGGCTGCGGACCGCCTGTTCGATGATCTCGAACTCATCGGACCGCGAGTCAGGCTGGGACTTGAGCTGCGCGATCTGTGCGAGCACCACTTCCAGATCGCTCAGCAGTTTGCGCGTGCGCGGATCGCGCGCACGGGGGGAATCGAGCAGGAGCCGCGTCGTCGTGAGCAGGTCGCCGGCCCACGTCCCAATCTGCGGGTCGATGTTGCCGTTCGCGGACTCCGTGTTGAACGTGGTCAACAGCGCTTCGGCGCGCCCCAAGTGATCGGCGGCGGCCGCGTCGAAGGTGAGCGAGCCGGCAGCGTTGGAAGCCGGCGGACGGGCCGCCGCGACGACGGGCGCGGCCGGCCTCACGGGCGTTCGTGTGGACGCACCCGGCGCGGCCGTCGCGGACGGTGCCACCGCCACGGTCGGCGCCGGCAGCGCGCTCGGCGCGCCTTTCCCGCTTTCCATCCACGTGCCGAGCGCGATGCCTAACAGAAGCGTGGCGGCGAGGGCCGACGCGGTGACCCACCACCGGCCCCGCTGCGTCGGCGCCACGAGCCGGCGCACACGGCGCTCGGCTTCGATCCGCGTCCACATGTCCTCGCGCGGCGTGGCCGGCGGCTCGTGGTACGAGCGCGCCGCCCGCTGCAGGAATTCGTCGAACTTGTCGTCGCTCATGCGGTCCATTCTCCTGCAAAGTCCGACAGCGCTTCACGCAGCCTGGCGCGCGCCCGCGAGAGCTGCGCCTTGGACGTCCCCGGCTGAATGCCTAACGCGGTGCCGATTTCCTCGTGCGTGTACCCTTCCACATCGTGCATCACGAACACCGCGCGGAACCCCGGCGCCAGCGCGTCGATCGCCGCCGCGAGCCGCTGCTTCAAGTCCGGCTCCGCCCGCCGCCCCGTCCACCCGTGGTCGCGCGCCTCGTCCAGATCCGCTTCACGCGTCCGGAACCGCTTCACCTTGCGCAGGCCGTTCATCGACACCGAGAGCGCGATCGTGTGCAGCCACGTCCCGAAGCTCGAATCGCCCCGGAAGTCGCCTAACCGGGCGAACGCGCGGATGAACGTCTCCTGCGTGAAGTCCTGCGCCAGATCGTCGCTCCCCGCCAACCGGTACGCGAGTCGATAGACGCGGTCGACGTGCGCGTCGTACAACGCGCGCTCGGCCGCGGGATCGCCGGCTCGGGCTCTGGTTAGCAGATCCGTTTCGTCCACCGAACCTCGGTCGCAACGTCGTGGGCGAAAGCGATCCCACGTACTGACTTGTCCTTGGGACACGACGTGCTACGGAAGGGTTGCGTGCCGCGCCGGCCGGGTGCTCCCGCGCCGGCTGTCAGACTTCCTGCATGAGCTCCCGCTCATACGCGCCGAGCACGTCCGCACGGCTCAGCATGCCCACGATTCGGGGATGGGATTCACTCATTACTACCGGGATCACGTCGATCGCCCGTGCGTTCATTTTGCGCAACGCGTCGGCGAGAGAATCGGACGGCAGCACGATCTCTGTCGGAGCGGCCAGATCCGCGGCGAGCACGACGCCCGCGAGGACACCGCGATCCAACATCGCCTGGCGCAACCCCTCGTAGGTGATCACGCCAAGCAGGATGTCGTCGATGTCGACCACCGGCAGCGTCGGATACCTCGTGCGCCCTGCCGCGGCGATCACGTCGGCCAACGTGTCGGACGGCCGCACGACGATCGGGTGCGTCTCGAGCGCTTCCGCCGTACGGATGCGGTGCATGAGCGCGCGGTCGGCGCCGTGTGCGAGATGCTCGCCCCGGCGCTCGAGCCACCCATCGTACAGCCCGTAGGGCGCGCACTTGCGGGCCACGGCGAACGCAATCACGGAGACGAGCATCAACGGCGGCACGAGCTGATAGTCGTTGGTCATCTCGAACACCATGAAAATGGCGGTGAGGGGCGCGCGGTTGGCGCCGGCGACGAGCCCCGCCATGCCGACGAGTGCCCACGCTTCCGGATGCAACCCGAAGTTGGGGAACCCGAGGTGCGCGATGCGCCCGATGGCGCCGCCCAACGCCGCGCCGATGAACAGCGTGGGCGTGAACACGCCGCCCGATCCACCCGAGCCCAGCGTCACGGCAGTGGCCACCGACTTCGCGAGCGCGATGCCTAACAAGAAGTACCATGCGATCCCGCCGAAGACCGGCGTCGGAATGGCGAGGTGCCCGTTGCCTACGAGCAGGCCGCCCGACGCGTAGACGATGAGTCCGACGATCAATCCACCCAGGATCGGTCGCACCCATCGCGGGCCCCGCGCGCGCCCAAACGCCGTCGCCGTCGCGAAAAAGGTCCGCGTGTAGAGCGCGGACCAGAGGCCGCACACGACGCCTAACAGAGGATAGAAGAGCACGATCGCCAACGGCCGGATCGTACCGTACGCCGGGATGTGGAACGCCGGATGCGAGCCGAGGAAGGGTCGCACGGTGAGCGCGCCGGTCACCGACGCCACGACCACGGGACTGAACGCCCCGATGGAGAACGAACCGAGCACTTCCTCGAGCGCGAAAAACGCGCCGGCGAACGGCGCGTTGAACGCGGCAGCGATGCCCGCGCCGGCCCCACAGCCGACGAGAATCTTGAGCCGCCGTTGCTGGAAGCGAAGTCCCTGCCCGATGAACGAGCCGATGCCGGCGCCCAACACCGCCGTCGGCCCTTCGCTACCCGCCGAGCCGCCGGAGCCTAACGTCACCGCCGATGCCAGCAAGCGCACCAGGATCGGCCGCCACTGCAGCACACCGCCCCGCTTCGCCACCGAGAGCTGGACGTCGGACACGTTCTGTCCCTCGGGAATCCGGCGCACCAGCGCCCACGCCGCCCAGAGACCCAACGCCGTGAGCACCGGCCGATACGCCACGTGCGTCCTCACGTGCAACCGCGTGCCGATCATGACGATGAAGAGATCGTATGCCGCGTCGATCAGGTGGTAGAACCCCACCACGCCTAACCCGGCGCCGACGCCGATGAGCAGCGCGAACCCCATCAGCAGGGCGCCCTCGTCCCAATCGCTGCGCGCGAACAGCGTCACGACGCGCGCCCACGGCGTTTCGAGACGCGACAACAGCGCCTCGCGCAAGTGGAGCGGCCGTCCCCGATCCGTCCTCGTCTTCGTGGTCACCAGTCGGGAACCGTGGCTTCGAGCTCCGTCATCAGGTGGCGATAACTCTCGTATCGCTGCGACGTCACCGCCCCGGCCTCGACCGCCGACCGTACTGCGCACCCCGGCTCGTCGTGATGCCGGCAGTCGCGAAACCGGCAGTCGGCAACGAATCGGCGAAACTCCGGAAAGCAGCGATCCAGCTCCCGTGGTGCGACGTTCCACACACCCACTTCGCGCAGCCCCGGCGTGTCCATCACGTAGCCCCCATCCGGCAGCGGATGCATCGTCGCACCGACGGTGGTATGTCGACCCTTGTCCACCGAGCGGCTGATCTCACCCACGCGCAGCGACAAACCCGGATACATCGCGTTGAGCAGCGACGACTTGCCGACACCCGATGGCCCGGTGAGCGCGGAGACGCGCCCGCGCAGCACGTCGTGCAGCGCGTCGAACCCCCCTCGCTGCGGGACGCTGGTCCCGTGCACGGGGTACCCCGCCTCGGCGTACGACGCGAACGCGGCGCGGACGTCGCCCGCCACGAGGTCCGCTTTGTTGATCACAATGCGTGCCGGCACGTCGTTCGCCGCGGCGATCACGAGAAACCGGTCGAGCATTCTTGCGTTAGGCGTCGGGTGCGCGGCCGCCAATACCACTACGACCTGGTCGACGTTGGCCGCCACGACGCGCTCGCCGTGGGCGCCGCCGGGCGCGCGCCGCGTCAGGCGGGAGCGGCGCGGCAGGATGTCGGCGATCGCCCACGTCCCGTCGCGCGCGTCGCGCTCGAGCTCCACCTCGTCGCCCACCACCAGCTTGAGCGACTCGGCCTGTTTGAGCCGCCCGCGCAACGTGACGTCGTGCTCGGCGCCGGCCGCATCGCGCGCCCGCCAGACGCCGCCCGTGCCGCGCAGCACCACCGCCTTCACGGAGGCTCCGGCGCGCTCACTCGCCGTCCTCGTCCCGCATCGCGTCAAACCACCGCCGGTCTGCGTTAGGCAGCCGCTCGGCGATCAGGGCGTCGAGCAGCGTGCGCACGCGTTCGAGCGGCAGCGCCCCCACGCGCGCCCGCGCGTCCTCCTCGGTGCGCGACCGCTCGAGAAAATCGGTTTCCAGGTGGCCGCTCACCCGCGGCTCGCCGGCGCTCCACTGCACGAACAACAGGTACGCCCCCACCGGCGCGTCCGGATCACCAGTCTCGTCGGTCTCGATCGACACGCTGTAGGACCGGCCGTCGCGCCCTTCGAACGCCGCCGGGCGCGCGTGCACCGCCATGTAGCCGCCGAGCGTCCGCTCGTCACCCTTCGAGTGATCGGGAGGTAGGAATCTACCCACGGTGCATCCGCGGCCGCGCCGGTCGCATCAATGGCGCCCGGCAACCAGCTCGCGCACCATGTTGCCCGTGATGAAGGCGACGTTCGCCGGACGCTCCGCCAGGCGCCGCATCAGATACGGGTACCACTGCGTGCCGAACGGCACGTAGACCCGCATGTTGAACCCCTCGCGGACGATCTGATCCTGCAGGTCGCGCCTAACGCCGTACAGCATTTGAAACTCGAATCGCGCGGGCGCGATGTTCTGCGCGCGAACGAATCGCTTCGCGTGCGCCAGAATCGCCGGATCGTGGGTCGCAATACCAGGGTAGTTGCCGTCGAGCAGCAGCTGCTGCATGCACGTCACGTAATTCGCGTCTACGTCGCGCTTCTCCGGGAACGCGACCGTCGCCGGCTCGTTGTACGCGCCTTTGCACAACCGCACGCGGCACTTGAGCTGGATGGCGCGCTCGACGTCGACCTTCGTCCGATACAGGTAGCTCTGCAAGACAATGCCGACATGCTCCGGAAAGCTCGGATACAGCCGGTCCTCGAACAGCCGCAACGTGCGCTCCGTGTAATCGCTGCCCTCCATGTCCAACCGCACGAATGTCCGATAGCCCCGCGCGCGCTCGAGTATCTGCTGCATGATGTCGACGCACAGCTCCTCGCTGATGTCGAGTCCCATCTGTGTGAGCTTGACCGACACGTTCGCATCGAGTCCGGCCTCGTGGATCCGATCGAGCATCTGCAGGTACGACCGGCTCGCCGCACGCGCCTCCGCTTCGTTGGTCACGCTCTCGCCTAACAGATCGAGCGACACGCGGATCTTGCGCGCGTTGAGCTGGCGCACCGCCGCCAGCGCCGAGTCCAGCGTCTCGCCCGCGACGAATCGCGAGGCGAATCGCTTGGCCATGCCGTTGTGACGAACGAAGTGGAACAGCCGCGGTTGGTTCGACAGATAGAGGAAGGTTCGACGCAGCATGTCGTCTGGTGATCGGGGACGGAGAATACCGCTCGGTGAACGCGCTACGGATGCTTGGCGGCGCATAAGCTGGTCCTCGCGTTCGTCGGTGGTCCGGTCAATCGAGCCAGCGTCCGCCGCCCTGCGCCGCGCGGTCGTGCAGAATGCGAGCCGGCTCGAAGCGCGGCGCGAATCGCCCGTGGTACACCTCGAGCTGCCGCACGATGTGCGCGATGCCCACCGCATCCACGTATCGGAACGGCCCGCCGCGGAATGGAGGAAACCCGATGCCGAAGACGGCGCCCACGTCGCCGTCGCGCGCCGAGCGAAGAATTCCTTCCTCGAGGCACCGGGCCGCCTCGTTCACCATGGCCAGCACGCATCGCTGTTGCATCTCGAGCACGGGAATCTCGGTGCGGTTCACACCCGTCGGCAACAACGTGTAGACCGTTTCGTCCACACCGGTCTTCTTGCCGCCGGGACCGTCGTAGCGATAAAAGCCGCTGCCGCCTTTTCTGCCCAACCGACCCGATGCCACCACGCGCGACAACGACTGGGAGGGAGTGAGCCGGTCGCCGAACGCATCGCGCAGGACGGTCGCGACTTTGGCGCCTACGTCGAGCCCGACCTCATCCATGAGCGTGATCGGCCCAACGGGAAATCCGAAGTCGACCAGCGCCCGATCGAGCGCTTCGATCGACACACCTTCGTCCAACAGATATCCGGCCTCGTTGAGAAACGCGGCCAGCGTGCGCGTCGTATAGAATCCCGGCCCGTCGTTCACGACGATCACGTGCTTGCCGAGCTTCTTGCCGAACGCTACGGCGGTGGACGTCGCCACCGCCGCGGTGCGCGGCGTCACGATCACTTCGAGCAACGGCATCTTGTGCACCGGCGAGAAGAAGTGCATGCCGAGCACTTGCTCCGGTCGCTTCGACACTTCCGCGATGCGCGAGATCGGAATCGTGCTTGTGTTCGACGCGTAAATCGCATCGCTCGGCATCACCTGCTCGGCCTCTCGCAGGACGCGGTGCTTGAGATCGATGTCTTCGAACACCGCCTCGATCACCAGGTCGCAACTCGAGAAACCGGAGTAGTCGGTTGTCCCGCCCACGAGCGACATCTGATCGTCGAACTGCCGTCGTGTGATCTGCTTTTTCTGGACCCGCTCGGCGAGCACGTCGTTCACCGCTCTGAGTCCTTTGGCCACGCGAGCGTAATCGGCATCCTTGAGCCGCACGATGGTGCCTTGCAGCGCCGCCACGGATGCGATGCCGGAGCCCATGAACCCGGCGCCCAAGATGCCTAACTTGTGCACGGGCAGCGGCGCCACCGGCACCGGCGTCCCGGGATCCTTCTTGAGCGCGGTGGTCGCGAAGAAGAGGTACACCAGCTGGCGCGACACGTCGGTCACCGCCATGTCGCCGAACAACCGCGCTTCTTCGGCGTAGCCGCGGTCGGGGCCGTGCTCGTAGCCCGCGCGAACGGCATCGATGGCGGCGATCGGCGCCGGATAATTGCCCATCGTCTTCGCGAGCACACCGGCCCGCGCGCGCGAGAACACCAGGCGCCGGCCTAACGGATTGTCCTCGAGCACCGCCCCCGCGAGCCCGCGCGACGCGCTGCCGCGCGACCGCGCCATCTTGCCTTCCGCGAGTTGACGCGCCCGATCGACGGCGATGTCGCGAAGGATGGACGGGTGTACCATTTCATCCACCAGGCCTAACTGGAGCGCCTTCTTGGCGCGCACGTTGCGGCCGGTGAGGATCATGTCCAACGCCGCACGCAGGCCGATCAGCCGCGGCAATCGTTGCGTACCGCCCGCGCCGGGGAAAATCCCGAGCTGCACCTCCGGCGCCGCCAACACGCTCTTGGGATGATCCGTCACGATGCGGTAGGAGCACGCGATCGCCGCCTCGAGTCCGCCGCCCAGACATGCGCCGTGTATCGCAGCCACAACCGGGACACGCAGATGCTCGAGGCGGCTCATCAACGCTTGTCCGCGCCGGCTCAGCTCCTCGCCATCCTGCGCGCTGTGCAGTGACGTGAACTGCTCGATATCCGCCCCGGCAATGAAATTCTCCGGCTTACCGGAGATGACCACGATGGCACGGATCGCCGCGTCGCGATCGACGCGATCGAAGAACGACGCGAATTCCGCGACGACACTTGCGTCGAGCACGTTCACCGACGCATCGGACACGTCGAGCGTCGCGATCGCGATGCCGTTCTGGATGTCGACCGAAAGCGCGGTCGCCGCCTGCACCGCGTCCGTCGCGGCGCTCACGCCGCGTTCTCCAGCACCATCGCGAACCCCATCCCGCCCGCCGCACACACGGTCATCAACCCGAACTGTCCACCGCGCCGCTTGAGCTCGTGAGCCAGCGTGGTCGTGATCCGCGCGCCCGTGGCGCCAAAGGGATGCCCGATCGCAATCGATCCGCCCATCACGTTGAGCCGCGACCGGTCCACCTCGCCCATCGGCTGCGACAACCCCGCGCGCTCCGCCCACGCCGTGCTCTCGAAGCCCTGCAGGTTGGACAGCACCTGCGCCGCGAACGCTTCGTGCATCTCCACGAGGTCGATGCTGGCCAACGTTAGGCCAGCACGCTCGAGCGCCTTGGGCGCCGCGAACACCGGTGCCTGCAGCAGTTGTTCGCCCGGATCGAGCGCCGCGTACGCGTACGACCGCAGATAGGCAAGCGGCGCCATGCCTAACGCACGCGCCTTGTCCTCGCTCATCAGAATCACCGCCGCGCCGCCATCCGTCAGCGGCGACGAGTTCCCCGCCGTCACCGACCCGTACCGGCGGTCGAACACCGGCTTGAGCGCGGCCAGCTGCTCCAGGCTCGTATCCGTGCGAACGCCGTTGTCGCTCGTCGCCCACGTCTCATACGCCGGCGGCACGTACAGCGGCATGATCTCCGACGTCAGACGACCGTCCTGCGTGCCCGCCGACGCCAACCGGTGCGACCGCAGCGCGAACTGATCCTGCTCCTCGCGCGCAATGTGGTTGAGCTTGGCCATCTTCTCCGCCGATTGGCCCATCGTCTCGCCGGTCGACGGTTCCGCGATCGCCGGAGTGATCGGGACCAGATCGCGCGGACGCACGCGCGAGAAGGCGCCGATTCGCCCGCCCAACGATTTGGCTTTACTCGCGCTCACGAGCACGTCCGAAAATCGGCGCGAATGGAGAATCGGAACGTTCGACAACGATTCGGCGCCCCCGGCAATGGCCACGTCCGCGTGACCGAGCACGATCTGGTCCGCCGCATCGGTGATGGCCTGGTTCGCCGAAGCACACGCCCGACTCACCGTGAACGCCGGGATGTCCTTCGGCATCATCGGAAGCAGCGCAACCTCCCGAGCGATGTTCGGCGCGAGCACCGACGGCACGACCGTTCCGAATACAATGATGTCGATTTCGCGCGGATCGAGCGTCGTCCGCTCGAGCAGCTCCGCCACCACCGCGCGGCCGAGGTCTTGCGCGCTCATCGGCTTGAGGACCGTACCCGACTTGGCGAACGGCGTACGCAAACCGGCCACGAGTGCCACGCGCCGGCCGTTGCGTCCATAGCTTTCCATGGCGGAAACTTAGGCCCGTGGATTGCCACGCGCCATTCGGCCCGGCACGCCACGGTCTCGCCGCCGCGGCGGTTTCACCCGTATCGTCCTTGCGTTCACCGTCCCGCCATGACCTCCTTCATCGCCATGGCTTGCGCAACGTACCGCTCACCAGCGTCATCCCGCACCAGCCCCTCCCGATGTTCGAGAATCGCCAGCGGCGCGAGCAGCGCGGGCAGCTCGTCGCGCCGCAACAGATGCGCATCAGTCGTCGGACCGCGGCCCAACGATCGTTGGGCAACGGTGAACGTCTCGATGATCGCGGTACCGCCAGGGCGCAGCAACGACGGCAGCGTGGTGAACAGATCGCGATCGAGAAAGTTCACGCACACTATCGCATCGATGGATTCACCGCGAAGCGGCAGCATCGATGCGTCGGCCGTAATCGCGAGCAGCGCCGCTGCCGCGCGCGCATCGGCCACCGCCGCTGCCACGATATCGATCGCAATCACGCGACGCCCCGCGCGTGCCAGCGGCACGGCATGACGGCCCCGTCCGGCAGCCAGGTCGACGATCACATCTCGCGCGCTGAGGCCGAGCGCGCGCGACACCACCCACGCCGATGGTGCGCCGAGCGGCCCACCGAGTGCCGCACGGTGTCGCGACTCCCAGTCCTCGCGATCGGTCATCGGTCGACGATGCGGCCAACGCGATGACGCGACCGCCCCGCCCCGCGTTCGGCGTCGCCCAACGGCCAGCGTGCATTGCCGCGCTCGAGCGCGACACGTTCGACGTTCTCGTAATCGGCGGTGGCATCGTCGGCGCCGGCGTCGCGCGCGACGCCGCGATGCGCGGCTTGCGCGTTTCGCTCGTCGAGCAAACCGACTTCGCGAGCGGCACGTCGAGCCGTTCGTCGCGTCTCGTGCACGGCGGCCTCCGATATCTCGAGAACGGTCAATTGCACCTCGTGTTCGAGGCGAGCCAGGAACGACGCACGCTCATGCGCATCGCACCGCACATCGTACGACCGCTGCAATTCCTCTGGCCGGTGTTCGACGGCGCGCGCATCCCGACGTGGAAATTGCGCGCGGCGCTCACGGTGTACGATGCGCTCGCCTTGTTTCGCAACGTGGCGCCGCACCATGCGCTGAGCGCGGCGGCGGTCTCGACGCTCGAGCCCGCGCTGCGCCGGCCCGGCTTGCGCGGCGGCGCGACGTATTTCGATGCGGCCACGGACGATGCTCGTCTCACCCTCCTCAACGCGCGAGCCGCGCACGACGCGGGCGCCGTCGTGGCGAGCCGCGTGCGCGTGGACGGGCTGCTGCTCGACTCGCGCGTCGTGCGCGGTGCGCGCGCGTACGACGCGGTCGAGAACCGGTCGTTCGACATCGCCGCACGCGCCGTCGTCAACGCCACCGGTCCCTGGAGCGACGTCATCCGCCGGTTCGCCGAGCCTAACGCAACGGCGTCGGTACGCGGCACGAAAGGCGTCCACGTCGCGCTGCCCGCCGAGCGCGTCGGAAACGCCGGCGCACTCACGCTCTTGTCGCCGATCGACGGACGCGTGTTTTTCGTGCTCCCGTCGGGCGCGACCACGATCGTCGGCACAACCGACACCGACTACAATGGCGACGCGGAGGCGGTGTGCGCCACTCGCGACGACGTTGCCTACCTCCTCCGGTCGGTCGACGCATACTTCCCGGCCGCGCGCCTCGCACCCGAGGACGTGATCGCCGCGTGGGCGGGCATCCGCCCGCTCATCGGCGGCGACCCACGCCATCCCGATGCGCTGTCGCGCGAGCACGCCGTGACCACCACGGCGCCGGGCCTCATCACGGTGTCCGGCGGGAAGCTCACCACGTATCGCCTGATGGCGCGCGACACGGTCGATGCCGTTCAACGAATGCTCGGCCAACCGGTGCGCGAGGCACCCACGGGTGCCGTGCGGCTCCCCGGTGGCGACGTCGCCGTCGATGCCCAACGGGAGGCCGCCGGACGGCGCACCGGTTCGCACGTTCTGGCTGCGCACCTCGTGCACCGCTACGGCAGCGAATGGGCGGACGTCTGGTCGCTCGCCGAATCGGACGGCGCGCTCGCGCTCCCGCTGTCGCCGCCGCTGCCGTACATCCACGCCGAGGTGGCGTGGGCCATCACCCGTGAGATGGCGCTCTCGTTAGGCGACGTGTTGATGCGCCGCGTGCCGCTGGCCTGGCAGCTCGCGGACCACGGCGTGACACTCGCGTCCGCGATCGCACGGTCCTATGGATGGACGGCCGCCGACGTCGCGGAGTACGCGCGCGACGCGGCAACGGTGTACGGGCCCGCGGCCCGTCCCCTGATCACGCCTTCACGTGAATCGTAAACAGCTCGATGATCTCCAGGTGACGCGTCGTCGCGGGGAGCTTGAGCACCGCCACCTCGCCCACGGCCTTCCCGACCAGCGCGCGGCCGATGGGCGATGTCATCGTCACGTGGCCATCCTCGAACTCCACCGCATCGCCGAACACCAGATGATAGACCTCGAGCACACCGCTCTTCACATCTTTCACGGTGACGCGCGACCCCAATCCCACACGATCGGTCGGAATCTGTGCGATGTCGATCTGCGACAACTTGCTCAGCCGCTGGCGCAGCTGGCCTAACCGAGCCTGCACGAACTGCTGCCGCTCCAGCGCCGCTTTGTACTCGCTGTTCTCCCGCAGGTCGCCAAGTTCCACGGCTTTCCGAATCTCCTGGGGCAGCACGACGTTCAGCTCGTGCTGCAGCCGGTCGACCTCGGCTTGCAGCTTCTGTTTCAGTTCCTCGATCATCGATTCATCACGGCGCAAAAAGTGGAGCGCCCGGCCTCCGGGAAGGGAGCCGGGCGATTGCGGGCGAGCGTGCCTGGGACCCTCTCTCTACGAAGCGATTGGTGCCGATCCGCGCAGCGCGCGTGTGAGCGCATTGCCATGCGCCCGCGCCGCCCGCGCAAATCCCCGCACTCGTGCTCCGGAAAGAGGACTCATAGTTCCATAGTAGACGACAAACGCGGCGGTGTCTACCCTGAGACGAGGCGATACGAGCGGCGTAGAACAGCGCCGTTCGTTGCAGTCGAGGCGACAATGACACTTCGAATCCAGTCTCATGGCGACGTGACACAGGTACTCATGTCGAGTGCCGTCGGACGGTCGATCGGATACGACGTGAGCGCGTATCTCGTGCGCGGCGTGCTCGTCGACCTCGGGTTTCCGTTGGTCACACGGGCGCTCGGCAGGTATCTGACGCGCGCGCGGCCCGATGGCATTCTGATCACACATCACCACGAAGATCACGGCGGCAACGCCGAGCTTGCCGCGCGCATGGGAATTCCGATCGGCGCGTCCGACGCAACGCTCGCATTGCTGCAGGAACCGGGACGCCTCCCCTTCCATCGCCGATTCATCTGGGGAAACCCGACGCCGCTGCACACGCCGATCACGCGCTTCGCGAGCGACGCATTGCGTCTCGTGTCGACGCCCGGCCACGCGCCGGATCACCACATCGTCTGGGACGCCGAGCGCGAAACCATCTTCGGCGGCGATCTGTTCCTCGGCGTGAAGGTGCGCGCCGCACACCCCGACGAGCGACCGCGCGAGCTCGCGCGCAGCTTGCGGCACGCAGCCGCGCTCCGGCCGCGCCGCTTCTTCGACGCGCACCGCGGCCCGGTGCGAGAGCCGGTGTCAGCGCTGCTGGCCAAGGCCGAGTGGCTCGACGACACCATTGGCGCCATCGAGCATCGCATTGCGGAGGGCTGGTCGGACCGCGCGATTGCGCGCGCCGTCCTCGGCCGCGAGGCCCTGACGTATTACGTGTCGCGCGGCGCGATGTCGCGCGTGACCCTCGTCGCGCGCGTGCGCGACGAAGGCCGCCTAACAAGTGTGCCGGGTGCCTAACGGTCACCCCCGGCGCGCCATCGCACCGGGCTCCGATCCGACTCGCGCGCCGCACGCCTCCACGCGCTCTTGCCCGAACCAAATCCGTGTGACGCCTACCGCCGTCTAAAGTCCCGGACACGCAGCCCGAAACTCGCGGTAGGCGCTACCGCTGGCCCACAAAGATCTCTGCGCAGCGAATCCTGAAAAAATTGTGCGGTTCGCAACGTCGGGAATGCCCGGCCGGCCCCGGCCGAACAGCGCAACCGTATTGTACGACGCGTGTTGAGAACAGTGCGCCATCCAGCACGACCTTCGCTACTGGATGAACCGAGCCGCAAGGCACCTGTGTTCGGGAAGGCAAAAATTTCCGCTGCATCGCCATCCGAGGAAGCATGCAAGGTCACCGCCGCGCGTTCACTCTGATCGAGCTGATCATCGTCACCATCTTTGTGGGCGTGGGGGCACTGCTCGCCCTGCCCAAGTTCGTGACGATCGTCAATCACGCCCGGGCGAACAAAGCGCAAAGCCAGATCGCAGCCGACATGGAGCTCGCGACCGCGTTGGCCCAGCGGGAGCAGCGTCCGACGCGCCTGTCGTTCGACTCCGTGGCGCTGACATATCAGATCGCCGATCGGTCGAACGGTGCCGTCTACCTGAAACGGAGCATGGATGCGAAGTCCGAGTATCGGCTGAGCGCACTCAGCGCCCATCCGTCGCAGCTGGACTTCTTCCCGACCGGCGTCACGGCCGGAGCCGAAACCGTCTGGGTCGCGATGCCGAGCTATACGCGATCTGTCGCGATCACGAGCGCCGGTCAAGTCCGCATGGGGAACCCCTGATGCGCCACACGCCTAACGGAATGGCGCGTTCGCGCGCCGGGTTTTCGCTGGCCGAAATCATGGTCGGCATGACGCTCCTCGCGATTCTCGTTTCGTCGCTCGCCGGCCTGACGTTTCACGTCTCGCGCCGGATGATCGAAGTCTCGCGCGGCACCGGCCTCAACGCCGCCGTGTCGCGTGACGTGAACCGCTTCTCGGTCCTGCCGTACGACTCCCTCGCGGCGCACGCCGGATGCGACTCGATCACGGCCGCGACCGAACAATTCGCGCAGTGCGTCACGGTGACGACGCCGAGCACGAACACGCACCGCGTCACGATCGTCACCACGCCGCTCGTTCGCGCATACGCCTCCAAAACACCGGTTCCGGACACGGTCGTGATCGACCGGACGAAGAACGCCGGCACGAACCCGCTGAACTCGCCATGATCAATCGCCTAACGGACAGACGACGCGGCGTGACGCTCGTCGAGCTCCTCGTCTCGCTGGTGATCATGGCGATCATCGGCACCGCGCTCACGCGCATGACGATGTCGCAAGCGCGCTTCTTCAGCCAGTTCGCCGCCAAGCGCGGCGCGCGCTCGGCGACCCGCGGCGCGATGGGGATGATGCTCGCCGACTTGCGCATGGTCGATCCGACGTCCGGCATCGAGTTGGCGTCGTCGACGTCGATTCAGGTGAAAGCGCCCTACGCGTTCGGCATCGCCTGTCACACCACCGGCACCACTACGTACATCAGTCTGTTCCCGACCGACTCGGCGATGTACGCCGGCGCGACATTCAGCGGCTACGCGTGGCGCGACTCGACGAGCGGGAACTACGTGTACGACACCGTGGCGACCGTCGCCGCGGGCACGACGAGCAACTGCACGCCGGACAGCGTTACCGTGCTAACGGGCCGCGCCAGGGTCGTCGCCGTGACGTCGTCGTTAGCCGCGCCGCCCATTGGCGCGCCGGTGTTCCTCTACCAAAAGCTGCGCTATTCGATTGCCGCCTCGTCCGCCGTGCCGGGATCGCTTGGCATCTGGCGCACCGTGGTGGCGACAAATGCAACCGAGGAAGTCGTCGCGCCGTTCAAGAATCCATCGAGCTTTCGATTCTACGTGCTGAACCGCGACACGGCTCAGACGCCTGTTCCAACACTCAACCAAATTCGCGGGTTCGAGATCTCGCTCACCGGGGCGAGTCAGAACAACATCGAGGGACGCACCTCGGGCGATTCGGAACAGGTCACCACCGCTGTCTTCCTGAAAAACCGACCAGACTGAGAGCGCGTACCGTGACCATTCGACTCGTCGCCCGCAGGGGTTTCACGATCCCGATGACGCTGCTGTTCAGCACCATCATGGTGCTGACACTCGCGGCGTCGTTCACCCTCATCTCGACCGAGCGGCACGTCAACGACGGCTATCACGAGCGCGCGGAAGCGTACGCGATCGCGGAAGGCGCGTTGCAGACGTATCTCACCAACCGCTCGTCATACGGCCACAGCGGAATGCCGGCTGCGACACCCGAGTCGGTGCGCATCACGATGTCGCATGGGTATGCGGATGTCGTGCTGCAGCGCATGCGGCCTCCGATCGGCAGCGCGCCCGGCGTGTACCTCATCAGATCGCGCGGCACGAGCACGATCTCGCACGTGTGGACGCCCGGGCTCGCCCAACACACCGTGGCGGAAGTCGCCACGTGGCAGCCGGGCAGCATGACGGCGACAGGCGCGTGGACGAGCCTTACCGGGCTCACCAAGAACGGCTCGAGCGGCACCCTCACCGGCGTGAATCAGTGCGCCGGCGGACCGAATGTCCCTGGCGTAGCCGTGCCCTCGTCGCCCGGCTATAGCCAGAACGGCGGCAAAACAGTGCCGACGGGATCGCCGCCGGTCGACAGCATGGGCACGCAGACGCAAATGTCGAACTCCGTGAAGATCGACTGGAACGGCATCGTCAATCAGAACGCGATCACGCCTACCGTTAGTATGCCGGGCGGCACGTGGCCGTCGTTTGCCGATACGAGCTATTGGCCGGTGATCATGGCGACCGGCGACTTCTCGCTTCCGAGCAGCGGTCGCGGCCTGCTCATCGTGACGGGGAACCTGACGATCAGCGGCAGCACGAGCTGGAACGGCGTCATTCTCACGGGTGGAAACCTGACCTCGAACGGGAGCAACACCGTCGACGGTGCGATCGTGTCCGGCCTCAACGTGAAGATTCTGCCGCAGGCGCAATGGCCGTCCACCGGAGCGATAGGCAACGGTACCAAAACGTTCGCCTACAACTCCTGCTACGTCACGCGCGCGTTGTCCGGCCTGGGCTCGCTCAAGCCGCTGCAAAACTCGTGGTTGGACAACTGGTCCAACTACTGACGATGATGTGGGGCGCCGGCCAGCTGCCTAACGCCGGGCCGGCTTGACCCCCGACGCCGCCCGCGCTTCTCGCATGAGCGCTTCGATCATGTCGCCGCGCCGCTCGAACAGACGTTTGAGCCGGCGCGGCTTTCGTTTGGCCAGGGCGTACGATGTGAGGAGCGGCAGCGCGATCGTCGAATCGGTGTAGCACACCACGGCGTCCGGCAGCCGGTCCGGGTCGATCTTGCCCCAGCTCACCGCTTCGGCCGGCGTCGCCCCCGACAATCCGCCCGTATCGGGACGCGCATCGGTCACTTGCAGGAAGTAGTCGTGGCCTTTCTCGTCGATGCCCAACACTTCCTGAATCTGGGGCTCGGTCTGCAGCATGAAGTTCTTGGGGCTGCCGCCGCCCATGATCATCACCGCGCTCTTGCCGCCGCCGCGCTTCGCGGCCAGCACGATCGACGCCGTCTCGTTCACGTCGAGATTCGGATCGATGACCAACGCGTTGCCCTCGAGCGCCAACGCGGCCACGTTCATGCCGATCGACGAGTCGCCCGGCGACGACGTGAAGATCGGCACCGCCGCCGCGTACGCCGCGGACAGCAGCGACCGCTGGCCCAAGCCTAACGCATTCTCCCGTTCGCGCACGTAGCGGCCGCACAACCAGTGGAATTCGGCGCTCGACATGGGGCGCTGGAACTCCGGGCTCCGCATGATCTGGCGAAAGAACGCATCGGTCGACAACAGCACGTCGTAATCGAAGAAGATGTCGTAGATGCGCACGACGCCTTCCTCGCGCAGCACCACGTCGCTCTCCTGCGCGTTCCCGCGGTGCATCGACAATCCCAACCCGTAGTGCGTGTCGTGATAGAGGTTGGCGCCGGTGGAGATGATCCAGTCCACGAATCCCGCTTCGATGAGCGGGATGAGCGCCGCCAGGCCCAACCCCGCGGGCGTGAGCGCGCCGGTGAGCGTCAGGCCAACGGTCACGTCACGCTCGAGCATCTTCTCGGTGAACAACCGCGCCGCCTCGCGCAATCGGCCGGCGTTGTACGCGAGGAAAGTCTCGTCGATCAGTTGCGACACGCTCTCCGTGCCGTCGATGCGCCGCGGATCGATCCGCTGGCCACGCAGGAAGCGGCTCGTCTCGCGCGCGACGTGCGCCGTGCGGCTGCGCTCGCGCTCTTCGGCCTCGCGCTTCTGTGCCGCCTTGGGTGCCGCCGCGGTCGGTCCGCGGCGCGCCGCACCGCCCTTCTTCGATTTCGCCATCGCCCGCCGCCTAACGATAAACGTGGATCGCGCCGCGCCCCGTGGCGCTCACTTCTGCGTGGACAACCGCGCCTCGTACGCGTCGATCACGGCCTTCGCCGCTTCGGCCGGATCGTCCGTCAGCAGCATCAGCTCCAGGTCGCCGGGCGAAATCTTTTGTTCTTGCAAGACGCGCGCGTGCAACCACCGGATCAGTCCCGCCCAGTAGTGCCGGCCGAACATCACGACCGGGAAATGATAGATCTTGCCCGTCTGAATGAGCGTCAGTGCCTCGAACAACTCGTCTAACGTGCCGAAGCCGCCCGGAAAAATGATGAAGGCGGACGAATACTTGATGAACATCGTCTTCCGCACGAAGAAGTAACGGAAGTTGATCAGCGTGTCGACGTATGGATTTGCGCCCTGCTCGAACGGCAGCTCGATGTTGCACCCGATCGACGGCCCGCCACCCAAACGTGCGCCTTTATTCCCGGCTTCCATGATACCGGGTCCGGCGCCGGTCATGATCGTGAAACCCGCTTCGGACAGCAGCCGCGAGGTTTCCAGCGCTGCCGCATATTGCGGGTCATCCGGACCAACGCGCGCCGAACCAAACACCGTGACGGCCTTCTCCACGGTCGCGAGCGTGTCGAAGCCTTCGATGAACTCGGACATGATGCGCAGCAATCGCCAGGGATCGGTGCGCGTGAAATCGCCCGATGGCTGACGCGATCCGCTCGCGCGCAGCAGCTTCTCATCTTCGGTGATGAGCGGCGGGACGTAGTCGCGTATGGACTGGTCGATCGGTCGCTCGTCGACGATCTTGACCGCGCCCGCGTGCCTGCCACGCTCTACCTGTGACGGCGGGACCCGGCCCGCCTTGAGGTGACCTTCTTCCGTCCGCTCCCGCAGCCCTTCACGCGCTCCTTGTTCGGCCTCGGCCCTCTGCCGTACACCGGCTTTCTTTCCCGATGCCGTCACCACGGCATTGCGCTTCTTTCGAGGTTTGGATCGTGAGGCCATGTGTGAGCGGAAAGAGAGAGTCAAAGCTAGTCCGCGGTTTCGCGCGTCGGGAGGGATGTGCGACGCTCCCACTCACTCGGTACTCGACGGCTCCCGATTGCCGCTCGTATTGATTCTGCTCGACGGTGCTCGCGCCGATGTCTTCGACGCGCCGTTCGCCCGCGGCGAGCTCGGCCATCTCGCGCAGCTCCGGTCCGAAGGCGGTCTGCACACCATCACGACCGTGTTCCCATCCGTCACCGGACCCGCGTACGCGCCATTCCTCACTGGACGCTACCCTGGCCCGGCGGGGCTTCCCGGTCTCCGCTGGTACGACCGCGCGCACACGCGATGCCGTCTGCCGCCGCACTGCCGCAGCTACCTCGGCGCCGAGATGCGACACATGGACCGCGATCTCGACCGCGATGCGCGCACCGTGTTCGAGCTCGCGCCGTCGCGCTTCACCGCGATGAGCATGATTGCGCGCGGCGCGCGCGGACGATCGCAGATGGGACGCAATCCTCGACTCCTCTGGCATCTGGCGCGCACACACTGGCGCGGCGACGCTCGCGCCTGGTTCGCGATCGACGACCTCGCGGTCCGCGCCGCGCGAGCGCGCATCGCCGAGCACGAGCCCGCGGTGAGCTTCGTGGCGCTGCTCGCGTTGGACAAATGCTCGCACGCTTCGGGACATGCGTCGCCCGATGCGCAGCGCGCGGTGGTTGCGTTAGACGAGTGCGTCGGCGCCCTGCGGGCGGATCTCGAGCGTGCGGGAACCTGGGATCGCACGCACCTGTGGATCGCGAGCGATCACGGACACTCGCCGGTGTCGGCGCACGACGATCTGGCGGGCGCGATCCGCGACGCCGGCCATCGCGTGATCGCGCATCCGTGGGTCTTCACGCCGCGCGCCGACGTGGCGGTAATGGTGAGCGGCAACGCCATGGCGCACGTGTATCTCGATCCGGCCGAACGCGATCGGCGGTGGTGGCCCGCGCTGCGCGATCGTTGGGCATCGTTCGCGGACAGACTCGTCGAGCGCGACGCGATCGATCTCGCCATCCTGCCGCACGGCGTGAATCGGGTGGAAGTTCGCGCGCGTTCACGCGGGGCGGCGTTCATCGAGCGCCAACGAAATCGCCTGGCGTATCGCCCCGACACCGGCGATCCGCTCGGGCTCGGCGAGCTACCGCCGCTCGACGCCGTCGAGTGCCACGAGGCCGCGCTTCCGGGGTCGTACCCCGATGCGTTAGTCCAAATCGCGTCCCTTGCCGCCGCGCCGCGGTCCGGCGACATCATCGTATCCGCCGCGCACGGCTGGGATCTGCGCGCACGTTACGAGCCGATCCCGCACGTGAGCACGCACGGCGCGCTGATCCGCGAGCACATGCTCGTGCCCCTGCTCACCAATCGTCCGTTAGGCAATCGGCCGCGCCGGACCGCGGATGTGATGCCGTCGGCCCTCCGCCTGTTGGGCATTCCGGCGCCGGGCATCCTGGACGGCCGCAGTTTCGTGTAACGTCAGGCAGGAGGACGGCCGGACCGCCGCACCAGCGGCGGAATCGAGAGGAGCGCCCACGCGACCTCGAGCAGGATGAATCCCCACCGACGATCGAGGATGGCGATCCATGCCAGCAGCGCCGAGCCGACGAAGTTGAGGAGATTGAACCATCGGTCTTCGCGGTGGAGCAGCCCGCGCTGCAGCGCGGCATATGCAATGAGGACCAGGACGGCCCCGCTCAGCGACACGACTTGATACGCCAGTTGAGAGAGCACGAGCTCCTCGTGAAATTGAAGGTGAGTTGCCGATCATACCCGGTCGCCGGAGAGGCCGCTGACGACAAACGATAGCCGGTCCACGACGCGCTCCTGGTCGCGCCTCGTCGTCACGCTGGCCGCGCGCGCCGTCGCACGGCCACCCGTCGCACTCGATCTTCTGCGCGTCGCGTGGCGGTTCAGGCGGCGCGAATGGTACACGCGCCCGCCGTTTCTGCCGATTCCATCGCGCGACTACGTCCTGTGGCGCATGTACACGGCGTACGGCGACTACGACGCCGTTCCACCGGCGGAGGATGTCATCCGATACGCGCGCTGGGTAGGGACGCCGCCGTGACCACGGCGCACGCGCTGTCGCTCGAGCACCGGATCAAAGCGCAGGCATACGGCCTCGGTTTCGACCTCGCCGGCATTGCTCCGTTAGGCATCGCGGATTCCGCCGAAGCATTCGACGACTGGGTCGCACGCGGCTACGCGGGCGACATGACGTACCTCGAGCGCCGCGCCGAGGTGCGGCGCGATTCGCGCCGGCCCGTCCCTGGCGCGACGTGCGCGGTGGTGGTCGGCCTCGACTACGGCGGACGCGAGCCGCCCGGCCCCGTCGCACGCTACGCCCGCGGCGACGACTACCACGACGTGATGCTCGACAAGCTCCGCACACTGCACGCGTGGATCGCGTCGCAGGTCGGACGCGATGTGCCGGGCAAAGCCTACGTCGACACCGGCCCCGTGCTCGAGCGCGACCTCGCCCGCCGCGCCGGACTCGGATGGTTAGGCAAGAACACGATGTTGCTCAACCCCAAGATCGGCTCGTACGTCTTCCTCGGCTCGCTCTTTCTCGCGCTCGACCTCACACCCGACGCCCCCTTCGAGAACGACCACTGCGGCCGCTGCACACGCTGTCTCGACGCGTGCCCAACGCATGCGTTCGTCGCCCCACATGTGCTCGACGCGCGGCAGTGCATCTCGTACCTCACCATCGAGCTGCGGGGAGCAATTCCAGACGCTCTGCGCCCGCTGGTCGGCGACCTCCTCTACGGATGCGACGTCTGCCAGGAAGTCTGTCCGTGGAACCAGAAGTTCGCTCGGCAGTTGCGCGAAGCAGCCTTCACACCACGCGAGATGCTCGTTGAGCGGAACGCAAGGGACTTAGCGCTCGCCGTGTTGGGCCTTTCGCGGGAGGAGTTCTCGACCGCGTTCGCCGGCTCACCAATGAAGCGCCCCAAACTCCGAGGCCTCAAGCGCAATGCCGCCGCGGTGCTCGGCAACTCGGGCAACCAGACGGACGTGCCCGTACTCGCCGCCAGCTTGTCCGATCCCGAGCCTTTGGTGCGGAGTCATGCGGCTTGGGCGCTTGGACGCATCCGGTCGGCCTCCAGCTTGGCGGCGTTGCGAGACCGCTTGGCCCTCGAGGATGACGCCGAGGTCGCGGACGAACTGCGAGTCGCGATCGAAGCCTCGGTGACCTGACCGGTCGCGAGCTCGAGCGCGAGGGCGCTTTCAGAATAGTACGGCGTTCAATGCTGGAGCTCAGGGAGGCGACGTCCAAGGAACTCCTCCACCGGCTGCGTCCCCATCGACATGTGCCCCATGAGGTTGACCGCTTGGGCGTTCTTGAGCGCCGCGTCGGCGGGCACGCCGCGGTCGGCAATGAGATAGGCCGCCCACAAATGGCTCGCCCGCCATGCGATCGTGCAATGGAGCAGGAGTTTCCCCTTCGTGTGTGCCATCGCGTCGGCGAACTTCTTCACGGTCTCCGGTGAAAACGGATACTCGGCGTTTCCGCGCACCGGAAGGTAGACGTATTCCATCCCGAGCTGCTTGACCAGCGCCGCTTCGTCGAACCCCACACGCTTCATTTCTTCCGGTGTGCGGAGGTTCACGACGGTGGTGACGCCCTTGTCATGCAGCTCTCGGAGTCCGAGCTCAGTGGGCTGTCCGGCGAGGTAGATGTCGTCGCCCACTCGCGAGAACGCCGCCTCGAAGCGACCGGTCGTGTCGAGTGACACGGGAGCGGGAACGACCGAGAGCTGGCCCGGTGCGATGAGCCGCTGCGCGTATGCGGGAGTGGATCCGCCCGCAGCCACGGCCAGGAAAACGGCGAGGATCGACGATCTGCGCATCGGGCTCTCCTGCGTCATTGCGACGCGGTGACGATGCGTTTCATCGTATGCAGCGCGGCTCACGTCAGCCAGGACGAATATCCGACGTTTTCGGACTTCATACCTTCTTCGGACCTCATCAGCTCGTTCCGCGTTCGGTTCCGTATGGAAGTCGTCGGAGTTGATTGGCGACGCCGGCTCTGATGTCGTCTGGCGACCAGCGCCAAAAGCGGTACCTTATGCCCAGCGAGGCCACCCAATGGCGCAAGCTCGGAAAGCTCCCCGCCCCCCCGAAGGCAACACGGCTGGCCTTGCTCGGCGCCAGTCCGCATTGCTGAGACTGAGCGCATCCATCGCCTCCGCGCAGACCGAAGCGGAAGTGTGTCGCGCGGTCGTCGATGGCCTTCACGACGAAGCCATCGGCTACGACTTCATCGGCGTGTTTCTGCTCGACGCCGCTACCGACGAGCGTGTGTTAGGCGCGTCCGTCGGCTGGGACGACATTCCGCACGGCATGCGGATTCCCCGCGGCCAGGGCCTGAGCGCGAGGCCCTTGCTCGATGGTGCGGTGCACTATACACCGGACGTGACGCTCGAGTCCGAGTACGTCGCGGGACTGGGGAGCGGTTCCGAAATCGATGTGCCGCTGCGCGCCGGGGGCGACGTCCTCGGCGTGCTCGTCGTCGAGAGTCGCGACCCGGATGCGTTCGGGCCTGTCGACCGCGAGATCCTCACAGCGTCGGCGCAGCACGCGGGGATCGCGCTCGCGCGCATCCGTTTGATCGATGAGCAGCGACGTCTCGCCGCCGCCGAGCGACGTCGTGCCGACGAGCGCCAGGCGCTCCTCGACAACATCACCGATCTCTCGGGCAGTCTCGAGCTGTCGCGCTTGCTCGATGCCGTGCTCACGCGCGCCGTCACACTGCTTGGAGCGGCGGGCGGCGAGCTGGCCACATACGATGATCAGACCGGCGAACTGGTGGTCGCGGCGAATCACAACATGACGGAGGATTCCCGCGGCACGCACCTCAAGGTCAACGAAGGTGCAATGGGGCTCGTCGTGACGACCGGCGAGCAGATGATGATTCCCGACTATCAAACGTGGTCGGGGCGTTCGCCGCAGTACGCGCGCATCGACGCGCGCGCGGTCGTCGTCTCGCCGCTGCTCATGGGACGTCGCGCCGTCGGCGCGATCAACGTATGGCACGAGGACCCGTCCCTCACGTTCGCCGAGGCCGATTGCCGCTTGCTCTCCTTGTTCGGCCAGCAGGCCGCGATCGCGCTCGAAAACGCGCGCTTGTTCGCCGCCGCCCAACGGGAGCGCGAGTACTTCGAGGTGCTGGTGCGCAACTGTCCGGTCGCCATCGTCGTGCTCGACGTCAATCACCACGTGCTCTCGTGCAATCCGGCGTTCGAGCAGATGTACGGCTATGCCCAACGGGAAGTCGTGGGCGCAAACCTCGATGATCTCATCACGACGGCGGAGACGCGCAGCCAGGCGGTGTCGTATACGGTGCAAGCGGCGCAGTCGCGCACCGTGCAGGGCATCGGCCAGCGGCGACGGAAAGACGGCACCATGGTGGACGTCGAAGTGCTCGCCGTTCCGGTGATCGTCGACGGCGTTCGCACGGGCATGATGGGGTTG
>JAICLH010000319.1 GCA_025927495.1 Gemmatimonadaceae bacterium
CAGCTTCAATCTCCTCACCCCGCCCGTCCCGATCAGTCGGGGCCGCCTTGATTCTCTCTCAGGGAAACCCCGACACCGGCACCGATCGCGCCGTCCCCGACCACTGCCTCGGATCGCGAGCGGGAGGCACGCGCGATGCAGCGCTCTCGCGGTCCATCACAATGACGGAGCGGAGCGATGGCATCGCAGAACGATTCACGTAACGATCAGCAGGCTCGCAACGACCAGAGCGGCTCGCAGGGCGCATCATCACGCGGAACGCCGGGGAACGAGCAGGCCGCGCGCAGCGAAGAGCAGCTCGACCGAGAGCAGAAGTCACTCATCGGCAACACGTCCGAAGACCGGAACCTCACCGGCTCCACGACCTACGTCACCCTTCCGGATCAGCAGGGCGACCAGTCCGACAACCAGCCGTCCCGCAAGGCGACCGGATCGCAGGGAAGCAACGACCAGTCGTACGGAAGCTCCCGCGGCGACACGCAGCGATGAGGCTGTAGCGGCGACGCGTGCGTCGCCCACACGCACAGAGGGCGGCCCGGTTCCTGTACCACGTTCCGGTCCGCCCTCCGTCGTTCCCTACCCCGTGCAGTTCGGGGTCACGCCGGCAGAGCGTACGGCGCCAGGACCTCCGAGTAATTCTCGTAGAGCGTCTCCGGCACCTCCACCTTGCGGTCCTCCAGCAGCGACTCGAACATCGCCGCGTTCACCGCCGCCTGCCCCTTGTGGTGGTTGTTCATCACCACGTACGTCTCGCGCGCGACCTCGGCCACCTCCTCCGTGCGCTGCACCCATGGCTTCAGCTCGTCGGCGCTGTACAGATAGTCGTACCGCTCCTTCACGTCCGCGTCCTTCCGGAACCAGTTCTTGTAGTTCCGCCCGTGCACGCGCACGTACCCCACCGGCGATGTCACCGTCGCGCTCGGCTTGATGCTGTGCTTGAAGAGCGGCTGGTCCACGTTCACGAAGCCGACGCCCGCCTCGCTCAGGTGCTCGTAGAACTCCGGCACGTTCCACGACTCGTGCCGGATCTCCACGACGAGCGGGAAGTCCCGGAACGCGTTGAGGACGTCACCGAGCCACGCGCGATTCTCGTCGGTGCGCCGGAATGACCAGGGGAACTGGACGAGGAGCGCGCCGAGTTTCCCGCCACCCTGCAGCACGTCGAATGCAGCTCGCGCCTCCGTCACCTCCGCGCGCGTCCACGCCTCGGCGCGCTCGTGCGTGAAGCGCTGCCACAATTTCGCGGTGAATCGGAAGTCGAGCGATCCTTGCGTCTTCGCCAGCCACCCCGTCGCCATCGACTGCGTCGCCGGACGGTAGAAGGTGCTGTTGATCTCCACCGTGTCGAAGTAGCGCGCGACGTACTCGAGCTTATCCGTTCCGCGCGGCATCGGCTTGGGGTACATCGTCCCGTTCCAGTCGTCGTAGCTCCAGCCCGCCGTGCCTACGCGGACGTTTCCCACCGGCGCGCGCGATCCGCTGCCGTCTCCGTCGTGCTCCGTCGATGCCGTCGTTCCCATGTGGTTTCGGTGTCGCACCGCTTGTGCCGGAATGGCGGACCGGACCTGCAGGTGCCTGCTATTTGCGTATGAC
>JAICLH010000133.1 GCA_025927495.1 Gemmatimonadaceae bacterium
CGGATAAGCACTGATCACGAACAACGCACACGGACGACGGGTAGGAAAGCACGACACGAACAACGCATGACGGACCACGGGGAATTGCCCGCTAAACCGGCTCAACTCCGTTCGTCCGGTGCATTCCGAGGCCTTCTCCGTCACTGAACTTCCGAACAGCGACACTTAGCGTCGAAGGCCGCATCTCGCGCTCATCTTCTTCTGTTGGTACAATATCTGAGCCTCGCCGACGACGAATCCCACGTCGCCTTCATCGCTCATTGGCTCGTAGCACCCCCACGCCCTCCCGCACGTGCGCGTATCGTTAGTACTCATCGCCATGCTCGTCTCGACCAACGCCGCCGCTCAGGCAAGCACCACCAAATCTGTCGAAGACGAACGCCTCCGCACCGACTGGGCCGACTTGCGCCGATATCGCGACGAGAACGCGCGGCTCGGACCGCCCGCGCCGGACGAGCAGCGCGTGGTGTTCATGGGCAATTCGATCACCGAGCTGTGGGAGACGTTGGACAGCTCGTTCTTCGCGGGGCGCTCGTACGTCAATCGCGGCGTCAGCGGACAGACCACGCCGCAGATGCTCGTGCGCTTCCGGCAGGATGTGATTGATCTGCATCCCTCGGTGGTCGTTCTGTTAGGCGGTATCAACGACATCGCCGAGAATACAGGGCCGACGACGCTCGAGGCGATTCTCGGGAACATTGCGTCGATGGCCGAGCTGGCGAGGGCCAACGGCATCACCGTCGTGCTCTGCTCCGTACTGCCCGCATCCGATTTCACGTGGCACCACGGGCTCGAGCCCGGACCCAAAATCGTGAAGCTGAATGCGATGATCCGGCAGTACGCCGACGCGAAGCACATCGTGTTCGTCGACTATTACCCGGCCATGGTCGACGCCCAGGGCGGCATGAAGGCGGCATTCACCACCGATGGCGTGCACCCGAACCTCGCCGGGTATCGCGCGATGGAGCCGATTGCCCGGAGCGGGATCCAGGCGGCGCTGGCGTCGGCGACGCGCGTCGGACGCTGAGCTCTGCCTAACGCAGCGGTCAGTGGCCGAACATCGCCATCGCGGCCTGGAACCGCGCAAACCGCTTCGCGCCCGACGGAACGCGGCGGGACTCGATCGGGCCGGCGGTGTCCGCGAAGAGGCAATCGCCGTCCGTGTCGAACACGAGCGTCTCCGGGCGATCCGCGCCCGCGAACTCGAGCGCGATCACCACGAAACCGCCGCGTGACCGCGCCATGGCCGTCCCGGTGTCCCAGTGGGCCGCGAAGGGGCGAAAGACCGCGAACGGGTGTGCCTTGCCGTCGCGCGGAACCGCCAGCAACACGGGCGCCAACAGCTCGTTCATGGCGTAGTCGGCGATGCCCCACGCCGCGCCGGCGGGCGGCGCAACAGAGGTGTCACGCTGGCCTTGCCTAACGAGTACCAGCGAGCTGTCGCGCACCGTGATCGCCTGCGTTCGAAGGCCACTCGTGTCGGCCCACGTCGCGTGGTAGTCCGTGATGTGCGACCCGCTCACCCCCACGGATGCGATACCGACGACACCGTCGTTCCGCGTCAGCGACGCGGTGATGCTCGAGTGGCTGCGCTCCGTGGTGTGCAGCAGGATGATCGTCTTGCGCTGCATCTCGAACGTGATCGACGTGTCGGCGCCCGGAAGCGGCTCCAACAGGAACCGCGTGACCGGTGCGTTAGACATCGACGCCACCTCGGCCGACTCGAGTCCCGCCGGCACCGTGTCCGGTGCGTCTGGCGCGACGCCTCGACCGACGAGATGCATGTCCCACCGCCGCCAAATCAGCCGGCCCGCGTGCGTGTCGAACAGGTATCGCTCGGTATCCGGTCCGGTGACATCGACCCATGCCGTCGTGCGCGTGTCGGCGTCCACCACAAAACCAAAGCGGTACCGGATGCTACCGTGCGCCTCGACGTCCGCGGCCTGGCGCACGCCTAACGTATCGAGCAGACGCTGGACGCGGTAGGTTCGGATCACCTCGTACACCTCCGGCCCCGCCGCATCGGTGTGGGCCGCACGCACCGTATCCGTCCACGACGCCCCGACCGTGAGCGGGGTCGCCGGAAGGAGGAGCAGCAGGTCGACGGTCGGCGACGCATCCGGGGGCTTGCGATCGACGGTGCGGACACGTCCGTTAGGCTCCAGCGCGAACACGTGGCGCTGCAACCGGCGGCTGACGTCCAGCAGCTGGTTGCGGACGGTCACCTCGGGTCGGGATGCCGTGCCGCCCCACACGTGCGATTCGACGCTCAACTCGTGCCGCGCGGGGCCGATGGTATCGGCGCCGCGCAGCCAGTACATGCGATAGGGGTTGTCGATGGTGTAGCGGAGCGTATCGTGCTGAGCGGCATACCGCGGCGCCTGCGCGGATGCGCTCGCCGCGCCCGCCATGACCCCTGCAATGACACTCGACGCGAGCACGAACTGCTCGAATCGACGGCCCGACGCGCGAGCGACGCCCATCGTCCCGGTCACGAGCGCAGCATGGCGCTCTGGATGTTGCTCGGCATGGCGTAGAATATCGCGAGCAACCCGATCACCACCAGTCCGGCGATCGGTGAAAGCAGACCGATCAGCGTGGCGGCCGGGTAGAGCGTTAGGCCGACGATGTTCCACGCTTTCAGGCCGCGCCGCGTGGACCGATGAGCCGCCATGGCCGCGCGCTGCAGGAGCACGCACGCGACCGAGATCTCCGTCAACGTGAGTCCATAGTACACGATCGTCGGTCGAGCCACCAGAACGCCTTCGCGTGCCTGCGACTTCACGTGTTTCCAAAACTCTTCTAAAGTTTGACGCCCGCTCAGGTGCCATCCATACTCACCGAGTTAGGACATAACGTACTGAGCAGTGGGCGTGACGCAAAGGAACGCAGCCGGGAGGTAAATATGAAGACCCATCGCATCGCCGGAGGCGGCGGAGTCGAGCTCCACGTGGTCGAGACCGGAAATCCGCGCGGCCGGCCGATCCTCTTCCTCCACGGCGCATCGCAGTGCGGGCTGCAGTGGGGCCGGCAACTCGACTCGAGCCTAACGGAGCACCACCGGCTCGTCGCGGTCGACATGCGCGGCCACGGGATGTCGGACAAGCCCCGCGATGGATACGGCGACTCCAAGCAGTGGGCCGACGACGTCGATGCCGTCATCCGAACGCTCGACCTCGATCACCCGGTGCTCTCGGGTTGGTCGTACGGTCCGCTCCTGTGCCTCGACTACGTCCGGCACTACGGCGAGAACGCGATCGGCGGCCTGCACTTCGTGGGTGCGCTGACAGAGTTAGGCACCGAGTCGGCGATGGCGCTGCTCTCCCCGGGATTCCTGGCGGTGTTCCCGCAGCTGCTCGCCACCGATACCGACGCTTCCGTCGAAGGCCTCCGCGGACTGCTACGCCTCTGCTTCGCGCATCAGCCCGACGACCCTGACTTCTTCCTCATGCTCGGCTACAACGTGAGCGTCCCGCCGTTCGTGCGGCAGGGGTTGTTCTCGCGTTCGTACAGCAACGCCGATCTACTGCCCAAACTCCGCAAGCCCGTGCTCATCACACACGGGGAGCAGGATGCGGTCGTCAAGCCCGTCGCGGCCGACCAGCACAAGCGGGCGATCCCGCACGCGGAGGTACACCTCATGGCGAACGCCGGGCACGCCGTCTTCTGGGACGACGCGCCCGGGTTCAATACGCGGCTCCACGCGTTCTGCGAGCAGCTATAGCGATGTCACTCGACCCGCATCGCCGCGATCGGATCCGCGCGCGACGCGCGTAGCGCGGGCACGACCGTGGCGAGCACCGTCGGCACGATGAGGCACGCGGCGGCCAACGCCCAGGCGGAGGCATCGACAGGGCTCACGCCGTAGAGGATGCTCACCATCACCTGCGTGAGCGCGACGCTCGCCGCGAAGCCGAGAGCTATCAACTTGTGGAAAGCGGTCACGCGCTCGGAATCGGAGCTGGCTTGCTCGTCGGCCGCGAGTGTCGTATACTGGCGCTGCGCTTAGTATACAATATTCTTGACGCCCTCAGCACGCGCGACATACACCTCGCGCGAGGCACGCCACGCCATTGACCTCGGTGCCCACTTCATGACCAACCCGCGACGCACTCCCCGCACCACGCTCACGTCACTCCTCGTGAGCGGAGTGAGCCTCGCCGTGATCGGTGCGGTCACCCCGAGCCGCGTTCACGCGCAATCGTCGGGCTCGCCGGCATCGCGAAATGCGCTCGCATCCACCATCGACGCGATCGTCAATCGCCCGGAGTACCGCCACGCCTTCTTCGGCATCGAGATTTTCTCGCTCGATACTCACCAACCGATCTACCAACTCAATGCCGACAAATTTTTCGTCCCCGGCTCGACCACCAAACTCCTCACCGAAGGTACGGCCCTCGAGCTCCTTGGAGCCGACCACCGGTTTCACACGCGCGTCTACCGCACGGGTCCTGTCCAACGGGACGGCACGCTCGACGGCGACCTCGTCCTCGTCGCCGCCGGCGACCCCGACCTCTCGAACCGCGTGCAACCCGATGGCAGTCTCGCGTTCGAGAACGAAGACCATTCGTATGGCGGCAGTCCCGACACACGTGCCGTGCCGGGCGATCCCCTGCTCGTGCTGCGCGAGCTCGCGCGACAAGTTCGGCAGCACGGGATCAAAGCGGTGCACGGCAGCGTCATCGTCGACGCGTCGCTCTTTCCCGAGGGCGACCGCGAGCTCGGCACGGGCGTCGTGATTTCGCCCATCGTCGTGAACGACAACGTGGTGGACGTGACCGTCGCGCCGGGAAGAACGCCGGGTGACTCGGTCACGCTCCACATCTCGCCCGAGACACCGTACGTGCGGTTCGTGAACCGCGCTACGACGAGCGTCCCGGATTCGTCTCCCAACATCAATTGGGCGTCGGACAGCGCGGCTCCGGATGGCTCGCACGTGGTGACAGTATCGGGCACGGTGCCGGCCGGCAAACCAGGCATCCTGTTCAGTTGGCCCGTGGACGAGCCGACGCGGTTCGCCGAGGTGGCGTTCGCGCAGGCGTTAGGCGCGGAGGGGGTGCGGGCGACCGCGATCGCGCCCGGTCGCCACATCGATATCGCGACGCTGGCGCGCGGCTATGCCGACTCGATGGTGGCGGCCGAGCACGTGTCGCCGCCCTTCTCGCAAGAGGTGAAGGTGACGCTCAAGGTGAGCCAGAACCTGCACGCCAGCATGGGACCCTTTCTGTTAGGCGCGCTCGTGGCGCACCAGGGAACGGCGAAGGCCGGGTTCGCAGAGGAGCGGCGATTTCTGAAGCAGGCCGGGTTGGACCTGTCGGGCGCGTCCCAGAGCGACGGCGCGGGCGGCTCGGCCCACTTCACGCCCGATTTCGTGGTGCACTTTTTGGCGTACATGGCCGCGCAGAAAGACTTCCCGCTGTACGACGCTGCGCTGCCGGTGCTCGGCCGCGACGGCACGTTGTGGAACATTCAGGTGGGCTCGCCGGCGGCTGGCCACGTGCATGCCAAGACCGGGACCTACGAGCGCGACGATTTGCTGAACGACATGATGATGGTCGATGGGAAGGGCCTGGCGGGGTACATCACGACAGCGGACGGGCGTCGGCTGGCGTTCGCGGCGTATGCCAACAACGTTGCCGCGAGCACGGATCCTGACGCGATCACGCGGGGCGTTGGGCAGGCGTTGGGCGAGATCGCTGCCGCGGCGTACGGGGTGGCGCCGTAAGGCATCGCGAGCGCGTGCCTACGCTGGTGCGATTGCCAACACGCGGAGTGGGCTGCCGCTGCCGTTGACGATCTTGAGCGGCGCCGCGATCACCACTGCACCGGTCGGCGGGAGCTGATCGAGGTTGCACAAGCTGGCCAACCCGAATTTGCCGTTGCCGTGCATGGTCGCGTGATTCGGAAACGGCGGGTCGAACGTGCCGGCCTGCCCGGCGTCGGTGCCGACGGTCTCGACGCCTACGCCTAACACATCGCGGTCCGTGGCCAACAGCTCCGACGTGCTCTGGTGGAAACCGGGACTGTGCGGGCCATCGGACTTGACGTTGAGGAACTTCGCCGCGTCCGTGCGCGCGCTCCAGCCGGTGCGCAACAACACCCACGCGCGGCGCGGAATGCGGCCGTGCTGTTTCTCCCACGCGACCACCTGGTCGGGCATGAGCAGGAAGTCCTCGTTCTTCGCGACCTCGGCCGTCACGTCGATCACGCACGCCGGCCCGACGAAGCGGCGCGCCGGGATGGTGTCGCAGCGGTTGTCCGGCAGATCTTTGCCCGTCACCCAGTGCACCGGCGCGTCGAAGTGCGTGCCCGTGTGTTCGCCTAACTGGATCGTGTTCCAGTACCAGGCCGGTCCCCTGTCGTCGTAGCGCGAGATCACATCGATCGACACGCCGGGCGATGATGCGAAAATGGGCGGCAGCCCGATGACGGGCGTGTCCGGGCCCAGCGGCTGTGTGAGATCCACGATCTTGAGCTCGCCCGCATCAAGTGCGGAGACGAGATCGGCGAGAACGGACATCGATCGATACCGGTGAAGTGTTGAGATGCCTGGCGTCAGACGCCGTGGAAGATGCGGAACACTTCCGTGAGCAGCCAGTAGATGCCGACGCCGAGGATGACAACGGGGATGCCGTAGCGGATCCAGTAAAACACCCACATCGGCACGGGCCGCTCCCCTGCGCCGAACAGTTCGGCGAGCGCGGCACTCCGGTTCATGCACCATGCCACGGTGATTACGGCGAGCAGCGAGCCCAGCGTCTGCATTCCGGAACCGAACGTGAGATCCCACGGGACGAAGATCGCGTTGTTGAGCATCGGCGGCAGCGCGAGCACGAAGCACGCGGCCGACATCACCCACACGGCGCGCGCGCGTGTGATCCGCGTGTTATCCGTTAGGCCGGCGACCAGCACCTCCACGGCGCCGATGTCCGACAGGTAGCCGGCGCCGAACAGGCTCACGAAGAAGAGACATCCCCACAGCCATCCCGCCGGCATCGCCGCGAACACCTTGGGCAGCGTGGTGAAGATGAGACCCGGGCCCGACGCCGGCTCGAGGTGGAACGCGAAGACCGCCGGGATCACCGCGAGTCCCGCGATGAGCGACGAGCCCGTGTCGCCGAACACCGTCCACCAGGCGGGGTTCGCGAGCTTCTCGTTCGCGTGCAGGTACGAGCCGTACACCACCATGAACGTGCCGCCCAACGAGAGCGCGAAGATCGCGTGTCCGATGGCCGCGGCCATGACGTTGGCGGTGAGGTCGGCGAAGCGGAACTCGAGCAGATACCAGCGCACGCCTTCCATCGCGCCGGGAAGCGTGAGCGTGCGGACCATCACGACGATCGTCACGAGGGTCATGGCCGGCAGCACGACGATGCTCACCAGCTCGATGCCTTGGCGCACGCCTCGGATGATGATCACCGCGCAGGCGAGGATCACGACCGCCGTGCAGATGAGCTGGAGCACGAAGGATCGGGCAACGAAGCCGTGCGGCGGCGGCAGGATGGCGGCCGCGTCGAACGGGACGTGCGCGACCACCGCCAGCTGTCCGATGGCGTAGTAGAGCACCCAGCCGATGACCGCCGAGTAGTAGCCGGTGGCCGCGGTGACGACGAAGAAGAGGAACCAGCCGACGTACTTGCCTAACGGCAGGCCGCCGCGCTCGAACGCGCCGACCGGTCCGCGGCGCGTGTGGCGGCCGAGCGCGAACTCGGTCATGAGGGCGGGGACGCCGATGACGACCGACACGAGCGTATAGAAGAGCACGAACGCGGCGCCGCCGAACTTCCCGACCATGTACGGGAACCGCCAGACGTGTCCGAGTCCGATGGACACGCCGACGATCGTCATGAGGCCGCCTAACCGTGAGGCGAACGTTTCGCGGGCGTCGGTCACCGGGCCTGGGCGAGCTCCGCGAGAAGGTCGAGGGCGCGATCGACGTCGTCGATCGTCGTGAAGAAGTGCGGCGCCAGGCGGAGCACGTCCCCGCGGGCCGTGGGCAGCACGCCGCGCGCGCGCATGGCGTCCTCGATGGCGGGCGGGTCGCGCACGACGAACGCCGTCGTCGCCGTCTTCTGCGCCATGTCCTGCGTGCCCTGCACCGTTAGGCCGAGCGACCGGCCGCCGTCGATGAGGCGCCGGCCCAACACCTCGTGCCAGGCGCGGATCTTGTCGGGTCCGATGGCGTTGATGAGCTCCATGCCCGCGCGCGCGACGTACGCGCTGATCACCGGCGGCGTCCCGGTGTCGAAACGGCTCGCCGTCGGCGACCAATCGAGCGTGCGCGCCGTCGACGTGAACGGATCCGCGCGGCCGAACCACCCCGTCACCGTGGGATGCAGCGACGCGACGACCTCGGGCCGCACGTACAGGAACGCGATGCCGGGCATGCCCATCAGGAACTTGAGGTTGCCCGACGTCAGGAAGTCGACGCCTAACGCACGAACATCCACTGGCACGACGCCGAGGGTCTGGTAGGCGTCCACGAAGCAGAGGGCGCCGGCGTCGCGCGCGCGCGCCGCGATGCGGCGGGCATCCTGAAGAAAACCATTCGCATAGTAGCCGTGGCACGCCGAGACGAGCGCCGTGCGGTCGTCGATGAGAGTGTCGTACACGGCCGGGTCGATCGTCCCGTCGCACACCGGCGCGAAGGAGACGCGGCCGCCGCGCGGACCCTGCGCGAGCCACACATGGGCGACCGTCGGAAACTCCGCTTCGCTCACGACGAGTCCGTTGCGACGGCCCGAGAGCTCGAGCGCGCTCGCCACCGCGCTGGCTGCTTCGGAGACCGAGCTGAACACCGCGATGTCCGACGCCGTCGCCCCGATGAGCTTGGCGAACTCGGCTTTGGCGAGAGCCACTTCGGTGAGCCACGCGTCCCAGTCCATCCCGCTGTCGTTCCACGAGTCGAGATAGCGCACGGCAGCCGCGCGCGTGGCATCGGTTTGCGGCGCCTGCGAGCAGTTGTTCATCGGGATGCACGACGCGAGCAGCGGGATCCGCGCGCGACACGCCTGAATGTCGTAGCCGGGCTGCGCGCCGCTCACGCCGTAGCTCCAGCCGCCCGCGTGCGCTCCCGGATCCATCGGCGGAAGCGGAACGCGTTCTCGCCTAACTGGAGGTCCATCCCGTAGTGGTCCGGGCCCAGCGCCGCAACCTTGGCGACGATCACGCTCAATTCCTGGCGCTCGATCGCGGCGAGAAAAGCTTCGCCGAAGTCGAGCGTCGTGACCGCGTGCGCGACGTGCTGGACGCCGGCGCCGCGTGCGATCGCGTCGAGGTCCGTGACGCCCGAGGCGGTTTGCGAGTCGAAGCCGCCCGTGGAGAGCAAGCTGCCGTTGTCGAAGATCACGTGGATGAGGTTCTTGGGGCGATAGCGTGCCAGCGTCGCGAGGGTACCGAGGTTCATGAGCACCGAGCCGTCACCGTCGAGCACCACCACGCGTTCGTTAGGCAGGTGCGTGGCGAGGCCGAGTCCGATGGAGGACGCCAGGCCCATGGCGTGCTGGAGGTAAAAGAAGTTCTCGCGGTGGCCCAGATTGTACAGCTCCTGCGCGCACGCGCCCATGATCGTGACCACGAGCTTGTCCTCGAGCTCGGGGTAGATCATCTGCAGACATTCCGCGCGCTCCATTCAGTCCTCCATCAGATCGCGCGTGAGGAGCAGCGCGACCGGTGACAGAGAGCTCTGCGAGAACGTCCACGCCTCGCGGATTTGCTTGGCGACTTTCCCGGGATCGCGCGCATACTCGAAGGGAATCTCGAGCGCGCGGAGCACCGCTTCGGTGACGATCCCGCCGCGCGTGTGCCATGGATACGGTTCGCCCCAATGTCCGCGTAAGGCAATGAGCATGCACAGTGGAACGCGATACAGTTGGGCGAGCGAGACGATGCCGTTGATCGCGGCCAGGAACCCGTGGTTCTGCATGAGCAGAATGTGCGGCGTGCCGGCGAAGTACGCGCCGGCGGCGATGCCGATGGCTTCTTCTTCCTTGGCCACCTGGAGGAGGTGGACGTCCGCGTCGTCCTCGGCCCGCTGGAGAAGCGGGCCGAGCCACGTCTCAGGGAGCGCCGAGATGGACTTGATCCCCGCGGCCTTGATGCCGTCGAAAATGATCTTGCTGTTGTCGTAGGAGACGGTCATCGCGCGCGGACTTCCCTGGGGTCAGGAAGTATCGCGTACGGCACTCGGTGTGTCGAGGCGGGGCGCTATGCCACGTGGCGACTATTCAAACCTGCCCACACCGACGCCCTGCGCCCGAGTCTCGCCCACGGATCCGCATATCGGCGTCAACCGGCATCACGGAGTTTTTGCCTACAAAGTAGGCAAAAACTCTCTGATGCTGTCGCGGGGGACATTGTCCCGTCCGGGTTCAGCCCAGCGATTGCGTTCCGCGAGCGGTGAAACTATCGTTGCCCAAACCTCGTTAGTGGACGAACGATGCCTCGCGACGCCAGTGACCTCCTGCACGGCACGCTCGATGTGCTGGTGCTCAAGACCCTCTCCTGGGGCGCCATGCACGGCTACGCC
>JAICLH010000212.1 GCA_025927495.1 Gemmatimonadaceae bacterium
CGTTGAGCCCGCATTTGACGCCCAGTTGCGGGGGGCCGAGTGGGCTGTGGACGAGGGGGACACCGGCGTTGGCGAGGAGATCGAAGGCGTGGCGCACCGGCGGCGGGGCGAGTAGCCATGGGCTGGCCGGATCCGAATCGAGGTTGAGGCTGTGGTGCGGCATGCACCAGTGCGTGGTGCGGTTAGGCCTGTGGACCGTGGTGCTGATATCGGGGTCGGTTTCGTTCTGCGGGCCGAGGAAATTCTTCGGCGCATCGGCCGATCGTCGTGTGGCGACGAGGAGTGACGGGTAGACGGCTGCGTCAAATTGGCGCGGCGCTTCGCTCCAATCCTCGAGAGACACGAGGTGCGCGTGCTGGTGGAGCTGGGCTCGGAGGCCGCCGCCGGCGAGGGCGCGCCAGAGCTTCGACGGCAGCAACAGCGCGAGTGTGCCACCGGGCTCGAGCAGCGAGAGTGCGCGTTCGGCGAACAGCGCAGCCAGGTCGACTTGGGCGGCGAAGCCCAATGTCGCGCGGGCAGCCAATGCACCGCGAGACCAGGCGGCGTTGCGGTAGCACGCGAAGCGGCGGCGGAGCTCGAGTCGTGCGTTAGTCGGAATGCGGTGCAGCCGGACCCATGGAGGGTTGCCGAGTATGGTGGTGAAGCCGCCGGCGCGCGCGACGTCGGCGAAGTGGGTGACCCATGCGAAGGGAAGCGCGCCGCCGTTGCGGACGTCGCGGAGGCGGGCGCTGATGGAGCGACTGCGGTCGCGTTCGGCGGCGAGTCGTTGTCGAGCGATTGATGCGGGTGTGGTGCGTGTCCCGAAGAGGTCGCGTCCGCGGAGTGCGGTGAGGATGTCGCGTCGGCGTGCCGACGACGCGGCGAGTTGTCGTTCGAGGTGTGCGACGACCAGCGTGCGTTCGGCGCGATCGAGCGCCCGCTGGAGCGTGTGTTTGCGCCGTCCGCTCGAGCGGGCGTACCGTTCGCGGAGTTGGGCGAGGCGTGGGCTGCTGCGAGAGGGAGGACTAACGACTGGATCGAAGGCATCGCCGGCGAGGGAGTCGCCGATGCGGATGTGGCGATCGAGGTTAGGGAGGGGCGGAACGAGCATGGGATCGCGTGCGTCGCAGTCGATGACCACGGAGAGCCAGAGTCGGAGCTCGCAGAGCCAGACGGCGGTCGGATTGACGTCGACGCCGAAGATCGATTTCGTGAGCATGTCGCGCCGGAGCTGCCACACCGGACGTGGGTCGCCGAGTTGGGAGCGGAGGAATGCGAGCTGCTCGAGGATGTGGACGAGGAACGCACCGCTGCCGCAGGCGGGGTCGAGAATGGTGATCGTGTCGCAGCGGTCGCGGAGTCGGCGCGCATCCTCATCGTTAGGCATATGGCCGTCGAGTGCCGCGAGGGCCGTTTCGGGCGAGACCGTTTCGACGGCCAGGGCGCGTGCGAGCGCGGCGCGACTGACGGTGGCGACGAGTCGGCGCGGCGTGTAAAACGCTCCGGACGCCCGGCGATTGTTTGATTCCATGAGCGATTCGAACGCTTTGCCCAACATTTCGGGATCGACGGCGGCTTCGGACCAGTTGGCGGACTCTTCGCGCGGTGAGAAGCGATATCTCGACAGCAATTCTCCGAAGACGACGCCGAGCATCTCGTCGGGGAATTGAAGATTCGGGCGGTGGCGTTCGAGGGGTGTGCGAGCGAAGAGGCCGCCGTTGAGGAATGGAATGCGGCCGAATGCGCGGGCCGCGGCGGCGCGTGCGCGGGGCGGTGTGTTGAGGGTGCCGAAGAACAGTGGGAGGAGGATTCTGCGGTGGTAGCCGCCGCCGCGTTCCATGCACTGGGCGAAGGTATTGTGGAGGAATCGCCGGTCGTGGTCGAGCCAGCCTTTGGTTTGGATGAAGCTGAGGAAGAGGAGTCGGGAGACGTAGAGCAGGGCGAGGTCGGAGCGTTCGGAGGGTGCAACGCGTGCAGGGGAGGTGGCAGCGCTCGCGAGGTTAGCGACAACTTGTTCGAGGGTGCGGTAGAATCGTCGGGTGAGGGCGTCACGGCCCAACGTGTCGAGCCACGCGGAGTGGGTGAGGATATCGGAGTCGGCGGCGGCCGCAGCGAGTGCGGCAACTGTTTCGGCGTCGCTTGGGACGACGTGGGTTCGATCGACGTGTAAGGCAACGACGCGTGGCTTCGATCGATCGGCGGACCATGTGGCGATCGTGAGTTCGCATCCATTGTGCTGCGTGGCGATGAGGAGCCAGAGCAACTGTGGAGCGTGAGCCGTACACTGTTGGGCGACGGTGGTGGCGACGGTGCGGAGTGGTGTGTCGCGTTCGCACTCGAGGAGGATGGCGCGGAGGGCGCCGCATCCTGTCGCGACGCGGGCAGAGCGGACGAGTGGCGTGGATGGCACGCCGAGGGTCGCCTGGGTATCGGGATCGAGTCGCACTGCCTGAGAGGGGAAGCCGAGCTCGGAGGCGAGGGTGGAGAGCGCGGCGTCGGAGCTCGTGGCGGCGATGAGGGCGGCGAAAGATTCGAGGGAGCGCACGCCGCGAACGTAGCGGGGCGGGTCGAGGGGAGCGGGTGCGAAATCATGCGGAGCGGTGCAAAGGATTGCGTACGGCGCGCATGAGACGCTTCACAGGAACGGCGAGTCGCTTGCGCGGGGGCGTACCGGACCCAACTTTTGGGTGCAAAATTGCGGCGCGTTGGGCGCCGAGTGGTGCGTCCCGAATCGGGAGATGCGATGCGAACGTTGATGAGTGCGTTGTGCGCCGCGTGCGTGGCGGCGGTCAGCCTGCACGCGCAGGATTCGTTAGGCAATCACCGCTTCGCGCTGCGCGATATTTTCGACCTGCAGTGGGCCGCGGATCCGCGCATGTCGCCCGATGGCCGGCAGATCGTGTACGCGCGGTCGCGCTACGACATCATGAAGGATCGCGAGCGGTCGATCCTGTGGCTCGTGAATGCGGACGGGGGCGAGCAGCGTCCATTGACGAGCGGCGGCGATCGGAACGAGAGCTCGCCGCGGTGGTCGCCGGATGGTGGGCGCATCGCGTACGTGTCGAACGCCGAAGGGTCGAGCGAAATTCACGTGCGGTGGTTAGCCTCGGGGGTGGATGGCGTGATCACGCACGTGGAGCGCAGTCCATCGTCGTTGGAGTGGTCGCCCGACGGAAAGTGGATCGCGTTCATGATGTTCGTGTCCGAGCCGGCGAAGTCGTTAGTCACGTTGCCGGCGAAGCCCGATGGGGCAGATTGGGGCCCGCCGACGCGATACACGGACGCGTTAGTCTACCGGCGGGACGGCAGCGGCGACGTGCCATCGGGGCACGTGCACGTCTTCGTGGTGAGTGCGGATGGCGGCGCGCCGCGGCAATTGACGAACGGCGCATTCAACGATGGCGCGCCGGTGTGGTCGCCGGACGGGAAGACCATATTCTTTTCTGCGAATCGGCATCCGGATAGCGACTACATGCCGCTCAACACCGAGGTCTACTCGGTTCCGGTCGCGGGCGGCGAGGTGCGCGAGCTGACGAAGCGGGATGGCCCCGACAATTCGCCGGCGATTTCGCCGGACGGCCGGCTGGTGGCCTACACCGGATTCGACGACCATCGACAGGGCTACCAGGTCACGCATCTCTACGTGATGAACGCGGATGGATCATCGCCGCGGGAGGTGACGCCTGACTTCGACCGCGACTTGTTCGCGCCCTCGTGGACGGCGGACGGCCGCGGGATCTACGCCATGTACGATGATCGGGGCGACACGAAGGTCGGGCTCGTGACGTTGGACGGGAAGGTGACGCCCCTCGTGTCGCACGTCGGCGGCTTGGACATCGGGCGTCCGTATCCCGGCGGTTCGTACTCGACGTCGCGCGCGGGGCGGATCGCGTTCACGGAGTCGGATCCGGATCATCCGGCCGACGTGGCAGCGACGGGAGTGCGTGCGGGGTCGCCGGCCGTCCGTCTCACGCGTCTCAACGACGGGATGTTCGGAGCTGGCGGCAAGGCGTTAGGCGCAGTGCAGGAGATGCACGTCAAGTCGTCGTTCGACCAACGGGACGTGGAAGGCTGGGTCATCACGCCGCCGGGTTTCGACGCCTCGCACAAGTATCCGCTGATTCTCGAAATTCATGGCGGTCCCTATCTCGACTACGGCGACCGGTGGTCGGCGGAGCTCCAGCAGTATGCGGCGGCCGGGTACGTGGTGTTGTACATGAATCCGCGCGGCAGCACGAGCTACGGCGAGACGTTCGGCAACCTGATCAACCACGACTACCCGGATCACGACTACGACGATCTGATGTCGGGCGTGGATGCGGTGATCGCCAAAGGGTTCGTCGATCCCGACAACCTGTACGTGACCGGCGGCAGCGGCGGCGGCGTGTTGACCGCGTGGATCGTTGGGCACACGCACCGGTTCCGTGCGGCGGTGGTCCAGAAGCCGGTGATCAACTGGTACAGCTGGGTGCTGACGGCGGACCTGTCGGAGTTTGGCCTAACGTATTGGTTCACGGGCGCACCGTGGACACAGGCCGACACCTACATGAAATATTCGCCGATCAGCTACGTCGGGAACGTGACGACGCCGACGATGATGATCACCGGCGATGTCGACTATCGGACGCCGAGCTCCGAGGCCGAGCAATTCTACGCCGCGTTGAAACTGCGGAAGGTGCCGGCGGCGCTGGTGCGCGTGCCTAACGCATCGCACGAAATTTCGGCGACGCCGAGCCACATGATGGTCAAAATCGCGTACGTGCTGGCATGGTTCAAGAAATGGCAGGGAACCGGCACGCAGAACGCGGTCGGCCAGCGGTAGGCCGGATGTGGAACGCCCCCGAATACCTGTCGGCACAGGTACCGGGGGCGCCCCCACTCGGAGGAAGTAGAAGCCCGAAGGCTTCAATCATAAGACGAACTCGGCCCGCAAAAGGTTTCCGGTCAGCCGGCGACGTACTCGCGGCCCCGCCATTCGACGCGCCGGCCGCGGATCACCGCGCGAACGATGATATAGAGCAGGATCAATGAGCCGAGCGGATAGAGCGCGGCGAAGCGCAGCGCACGGGTCGGACCGACTACGGGCGCGCGTACGTAAACCTGAATCCACCACAGGACCGTCGCGATGGTCGTGATGATCGACCACACGAGCCAAGTGTTGCTCACGAGGCCGAACGCGGCAAGGATGAGCACGAGTGGCGGCAGAATGCTCGCCAGCGGGCCCGCCAGGAGGACGAGTGGTAACAGCGCACGCCCAGCGGAACCGAACGGCACCGCGCGCAGACCGCCCGCGTAGATATTTTTCATCCAGCCGCGCACGAGCGTACCGAACGAGCTGTACATGCGCGTCGACAAGAAGTTGCGACCTTCCACGAGCTCGGTACGCTTTCCATGCTCGAAGAGTCGCTGCGCGAGCGTCAGGTCTTCCGCAACCTGATCTCGAACGGCCGCATGGCCGCCGACCTCGTCGTACGCGGCGCGCGTGAGGAGCATGTATTGGCCGTTCGCGAGCTTGTCGATTACGCGCGACGATTGATTCACTTGGCGCGCGCCGCCGAACCGCATCGACAGCATCGCGAAGACTTGTGGCTGCAGCAGTCGCTCCCAAAACGTGAGCATCACCTGTCGCCCCAGCACGCTCACGAAGTCCAGGCCGCGATCGCGCAACCTGTGCACCGACCGGCTCATTAACTCGCGGCCATGACGCGTGTCGGCGTCGGTAAAGCACAAGATTTCGCCCGACGCCTGATCGGCGCCACGATCGCACGCCCATTGTTTGCCGAACCATCCGTCGGGCAACGGCGGCGCCTCGATTGCGGTTACCCGAGGGTCGAAGCCGGCCATCACGCGCGCAATGGCGAGCGTGTCGTCGACCGAATGATCGTCGACGACGAGAACTTCGAACGCCGGGTAGCGTGACATCAGAATCGATTGCACGCACGCGGCGATATTCGCACCTTCGTTACGCGCGGGGATGACGACGGAAACTTTCGGGCAGTCGTCTTCGCGCGACGACGACTCGTTGCCGAGCGATGGGTCGCCGCGCGCGCGCCAGAGCGCGATGAGGGGGATGACGATCCACGGCGTTGCGGCGACGACCGCAAACGTCAACACGAGGGCGCGGCGAAAGTGTCTCGCTTGGCTGTCGTCACCAGGCGAAAGGTAGCGGACGATTTTGCGGCGAGGGAAGGCCGCGCGCTAACTTGCTCGGAGCGAGTTTTGTTCGACGTGTGGTGCTGGACAAGCGGCATGGAAGCGTCAACCATTCACGGGTATCGAGACAGCGAGCGAGATGGCGGAGCACGTGCAAAATTCGGGAAAGGGATTTCGAGAAATGCCGGCATCGGCGGTGATCGAGATGAAGAAACGCCGCGACGACGTCACGTTCGTCGACGTGCGCGACCAGCACGAGTGGAACCTGTTCCGCATTGGCGGGGCGGTGCACATTCCACTGGCCCGGTTGCGCGAGGAGGCGCCACGCCGGCTGCAGCCGAACCGCACGGTGCTGCTCTACTGCGCCCGCGGGGGCCGCGCGGCAACGGCCGCGGCGACCCTCGTCGAGCTCGGTTTCGCCGATGTCCTGTCGCTCGAGGGCGGGCTCATGGCGTGGGTGAACGC
>JAICLH010000220.1 GCA_025927495.1 Gemmatimonadaceae bacterium
CCTCAGCGTTAGCGCTTCCCCAAGCGAGCGCCAGCGAGCGCTTCCCCATTCCCCTTGACTGCTATCCGAACCTCAGACGCGCCCCACTAGAACGCCGCCAGCTCGCGATACGCCCGGACGAAGTCGTCCGTCTGCGGCAGGATCGCATCCTCGAGCGAGGGCGCATAGCCCACGAACGTGTCCATGGATGCCACGCGCTTCACCGGCGCGTCGAGCCACGCGAAGCACTCGTCCGCGATCGCCGCCGCGATCTCGGCGCCGTAGCCCCACGAGAGCGAATCCTCGTACGCGACAATCACGCGCGACGTCTTGCGCACCGAATTCATGACCGTCTCGCGATCCCACGGCGAGAGCGTCCGCAAGTCGATCACCTCGACGTCGATGCCATCGTCGGCCACCTTGTTCGCGGCCACGAGCGCGCGCTGCACCGTCGCGCCGTACGTGACCAGGGTGATGCCGGCGCCTTCGCGCAGGATCTTCGCCTTACCGAACGGAATCATGAAGTTCGGTCCGGGATTGCGACCCTTGTTGTACGTCTGGCGATAGAGGTGTTTGTGCTCGAGGAAAATCACGGGGTCGTCGCAGCGGATCGCGGTGCGCAAGAGACCGTTCGCATCGAGCGCCGTCGCCGGACACACCACGCGCAACCCCGGGCAATGCGTGAACAGCGACGCGCCGGTCTGCGAGTGGTAGATGGCGCCGCGGATGTACCCGCCATATGTCACGCGCACCACGGCCGGCGCGCTGAAATCGTTGTTCGACCGCCAGCGCATGGTGGCGAGCTCGTTGCGCAGCTGCATGTACGCTGGCCAGATGTAGTCGAAGAATTGGATTTCGACCACCGGCTTGAACCCGCGCACCGCCAACCCCACCGCGCGCCCGACGATGTTCGCCTCGGCTAACGGAGAGTTGTAGACGCGGTCGCCGCCAAATTCCTTCTGCAGGCCCCACGTCACTTTGAACACGCCGCCCTTGCCCTTCACCTTGTCCAGGTACTGCGCGCGCGACACGTCGGCCACGTCCTCGCCGAAGACGAGAATCTTCCCGTCGCGGTGCATTTCGTCCTTCATGCAGGCATTGAGCAGGTCGACCATCGTCGTCGGCTCGCCCATGAACTTCGGGTCGTCCTCGGTGTCGAACTGCTCGCTCGTGGGATCCACGTCGGGCGAGTACACGGCGTAGAGCACCGTGTCGGCGGTCGGTTGCGGTTGGGCGAGCGCATCATCGGTGGCCGCGAGCACGTCCGCGTCGACCTCGGCTTTGAGCGCCTCGAGCTCCTTGTCGGTGATGTGTCCCTCCGCCACCAGCCATTTGGGGAATGTGACTAACGGATCGCGCGCCGCGTCGACGTCGCGCTCCTCGGGCGGCCGGTACATGGTCTCCTGGTCGGACAACGAGTGCGAGTACGGCCGGATCACGTGCGCGTGCACGAGCGCCGGCCCGCGACGCGCGCGCGCATACGCCACCGCCTTGCTCATCGCGGCGTGGCTGGCCACCAGGTCGCAGCCGTCCACTTCCTGGATGAAGAGGCCGGGCATTGACGCGACGAGCTTCGAGATGCTGCCGCCGGCCGTGTTCACTTCCACTGGAACGGAGATCGCGTAGCCGTTGTCCTCGATCAGATAGACAACGGGGAGACCGAGATTGCACGCCGTGTTGAGGGATTCCCAGAACTCTCCCTCGCTGGTGGTGCCATCGCCCGCGGACACGTAGGTCACTTCATCGGACTCGAAGCCCTCGGTGATCGAGAGCAGCGACGCGCGCAGGGAGGCTTCCGCGCAACCGGTGGAGTGGAGGAACTGCGTGCCCGTCGGCGAGGACGACGACACAATATTGAGGCGCTTGCTGCCCCAGTGGCTCGGCATCTGGCGGCCGCCCGAGTTCGGATCGCGGGCCGCGCCGACCGCTTCGTAGAGCATTTCCGCCGGGGTCATGCCTAACTGCAGACACAGCGCGCGATCGCGATAGTACGGGAAGAACCAATCGTATCCGGCCCGCAGCGTCATGCCCGCGGCCGTGAGGACGGCTTCGTGCCCCGCGCCGGAGATCTGAAAGAAGATCTTATTCTGTCCTTTGAGCTGGATTTCCTTGTCATCCAGCCGCCGCGACAGATACATCGTCCGATACGCCGCCAGGAGCTGCTCGCGGTTGAGCGCCGCGCCGGCGCGACGCTCGGCACGTGTCTGAGTAGCCATGAGTCCCCGTTTTGAGTGGAGCTGACACTCCAAAATACCATTTATAGCCGGCATTGTGCACCCGATTGCGTGCCCGGAGGATGTCTGGCGCGCGCGAGCCGGCCCGCGGCCTGCAACCTTTGCCGGACGCGTCAGGCCCAGGCGGCGGCACGGCGTGACGCGCGCGCGCCCTTTTGCGGGTGCGCGATGGGCTCGCTACCTTCGCGCTATGGTTGTTTCCCACGTGACCGACCAGATCTCGCCGGCCATCGAGGCGGTATTGATGCGGTTCGCGGCAATGGTGCGCCGCGTCGGCATCCGTCACGGTTTGTCGGAGAGCGACGTCGACGAGGTCTTTCAAGAGGTCCGGATTCGCCTCTGGCGCGCCCGCGCCGAAGGGTCTAACCGCGCGTTGGACGCCATTCCAGCGAGCCCAGCCGCTGGTGAGCAGATTTCGTCGGTGGGTTCGTCTTACCTGTACAGGACCGCGGTGTCTGCGGCGCTCGACGTCTTGCGGCGCCACCGCCGTCCGCGTGAGGATGCGTTGGAGGACGTTGGGCAGGAGCCTGCCGCGCCGTCGCGTCGCGAGCCAGAGCAATCGCTCGAGTCGTCGGAGCTGGCGCAGCAGGTGGCGCGCGCGATCGACACGATTACGCCTTCTCGCCGGCCGGTAGTGCGCATGTACCTCGCCGGCTACACGCGCGAAGAGATCGCGGCGGTCTTGGGGTGGTCAGAGGCCAAAACGCGGAATCTGCTCTATCGGGGGCTCGCCGATCTGCGCGAGCGCCTAACGGAGCAGGGGATCGGACCGGAGGCGGTCGCATGACGGATGCACGGCTGCAGGACTTGTATCGGGAGGCGTTGGGGGCGCGCGACGCGCGTCCCGGCGCAGCGTGTCCGGAACCCGATGCGTTGCAGGCGCTCGTCGAACGGGAAGGGACGGAGGAGGAGCGCTTGGCCATGCTCGACCACGTGGCGTCGTGCCGGTCGTGCAGCCGCGACTTCGAGCTGCTGCGCGCGCTGCGCGCGGCCGCGCCTGCTGGGCGTCGTCCACGGGTTGTGAGTCCGTGGCTCGTGGCCGCATCGGCCATCGTGGCGGTGGCCGCGGCCACGATGGCGATCCGCTCGATGTCGACGCCGACCAACGTGATGCGTGGACCTTCCGTGGGCGGTGTGATCTTGCTGTCCCAGCCGGCGCACTCGTCGGTGCTCCAGTGGCACGCGGTGCCGCGCGCCGTATCGTACGTCGTCGAGGTGCTGGATGCGCAGGGCGCGGTGCTCGCCGCCGATACCACCGCCGACACGTCGTTCGCGCTGCCGGCGCAGCTGCGCGCGCGGCCCGGGACCAACGAGCAGTGGTGGGTGCGGGCGCGCTTGTCGGACGGCGCCGAGCTCCGGTCGCCGATCACGCCCGTCGCGCCGCGCTGACTGCCTAACGGAGCATCCGCGGCCCGCGCGTGTCGGCGCCCGAGAGCGGCGGCGCCGGCACCGCGGCCTCGCCGATCAGCGACACCAGCTCGGTCAACAACGCGCGGTGCCGGCGCTCGCGCCGCTTGACGGTCACCGAATAGATCGTTCGCGCAATCCCGTACGTCGCGGCCAGCCAACCAACGAGCGCGATTCCAATCGATCCGTTGCCGAAGATTTTCTGCGCGAGAGCCACCGCGCCCGCGGAGCCGCCGCCACCCAAGCCGCCGCCGACCCCGCCGAAGATGCCGCCGATCATCGGGCCGAGTCGCTCACCGATCGTGACGGTAGTGCGCCCGGCGCGCGAGGAAATGGTGATGTTGACGCGTCGCTCGTTGCCAGTCGTGCTCCAGGAAAGCGTTCGCGCAAACACACTCATGTGGCCCGCATCGCCCATGGCACGGCGGATGGACTGAAGCAGCACCTCGAATTCGGCGTCGGCGATCTCGCCGTCCACCGTCGCCTCGACATGAAGGCGCGTCGGGCCTCCGATGAGTGCTCGGACGATCGGATTGCCGGCGGCCGGGTCGAGGATCGGATCTGCCGCCGGCGTTTCCGTTAGGCCGCCGGCGGCATGCACTCGAGCTGGGACCGGGCCTGCGAACCCCAGCTCTCTGACGGCCCGCTCGACGTACGGCTCGGAGATGCCCGCCTCGACGGCTGCGTCGCGGACATGGTCGATCCGGTAGCCCTGCGTGCGCGACCGCGCAGCCTCGATCTGTTCGACCGGTGTGACCGCCGGGGCCGCGCTCGTGAGTGCCTGGAGCTCGGCTGCGCGCTGCCAGACGGCCATCGCTTCGCGCTCCGACAACACATCGCGCGGTGGGGCGGGAGCACGCTGCACGCTCGCCGCGGCGCCCGCCTCCTCGAACGCGCGCGCGAGCGAGTCTCCATCGGGAAAGCGAGCCGCGGGATCGCGCATGAGACAGCGGTCGATGATGCGCGCGACGGCGTCCGGGATCTCTGGCGCAACGTCCTGCAGCCGTGGGGCGACCTTCGTGACGTGCGCGACCAGCACCGCCGATGCGGTGGCCCCGTCGAGGGGGTAACGTCCCGACAGCGCGAGGAACCCAACCACGCCTAACGAATAGAGGTCGCTGCGCCCGTCGAGCGCGTCGCTCGCCACCTGCTCCGGGCTCATGAAGTACACGGTGCCCAGCACCTGGCCGGTTGCGGTCAGGGGCGACGCCTCGGCCAGCCGCGCGATGCCGAAATCGGTGACCATCGCGCGGCCCGACGCCGAGTCGATGAGGATGTTCTCGGGCTTGATGTCGCGATGCACGATGCCGTGGGCGTGCGCGTAGGCGAGTGCGCGCGACACGTCGGCGAGCAGCGGCACGACAACGGCCGGCGCGAGCGGTCCGCGCGCGCGCAACTGGTCGGCGAGCGACTCGCCCTGCACCAAACCCATCACGAAAAAGACGTACCCGCCTAACTCGTCGGCGCGGTGGATGGGCACGATGTTCGGATGCGCGAGTCGCGCGGCCGTGCGTGCCTCGCGCAGGAACCGCTCGCGCACGTCCTCCACGCCGGCCAAGTTGGGCGGCAGGACTTTGACCGCGACCAGCCGATCGAGCCTGATGTCGCGCGCGCGGTACACGACGCCCATGCCGCCGCGTCCGATCTCGCACTCGACCACGTAGTCTTCGGACAAGGCTGCGGCGATAGCCGCAAGCTCGGCCGCGTGTGGATCCATTTCGGAGACTATCGCCACCAGGTCCAGCCGAAGAGGCCGCGTGCCTGGCGGAGCGGAACGCGGACGGCGGGATCGCCGACGAGCCGGAAGGCCGCCCACTCGCGCGGCGGCGCACCATCCCTCATCGCGTCGAGCGCGGCCTCGCGGAGCGCGTCGGCGCCGGTGCGTCCGTCGGCGAGCGCCCTATAGAACGCGACGATCATCGGGATCGTCCGCGCGTCATCGACCGGCCATTCCGTGGCAAGCACAGCGCGGGCGCCCGCCTGCAGCAGCGGAGCCGTGAGGCCACGCACGCCTTCGCCGCCTAACACCGCGCCGCCCGCGGTGTGGCATGCCGACAGCACCACCAGGTCGGCGTTCAACTGCAGCGCGGCGAGATCGCCGTCGCTCACAAATCCATCCGTTCCCGCGCCAGGCGACAACGCGATACCCGTGTGCGCGATGCCGTTGTCGTCGGTCACGGCGTGGGTGGCGAAATGGATGACGCGGTACGAGGTGAGCGGCGTGCGCTCGAGGAACGCCGCGCTCGCGTCGTCGCGCAACCGGATCACTGCGTCGGATGCGAAGCGTGCGACGGCGCGCACTTCTTGCGCCGTTCCCGGTAGGCGCGGCAGCGACGCTTCGTCAAGGGTCGCGGCCCGGAGCGCCAGCGGGCCGGCGCCATCCTCCTCGTCGCCCGCGAACCGTGGGTCTCCAAAAGCGAGAAGGCGCGCCGGGCCTTTGGGCGCCGGTCGCTGCCACAACATGACCGACACGGCCGCCGACGGCACAGTCGTGATTGCGAAGCGC
>JAICLH010000314.1 GCA_025927495.1 Gemmatimonadaceae bacterium
GAGGTCTGCGACGAGGGGCGCGGTGTCGGCCCTGGTGGCTTGGGCGTCTATCTCGACTTTGCGGACGCGATCAAGCGCCTGGGCAAGCACACGATCACCGAACGCTACGGCAACCTCTTTGACATGTACCAGCGCATCACCGCCGAAAACCCCTACGAAGTGCCGATGCGGATCTATCCCGCCATTCATTACGTGATGGGCGGCCTGTGGGTGGACTACAATCTCCAGAGTACCATCCCCGGCCTCTTCGTCCTCGGCGAGGCGAATTATTCCGACCACGGCGCGAACCGTCTCGGCGCCTCGGCGCTGATGCAGGGCCTGGCGGACGGCTACTTCGTCATCCCGTACACGATCGGCAACTACCTGGCGAATGTGCGCCCAGGCGCGTACGACCTGGGAAACATTGCCTTCCGGGAGACCGAGAACGAGATCGCGCAGCGTACCCAGCGGCTGCTGGCGATTAAGGGCAACCGCACGGTGGATTCCTTCCACCGCGAACTTGGCAAACTGATGTGGGATGACTGCGGCATGGCGCGCACCGACGCCAGCCTCCGCCGCGCGCTCGACCACATCCCCGAACTACGCGCCGAGTTCTGGCAGAACGTGAATGTCCCCGGCGACGGCGCTGAGCTCAATCAGTCGCTAGAGCGCGCGGGCCGCGTGGCCGATTTTCTCGAACTGGCCGAACTGATGTGCATAGACGCGCTCCACCGCACCGAGTCGTGCGGCGCGCACTTCCGCGAGGAGAGTCAGACGCCGGACGGCGAGGCGCTGCGCGACGACGAGCATTTCTCGTACGTGGCGGCGTGGGAATACACCGGTGTCGGCAACCCACCGACGCTGCACAAGGAACCGCTGGAGTTCGAGTACGTCCATCCGACACAACGGAGTTACAAGTAATGCGCGAGCAGACGAAGCCGGCCGTCGCCGAGCCAGCCCGAATGCGGCTCACCCTCCACGTCTGGCGGCAGAAGAACCGCCAGAGCGCAGGGCGGATGGTCACGTACGCCGCCGACCACATCAGCCCGGACATGTCCTTTCTGGAAATGCTCGACGTGGTCAACGAGGAACTCGTGGCGAAGGGCGAGGAACCGATCGCCTTCGAGTCCGATTGTCGCGAGGGTATCTGCGGCTCCTGCGGCATAATGATCAACGGCGTCGCGCACGGTCCGAAGCGCGAAACGACCGCCTGCCAGCTGCATATGCGCTCCTTCCGTGATGGCGACGAGATCACGATCGAGCCGTGGCGCGCGCGCGCCTTCCCCATCATCAAAGATCTGGTGGTAGACCGGAGCGCGTTCGACCGCATCATCCAGGCGGGGGGGTACATCACCGCGCCGACGGGCGGCGCGCCGGACGCGAACGCGATCCCCGTGCCGAAGCCAGACGCCGACTTCGCGTTCGAGGCGGCGGCGTGCATCGGCTGCGGCGCGTGCGTCGCGCAGTGCCCGAACGCCTCGGCGATGCTCTTCACCGCCGCGAAGGTGGCGCACCTGGCCGTGCTGCCACAGGGCCAGCCGGAACGGTACGCGCGCGTCGCCCGGATGGTGGACCAGATGGAAGTGGAGCTCTTCGGCAATTGCACGAACCACGGCGAATGTTCCGCTGTCTGCCCCAAGGGAATCCCGCTCGATATGATCGGCCTGCTGAACCGCGATTTCCGCAAGGCTCGCATCACCGGCAGCCCGATGGGCGATGAGAAGCCGTAGCGAGTTTGGCGGTATCGAACACCGTATTTCAGCCAAGCGCAGAGGGGCGGGGGAAAGATC
>JAICLH010000142.1 GCA_025927495.1 Gemmatimonadaceae bacterium
CTTCGTGGCGTTGATGCAGACGGGGTACATGCTGCAGCTGATCGCGGGCACGCAGCTGCTGGCCGGCGCGTTGCTGCTCGTGAACCGCTACGTTCCGCTGGCGCTGGCGCTACTGGCGCCGGTGATCGTGAACATCGTGGCGTTCCACGCGTTCCTCCTGCCCGCGGGCGCCGTCATGGCGGCGATCGTGTTTGTGCTGGAGCTCCACCTGGCGATCACGTATCGCGCGTCGTATCGCGCGATGCTGGTGGCGCGGGTGCCGCTCGAGGCGCGGTAGGTGTGGGAGGGCGTATCAGGGAATAACTGCCTACAAAGTAGGGAGCTATTCCCCGATGAGTCGTGAGGCGGGTCCCGATGTTGCGCGCGACACCTGCCTCCGGATGTCGAAATCGTGACAAATCGTTCGACGTACCATTGTCGACTGTGACAACGAACCCTGAGATGGAGAAACGACAATGCGGTTCATGATCATCGTAAAGGCCAACGCCGATAGCGAGTCCGGCACGCTCCCCAGCGCCCAGGACCTCACCGACATGATGAAGTTCAACGAGGAGTTGGCGAAGGCAGGCGTGATGCTCGAAGGCGAAGGATTGCACGCGAGCTCCAAAGGGGCGCGCGTCCGGTTCGGCGCGGGCAAGCCGAAGGTCATCGATGGACCGTTCGCGGAGACGAAGGAGCTCATCGCGGGCTTCTGGATCTGGAGCGTAAAGTCGAAGGAAGAAGCGATCGAGTGGTTGAAGCGGGCGCCGTTCAAGGAGGGCGAGGTCGAGATCCGGCAGGTGTTCGAGAACGAGGATTTTGGTTCGAACCTCACGCCGGACACGAAGGCGCGCGAGGAGCGCATCCGGTCCGAGATCGCGAGCCAGAGAGGACGCTGAGGCTGAGTGCAGGACATCAATCGGACGATCGACGCGGTGTGGCGGATCGAGTCGGCGAAACTCATTGCCGGCTTGACCCGCCTCACGCGCGATGTGGGGTTGGCGGAGGATCTGGCGCAGGATGCGCTGCTGGCGGCGTTGGAGCGGTGGCCGGAGACGGGCATCCCGGACAACCCGGGCGCGTGGCTCATGGCGACGGCGAAGCACCGGGCGATCGACCACGCGCGCCGCGGCAAGATGCTCGACCGGACCCACCAGCAGTTAGGCGCCGAGCGCGATGCGGAGCAGGACACACCGGAGACGGCGTTGGCGGAATCGATGGACGACGACATTGGCGACGACGTGCTGCGGCTGGTGTTCATCGCGTGCCATCCGGTGCTGCCGACCGAGTCGCGCGTGGCACTCACGCTGCGTCTGTTAGGCGGCCTCACCACCGAGGAAATCGCGCGCGCCTTCCTCGTGCCGGCGGCGACGATCGCCCAGCGGATCGTGCGCGCCAAGCGCACGCTGGCCGAGGCGCGCGTGCCGTTCGAGGTGCCGCGCGGACGAGCGCTCGAGGCGCGCGTGTCGTCGGTGCTGCAGGTGATCTATCTGATCTTCAACGAGGGCTACACGGCGACGGCGGGCGACGATTGGATCCGGCCCGCGCTGTGCGAGGAGGCAATGCGCCTGGGCCGCATCGTCGGCGGCCTCCTGCCTAACGAAGCCGAGGTGCTGGGCCTGGTCGCGTTGATGGAGATCCAGGCGTCGAGGCTCCGCGCGCGGGTGGGGCCGGCCGGCGAGCCGATCCTGCTGCTCGACCAGAACCGCGCGCGCTGGGACCACGTGTTAATCCGGCACGCGCTCGCCACGCTCGACCGGGCCGACCGGCTGGGCGCATCGTTAGGCACGTACGGCCTGCAGGCGGAGATCGCCGCCTGCCACGCGCGCGCGCGCACCGCGGGCGACACCGACTGGGAGCGCATGGCGGCGCTGTACGATGCGTTGTCCCAGTTGGCGCCGTCGCCCGTGGTCGAGCTGAATCGTGCCGTCGCCGTCGCGATGGCCTTCGGGCCGGCAGCGGGTCTCGAGATCGCGGACGAGCTGCGCTACGAAAAATCCCTTGAGCGCTATCATCTCCTGCCGGCGGTCCGCGGCGACTTGTTGGCGAAGCTGGGCCGTCACGGCGAAGCGCAGGCCGAATTCAAGCGCGCGGCGTCGCTCACCCAGAACGTGCGCGAGCGCGAGCTGTTGCTCGAGCGCGCCGCGGCGTCCGGACGACCGCCGGACGACGGCCCGACAGCCGCCTAACGCAACCCGCGCACGGCTTTGGCCGTGGCAATCGCCTGGCCCACGTGCCGCTGCGTGTGCTCGGCTACGTGAAACAGGAGGCCGAGGACCGTCGAGGGCAGGCCTTGTTTGCCGACGGCCCGCGCGTCGAGGAGCGTGTCGCGCGGGGTGGCCCGCAGCGTGTCGATGGCGCCCGCGATCGCGGTACGCGCGTTCGCGATGAGGTCCGCGGCATCGCCGGGTGCATTGCCTCCGGTCGATTCGGACACGAGCACGCGGCGCTGCGCATCGGTGAGGGCGGCTCCCCTCGCGTACGTGAGCAGCCGATCGACGCTGCCGGCGATGTGACGCAGGTGGAACGCCACTGACGCAGCGCCGCCGGGCCGCATCGCCAGCTCATCGGGAGAGAGATCACGCGCCGCGCGGTCGAGGTCCTCCGATGCGTGGAGCAGCGCGTGCGCGGCCGGCTGCAGATAGGGATCGACGCCGGGCACCGGGCCGCGGAGCCACGGCTCGGCCGTGTTGGAAGGAGGCGGGGTCGCAGTCATACGCGAAAGGTGACGCCGCGTCGGGCGCCGGGCGAGGGCTGGGAATTCCGCGTCGCTCCGAGCGGTCTATCTTCCGGCATGGGTCAATACAAGTATCACGTCTTTGTGTGCACGTCCGGCAACACGTGCCCCACCCAAGGATCCGACGCGGTGCACGCGACGCTCAAGCGCGGCGCGACGGCTGCCGGACTCAAGGGAATCGTGCGCGTGAACCACGCCGGGTGCATGAACCAGTGCGGTCACGGGCCGATGGTCGTGGTGTATCCGGACGACGTGTGGTACGCAGGTGTGGACGTGCACGGTGCCGAGCGCATCGTGCGCGAGCATCTCGTGGGCGGACGCGTGGTGGAGCAGTACCGGCATCGCGCGCCGCCGGGCGACAACAAACTGGTCGACTGAGGCGGCCGGCCATGGGAGCGCATCGGGCGTGAAGGTGCTGGTGCTCAACTGCGGCAGCTCGTCGGTGAAGCTGCAGGTGGTGGACGTGGACGCGCGCGTCGCCGACCACGAGCCGCTCACCGTCTGGGCGCGCGGCGCGGTGCGCAACGTGGCATCGCCTAACGCAGTGTGGTCGGTGGACGTCGGCGAGAACCACACCGAGGGCGCGCTGCAGCTGCACGATCACTCCGTCGCCGTGCGCGAGCTGCTCGCACGGTTTCGCGAGGCATACGGCGACGGCGCGATCGATGCCGTTGGGCACCGCATCGTGCATGGCGGCGCGCGGTACGCGGACGCAACGGTGATCGACCACACGGTCGTTACGTGCCTCACCGAGCTCGAGGAGCTGGCGCCCCTCCACAACGGACCATGCGTGGCCGGCGTGCGCGCCGCGCGGACTGCGTTAGGCGACGGGGTGCCGATGACGGCGTCGTTCGACACGACGTTCCACCACGATCTGCCGCCGGTCGCGGCGCAGTACGCCATCCCCGCCAGCCTGGCCGAGCGGTACGCGATTCGCCGCTATGGATTTCACGGGTTGTCGTACCGGAGCGTACTCGCACGCTACTGTCACCTCACCGACACGCCGACCGAGCGCGCGACACTCATTGTATTGCACCTTGGCAGCGGGTGCTCGATGGCCGCGATTCGCGACGGCCGGTCGGCAGACACGAGCATGGGGTTCACACCGCTCGAGGGCCTCGTCATGAGCACGCGGAGCGGCGATCTCGATCCGGCGATCGTGGCCTTCCTCGCCCAACACGAGAGCGCGCCCGCGGAGACCGTGGAGCAGTGGCTCAACACGCGCTCCGGTCTCATGGGCGTGTCGAGATCGACCGGAGACATGCGCGAGTTGTTGGCGGTAGAGCGCGATGACGAGCACGCGCAGCTCGCAATCGAGATGTTCGCGTATCGCGCCCGCAAGTACATCGGCGCGTATTTCGCCGTCCTCGGCGGCGCGCCGGCCGTGGTATTCACGGGCGGCATCGGCGAGAACTCGCCGGTCGTGCGCACGCGCATCCTCGACGGCATGGAGTGGTGCGGCATCCGGTTGGATCCGTCGTGCAACAGCTCGTGCACCGGCGCGCCCGCGCGCGTGAGCGCGGATGACTCGCGCGTCGCTGTGTACGCCATCCCGACCGATGAAGAAGGCATGATCGCGCGCGACGCCGCGCGACTGCTCGGCGCGGCGCCGTGAGGTGGACTCGAGCATTGGCGTCGGCGGCGCGATCGGCTATAGTGTGTGAGGCCTGAAAACTCGTGTCGTTCGATCCCATACCTCCTCGCCGCGCTCTCATGGGTGCGGCCAAGCGATTCCTTCTCGCCAGAGCCGAAGCGAGCATCAAGCCGCCGGCCGAGATCGAGCCGCCGCGTCTCATCCTTCGAGCCCTCGAGGCCATCCGTATGTCCCGTTCCCGCGACCGCATCCTGTCCAACCTCGACGAGATGTACCGCGAGGCGTTCGAACGCGCGAAGTCGAGCGCCGATCAAGCGCAGATGGCGACGCTCGACTTTGCCTACCGGCGCGAGCAGTTGTACTTCGAGATTCTGTTGGACATTCGCGACGCCATGGAGCGTCGCTGAGTGCGCGCGCCGTTCGTTGCACTCGTTCTCCTCTCGCTGCTCGTGACCGCACCGCATCCCACAACATCGTCGCCGATGACGATGGCCGTGGTGAACGCGCGCGTGTGGACGGGCGACGCCGCGCGTCCCTGGGCCGATGCGATCGCGGTGAGCGGGGACACGATCGCCGCGGTGGGCTCGAGCGCGGAGATCCGGAAGATGGCCGGCGGCGCGCGCCTCATCGACGCGCACGGCGCAATGCTGGTGCCGGGATTCATCGATGCGCACGTGCACTTTCTGGACGGCGGGTTTGCGCTCTCGTCGGTGCAGCTGCGCGATGCGAAGACGCCGGCGGAGTTCGTTAGGCGGATCAAGGCATATGCGGCCACGCTGCCCAAAGGAGCCTGGGTGTTGGGCGGCGACTGGGATCACACGCTGTGGGGAGGCGAGCTTCCGCGGCGCGATTGGATCGATTCCGTGACGCCGGACCATCCGGTGTGGGTCGGGCGTCTCGACGGGCACATGGGTCTCGCCAACAGCGCCGCCTTGCGCGCCGCCGGCGTGACGCGCGCGACGGCCGAGGTCGACGGCGGCACGATCGTGCGCGATGCGCACGGCGAGCCGACGGGCGTGCTCAAGGACAACGCGATGGGGCTCGTCACCAAGGCGATTCCCGATGCGCCGCCCGAAGTCGAAGATCGCGCGCTCGATGCGGCGATGACCTACGTAGCCGAGCGGGGCGTGACGTCGGTGGATCACATGGGGACGTGGCACGATCTGGCGGTGTTCGAGCGCGCGCGCACAGCCGGCCGGATGAAGACGCGCATCTCGGCGGCGGTTCCGTTAGCCACGTGGGAACGGCTGCGCGACACGATCGCCGCCCGCGGCCGCGGCGACGACTGGCTGCACATCGGCGGTCTCAAGGGATTCGTGGACGGATCGCTCGGCTCGCACACGGCGGCGATGCTCGCGCCGTTCACGGACGCGCCGAAGGACAGCGGCTTATTGGTGAACACGCCCGAGGACTTGTACAAATGGACGAGTGGCGCCGACAAAGCCGGGCTGCAGGTGATCTGCCACGCGATCGGCGACCGCGCGATCCGGCTGCAGCTGGACATCTATCAGCGGGTGGAGCGGGAAGATGGGCCGCGGGACCGCCGGTTCCGGATCGAGCATGCGCAGCACGTGGCGCCGTCGGATATCCCGCGGTTTGCTCAGTTAGGCGTGATCGCGAGCATGCAGCCGTATCACGCGATCGATGATGGCCGGTGGGCGGAGGCCGTGATCGGGCACGAGCGCAGCAAAACGACGTATGCATTCCGCTCGTTCCTCGATGCGGGCACGCACCTGGCGTTCGGGTCCGACTGGGACGTGGCGCCGCCGACGCCGATCGAAGGCATTTACGCAGCGGTGACGCGCCGCACGCTGGACGGAAAGCATCCGGACGGCTGGATCCCGGAGCAGAAGATCACCGTCGAGGAAGCGCTGCGGGCCTACACCACCGGAGCCGCGTACGCGTCGTTCGACGAGAAGCGCAAGGGATCGCTGTCGAAGGGTAAGCTCGCAGACTTCGTGATCATCGATCGCGATCTGACGAAGATTCCGCCGGAACAGATTCGTGATGCGCAGGTGGAGATGACCGTGGTCGGCGGCCGCGTCGTGTATTCGCGCCTGCCCGACTAACGGTGACGCCGATCGCGGCCGGTTGGGCGCGGCGGCTCGCCATCGTCCTCGCGCTCTCGGCGTGCCGCGGCGCCGAGCATGCGCGGTCGGCGCGCTACGACGTCACCGCTCGCTACCCGCATGACCCGGGCGCCTACACCGAAGGCCTCGTCTGGGGCGACGGCGCGCTGTTCGAGAGCACCGGACTCAACGCGGGGTCCGACGTACGGCGGGTCGATCTGAAAACGGGTCGCATCCTCGCATCGCGAGCGCTCGCCGCCAACCGATTCGGCGAGGGGCTCACGATCCTGCATGGCCGGCTCTATCAGCTCACGTGGAAGGACAACGTGGCGTACACGTACGATCCGGCGACGCTCGCGCCCGGGGATTCCTTTCACTACGCCGGCGAAGGGTGGGGCCTAACGACCGACGGCACCGACCTGATCATGAGCGACGGGTCGGATTCGCTCCGCGTGTATTCGCCGACGTTTCAGCTGCAGCGCGTGGTGCACGTGCGCTACAACGACTCGCCGCTCCAACAGGTGAACGAATTGGAGTACGTGCGCGGCGAAATTCTCGCCAACGTGTATCGCACCAATTGGGTGATGCGCATCGATCCTTCGACTGGCGTGGCGAGCGAAGCAATCGACTTCGGCGACCTCTATCCCGACCGGCCGGTGTCGGCCGACGTGATGAACGGGATCGCACTTGCTCCCGATGGGCGGCAGCTGCTGTTGACGGGCAAGCAGTGGCCGGTGCTCTTTCAGGTTCGGTTGCGCGCATCGCCGCCCGCATCTAGATAGAAATGTATTTCGGGGCGGTTGGATGATCGCCATTGCGCGAATCACGCCGGGCAACGTCTCGACCTTCAAGGACGTACGCCTCCGCGCGCTGCTCGACACGCCGAGCGCCTTCGGCTCGACGTACGCCATGGAGACCGCATTGAGCGACGCCGAGTGGACGCAGCGCGCCATTCGGTGGGACGGCGAACGAGGCATCGGCTTTCTCGCGATCGACGACGGGAGCGGCTGCGGTATCGTCGGCTCGATGCTCGATGAGGATGACGCGACATGCGCGACACTGCTGTCCATGTGGACCGCTCCGACGCATCGGCGCCGTGGCATCGGGGGCCGGTTGCTCGATGAAGTCGTCGCGTGGGCGCGTACGCACGATGTCGTCGCGCTTCGCTTGATGGTCACGTCGAGCAGTACGGACGCCGTCTCGTTCTACAAGCAGTTAGGCTTCGCCTCCACCGGCCGGACGGAGCCGTACCCGAACGACGCGTCGCTGATCGAGGTGGAGATGCTCTGGCGACTGCCCGTGCGCCGGTAGCGCGCGAGGCGCGGGGTCGTGGTTCTCGACGTCATCGCCACCGCGCCGCTCGCGCGCGGACTAACCTAACCGAACAGGCGCGTCACGGGCACGGGTGCCAGTAGCCCGGCGTCCCCGGTGTGCCGGGGATGACCGTGGGCGGCGTGTCGGGCGTGCCGGGCATATCGCCCACCGGCGGCGTGCCTGGCGTTCCCGGAATGGTGATGTCCGGCGTTCCGGGTGTGCCCGCCGTGTAGCAGCTGGTGTTCTCGTGGTGCTGCACCGAAGACCGCATCCGCGCGGCGTCCGCGGCGCGGGTTGCGTCGAGCACGATCGGCCCCTGGGAGCGCAGCTCCAACGGGAAGCCGGGGCCGAGGTCGTACTCCCCGCTGTGCGCCGCGGCGACGAGGAACGTCACGAGGCCGACGGCGCTCCCGATCTCGCTGCCTAACCAGGCGCCGCTCTTGCCGCCGGTCGCCGCGCCGATCGCGAGGCCGGCCACCGGCGCGACCCCGCTGGCCACCATCAGCGCCGCCGGGCGCTGGCCGGGGCCCAACTCGCTCGGGTCGCGAGGCTCTGCGTGCGCAGGCTCCCGAACCGTCGCGACGTAGCCATTCGTGAACACCACCGATGCCACGTGCAACTGGAACGCGAGGCTGCGGTGGATCCAGCCGACGCGCGACACGGTATCGATCGTGGCCAGCACGTAGGTACCCGCTGGAATGACGACGGCGTTCCCGACCGTCACGGGGAACGTCACCTGCATGTAGACGCTGTCACCGGACTTGGCCGTTCGCGTGGAGAGCGGTCGCTGCAATTGCGCAAAGACGCGCGTGCCTGCAGGCACGGTAATCGAGGAGTCGGCGCCCGTCGGCGCGACCGGGTCGGCGGCGAATGATGCGGGGCCTTGTCCGTGCGCGACGGCTCCGACGGCCAACAGCATCGTTGGGACTGCGAACGCTCTGCGCATGCTCCACCCCTCGTGTTCAGCGTGGCAACGGTCATGAACGGCGCTCCCTAACGAAGTGTGCGTGCATGGGCGAAGTTCCAGAGATCGGCGGCTGCAGTTGGGCACGTTTTGTAAGGCGTTCACCCCGGAGCGCACGCATCACGCCTTCGCGTCGGTCCTCACGATCACCGACGGCAGTTCGCCGGCACGACTTCGCTGGTATGCGTGACCGTGTCCGTCGTTCGGATCCGGAAGACACCAGTGGTAGCGGCGAAGAGCGCAAGCGCAAGGTCCCGCCTCATGGCGGCAAGGCACTGATCGCCGGTCTTGCGCCGAAAGCGTATACGCCTCCTCTTTGTGCGAGACAATGTCGCTCGTCTCTCACGCCCGTCTCTGCGGACGGCGGGGATGGGCGCCGCAGAGGTGAGAGTCGTGCATGAAGTACGTCCTGACGTACGAAGGTACGGCTGACTATCGCGAGAAAGCACTCGCCAATTTCGCCGCGCATCGCGCGCTCTGGCACGCTTATCACGACGATGGCCGGCTATTGCTGATCGGGCCGTTTACCGATGAGCCGTTTGGCGGCGCGATGGGGGTGTTCTCGACCCGCGCCGCCGCCGAGCAGTTCGTGCGCGACGATCCGTTCGTGGCCAATGGCGTCGTCGCGCGCTGGACGATTCGGGAATGGAACGAAGTGCTCGTGCCGGATCGCTGAGGCACACTCGACGTCGCGCCGGTCCAACTCCGGGGATCACATCATGCCGCTGCCCTGCCTGCCTAACGAGCTGCGCCGCGCCGCGCTTGGCGGCGCGCTCGCCGCGTGTCTGATGCCCATGGGACGCGTGGTCGCGCAGACGCCGGCGCTCCCCAGCGAAACGCCGGCCAAGTTCGCGCCCGCCACGTCTACGTTCGACTACGAGCGCCGCGACGTGATGATCCCGATGCGCGACGGCGTCAAGCTGCACACGGTGATTCTCGTGCCCAAAGGCGCTCACCGCGCGCCGATTCTCCTCACGCGCACGCCGTACGATGCCACGGCGACGACATCCTACGCCCAGAGCGCACACCTGGCGCCGGAGCTCAACGGCTACGACAACGCGCTCCAGGTGATCATCCCCGGTGGGTACATCCGCGTCGTCCAGGACATCCGCGGCAAGTACGGCTCCGAAGGCGACTACGTGATGAATCGGCCGCTCGTCGGCCCGCTCAATCCCACGAAAGTGGATGAGTCGACCGACACCTACGACACCATCGACTGGCTCATCAA
>JAICLH010000265.1 GCA_025927495.1 Gemmatimonadaceae bacterium
CGAGCCGGTCGAGGATCTGCGCATGCACGAATTTCGTGAACGGCGTGCCGCTCGCCTTCTCGACGATGAGCCCGGCGATGATGAAGTTCGTGTTGCTGTACTGCCACCGCGTGCCGGGCTCGAAGTCGAGCGGCTGCTTGGCCCATCGGTCGATGATGTGCTGCGGCGTCGTCGCCTGCTCCATGTCCGGCGGCACGTAGTCCTGCGGCCAGAAATCCTGGTAGCCGGACGTGTGCGACAACAACTCGCGCACGGTGACGTCGGCGCCGCGCGACAGCCCCGGCACATAGCGCGACACCGGGTCATCGAGCGACACCTTGTGCTGCTGGACCAGCAGCAGGATCGCGGCAGCCGTGAACTGCTTGCTGATCGATCCGATTGCGTACCGCATCGTGCTGTCGGCCGGCGTGCGCGGATCGAGCTTGGCCGTGCCGTATGCGTGCGCGTACGCGATCGCGCCGTGCCTAACGACGGCCACCGATGCACTCGGCACCCCGGTGGCGGCGAGCACGGCGCCGGCGATCGAGTCGACCTGGGCCGCCAGCCGGTCCGCGTTCTGCGCGCGAACGGTCGGCGCAGCCACCGCGCCGGCGAGGAACAGCGCCACCACACACTGGAAACGGGTTCGCATGAGCGTCTGCGCAAAGGTCGAGGGAAGGGAACGGGGTCTCGCCACTCAGCGCGACCCGGTGAGCGCTTTCACATCGGGCGCCGCGGACGACGGCGGCGCGTTCTTCACGTACTTGTCCAGCCACGCGACCCACCGCGCCCATTGGTCGAGCACCGTCTCGCGCGTGAGCGGGCCGTGATCCTCGTACGGATACATGTACAGCGCCGCCGTCTTGCCGAGTCCCTGCAGCGCGTGGAGCATGCGGACAGAGCTCTCGAGCGCGGTGCCCACGTTCTGGTCCTCGAGCGAGTGGTACATGAGCAGCGCGCCGCTCAACTTGTCGGCATAGAGGAAGGGCGACATGTCGAGATACGTCTTCTGGCCGTCCCAGAAATCGCGGCGCTCGTTCTGGAATCCGTTAGGCGTGAGCGACCGGTTGTACATGCCGTCGCCGGCGATGCCCGCCTTGAAGAACGGCGTGTGCACCATCGCGTTCACCGCGCTGAACGCACCGTAGCTGTGTCCGCCGATCGCGAGACGGGTACGGTCGATGTAGCCGTCGCGGTCCAGCTGGTCGATCACCGCGTAGAGATCGGCCTCGAGGTCGGAGACGTAGTTGTCGTTCATACGGCCCTGCGTGCCGACGATGGGCGGGTCGAAATCCGCCACCGCGTACCCCTGCGTGATCATGTACTCGATGGTCCGCGGCTGCGAGCGCGGGAACTGCTCGATGTTCTCCATGCGCAGCGTACGCAGGTACCCGCCTTGATCCGTGTACTCGTACGGATAGAACCAGAACAACGTCGGCATCCGCGTGCCGTCCTTGTAGTCGGCGGGCAGCGTGAGGTTCACGAGAAAGCGATAGCCGTCCGGCCGCGTGACCCAGACGCGCTTGTGCAGCGCGTGCGTGAGCTCGGGCGCGTAGTCGACGTTGTTCGTCAGTTTGCGCGTCCGGCCAGTGGCGACGTCGCGCAAGTACGAGTCGGGCACCGTGCTGCGCGATTGACGCTCGACGACCAGCCTGGAGAGGCTGTCATCCATCACGGCCGTCACGGTCTCGAACGCATCGGCCGCACCCTCGAACACCGACGTTTTCTTGCCGGACTGAATGTCGATGCGATCGACGAAACCGCGCGGCGCGTGGTGCTCCCAGTCGCGATCGTAATGCGTGCCCTCGAGGAACGCGGACGCGCGGTCGGACGAGAGCAGCGCCACCTCGCCGCCTAACCGGCCGCGTGTGGTCATGATCGAGCCCGGGTTCTCGTAGAAGGTCACCGAGTCGGCGCCGGAGCCGCCGCGCCCACCGCCGAAGAAGCCGCGCCGGTCGGTGCCGACGCTGGCGTTGAGCCCGCGCAGGCGCCAGATCGTATAGCGTTTGTCCGGCTGCGCGAAGTACACCGCGTACACGTGGCCGGTGCCGCCTGTATTCTCGGCCACGAACGCCATCTTCGCGTCGTCGGAAAACAGCACGCTGCCCATGCGTGCATTGCTGGTGAGCAACTCGCGCCGGCTGGCCGAGTCGAAAGGCGGCGCCCAGGCATAGAGGTGATCCTTGCGACGCGGCGTGCGCGATGCGCTTTCCGCCGCGCCGCTCTCCGCGCCGGCCGTGGAATCGGACTCGCCACGGTTAGGCGACGGATCCTGCTTGAGGTACGCGAGCCCCGAGCCATCGGGCAGCCACACGAACCCGCGGGCCACCGTGTCCATGGCCTGGCGATCGGCCGGCGTGAGATCGTCGCGGTCGTCGCTCAAGCGCTCGGGGTCGAGCGCCAGATGTGCCACCACGCGACCCGTCGCGTCCCAGAGCTGTTGTGCGTGCGCGAAGCTCGAGACCGGCACGATGTACGAGAACGGTTTCTCGACCAGCGTGACGCGGAAGTATTTCCCGTCGGGCGAGGGATCCACGGCATCGATCATCGCCGGTGCTCCCAGGCGGCGCACCGCGCCGGTCGCGGCGTCGATCACAGCAAGCTGACCCGTGATGTAGTACTCGAGCAGTGCCTCGTCGTACGGCGTCTGGAGGAGCGTCGCGTACACCCGCGTCTTGTCCTTGAGACCGTCGGTGATGCGAACCTCGGGACCGGTCGCGATGGCCGGGCGCACCGGCGGCGCCTTACGGGGCTCCGGCAGGATCACTGCAACCAGGCTCTTGCCGTCCGCGGTCCACTGCGGCTCGGTGACGAGCGTCGCGAGCAGCGACACGGATCCAACCGCGCGAGATTTGCCCGACGCGACATCGGCCACGTACAGGCGTGTCGCGCTCTCGAAGTTGGCGATGTACGCGATGCGCGCGCCGTCGGGCGACCACTCTGCGCTCGAGATCGTCGCGCCGTGCGGCACGTCGATCGTACGCACGGCGCCCGTGAGCCCATCGATCAGCTCGAGCTTCGCCGCGCCGCGATCGGTGAGCGCACGCGAGCGGTTCGCCTGGTAGTCCACTTGCAGCTCGCCCAAGTAATAGTGCGGCCTGCCGAAGGTCTGCACGCTCGGCATGCCCGCGCTCACCAGCTTGAAGAACCATCGATGCGTGGGGCTCTGCGTTTGCGACGCGAGCGTCACGTTGTTGTCGCGCGGCGCCGTGACCAACCGCTCGATCACCGCCGGCGGCCTAACGTACGTCTCGGCGGCGAGGATGGCGCTGTCGGATGCGGGCCTCGCGCCCTCGCTCCGTTGGGCGACGGTGGTTTGGGCGCGCCCAACGGAAGCGAGCGCGGCGACGAGACCGAGTGCGACGGCGGGCGACGCGGCCCGGGGGCGGTGCGTGACGGTGATGCGCATGTGGGGTCCTAGTGAGGTGCATCAGAGATTATGATAGCGGAGACGGGGGAACGGGGAAGCGCTCGCTCTCGCTCGCTTGGGGAAGCGCTGCGCTGAGGGAAGCGGCGGCGACGCCGCCTGAGGGGCGGAACAACATCAATGGTCTGCACGACGTGAGTGCCATGCGCGCGAGCCTC
>JAICLH010000105.1 GCA_025927495.1 Gemmatimonadaceae bacterium
CGACACGTTCCTCGACATGCGTGGCTGGAACCGTGGCATCGTCTTCGTGAACGGCGTGAACCTGGGCCGCTATTGGCGGGTGGGTCCGCAGCAGACGCTCTATCTGCCGGGCGTATGGCTGCACCGGGGACGAAACGACGTCGAAGTATTCGATCTCGAGGGACATGTCGCGAGCCCGAGCGTCGCGGGTCTCACCACGCCGATCCTGGACCAGCTTCGGCAGTGAGGGTCCGCGATGATTCCAACGATCCGAGCCAGTCCTCCGTTCTCCTATCGTGAGGACATCTATCGAGTGTCACCACCGCTGTTCCATTCCCACCGTGAACCGGTTTCAAGGAGTGCCCGTCATGCGCACGCGTTTGCTGTTGTTCGGCACCGCTCTCTCGTTCCTGGCCGCGGGCTCCGCCGCGGCCCAACAACGGCAAGGACCACCGGGGCAGCGACCCGGCGGCCAGCGACCCGCCGCCGAGCGAGACAGCGGCGCGGCCGATTCGTCGGTCGGCGTCGCGCCCGTCGAGCGCGTGTCGACGACCCAGCACACCATCACGATCGACGGCAAGCCCGTCGCCTACACCGCGCGCGCCGGCACGATGGTGCTCCGCGATTCGACGGGGAAGCCCGACGCGACGGTCTTCTACATCTCGTACACGAAAGATGGCGTCGACCCCGCCAACCGTCCCGTCACGTTCTTCTTCAACGGCGGCCCGGGCTCGGCGTCGATCTGGCTCGATGAAGGCATCATGAGCCCCAAGCATCCCGAGATGGGACCCGCCGGCTCCGAACCGGCGCCGCCGTACAACCTGGTCGACAACCCGAACACTCCGTTAGACGTGACCGACCTGGTGCAGGTGGACGCGATGATGACCGGATACTCGCGGCCCGCGCCCGGCGTCAAGGCGTCCGAGTTCACCGGCGCTGTGAACGACGTCGCGATGTTCGGCGAGTTCATTCGCGACTACCTCGACAAGTACGATCGGTGGGCCTCGCCCAAATATCTCTTCGGCGAGAGCTACGGCACGTTCCGCTCGGCCGGCCTGTCGAGCGAGCTGCAGGAGCGCGAAGGGATCGAGCTCAACGGGATCATGTTGTTAGGCACGGTGCTGGACTTCCAGTACATCTCGCAGGAGCCGTCCAACGACATTGCCTACTCCACGTTCTTGCCGACGTACACGGCGACGGCGTGGTATCACAAGAAGCTGCCGTCCACCCTGCAGAGCCAGTCGCTCGAGCAGGTGGTGGCGCAGTCGCGCCAGTACGCGTTCGGCGACTACCTCACCGCGCTCGCGAAGGGCAACGATCTCTCGCAGTCCGAGCGGCAGGCCGTGGCGCAGAAGCTGTCGCAGCTCACGGGCATCTCGGAGCAGTACCTGATGAACACGAATCTGCGTCTGGACGCCGGCAGCTTCCGCACCGAGCTCTTGCGGGACCAGCGCTTGATCATGGGCCGCTACGACACGCGCCTAACGGGAATCAACGGCAACGCGGCCGCGCAGCGGCAGGACTACGACCCGTCCGACGTCGCGCCGTCCGGCGCATTCATGGCGGCGTTCATGCGCTACCTGCACAATGATCTCAAATACTCGACCGACCTGCAGTACTACACGGGCGGTCATGCCGGGCGCTGGGACTACAGCTCGCTCAATTCGCGCGGCTTCCCGAGCGAGACCGAGTCGCTGCGGCTGGCGATGGCGAAGGATCCCTACCTGCACGTGATGGTCGGCGCGGGCTACTATGATACGGCGACGCCGTTCGCGAACGCCGAGTACACGTTCACGCACCTGGGCTTCGACCAGACGTACAAGGACCGCGTGCAGTTCAAGTATTACGAAAGCGGACACATGGCCTACCTCAATCAGGCATCGGCCAAGCAGCTCAAGTCGGACATCGCGGGGTTCATCGCCTCGACGCAGCACCCGACGCCGGTGACGGCGCAGGCGTCGCAGTGATCGCCTAACGGAAGTCGGTTCGCCGAAACAAGATTCGCCCGGTGACACGTTCGAGCGTCGCCGGGCGAATTCCTTTTCGGCGCGTGAGCCCAAGTCGGCCCACGGCCGTCTGCGATTCGATACAGAGTCGTTGCCTTACCGATCAGGACCGTGAGACGCCGCCAGCGTACTCGTGCGCGCACCATCGGTCAGTGTGTTCAGCATCCCGCCAGGCCACCAGTTGTATCGACCCGCGAGACGCAGCAACGCCGGACCGATCGCGAGGCGAACCACCGTCGCGTCGAGCAGCACGGCCACCGCGAGCGTGAAGCCGAGAATCTTGATCAACAAGAATTCGCCCGCCGCGAACGACGTGAACACCACGATCATGACGAGGGCGGCGTTCGTGATCACGCCGCCCGTGCGGGCCACGCCCTCGGCGAGCGCGTCGCCCGGACTCGCGCCGCCCCGCGTCGACTCGGCCACGCGCGACACGAGAAACACCTCGTAGTCCATGCTCAGGCCGAATACGAGGCAGAAGACCAGAATCGGCACCGCCGGGAACAGACCGTCGATTGGCCCGGTTAGGCCAAGCAGACCAGCGCCGTGGCCATCCTGAAATACCAGCACGGCGGCGCCGAACGCGGCGGAGACCGACAGCAGGTTGAGTGCGACCGCCTTGAGCGGCACGAGCACCGAGCGAAACCCGACGAGCAGAGCGAGGAACGTACCGACGATCACCACCGCGGCAACGGCCAGCACACTGCCACCGATCGCATCCTGGTAGTCGGCATTGAATGCGGGAAGCCCGCCCACGAACACTCGTGTGCCGCTGAGTCCCGTCACCGATGCAGCATCGATCTGCCGGATGTCGCGAACGAACCGGGCAAGGGCGCCGGGAGACACGCCCTCACGCGGTACGAGCTGGACGAGTCCCACGCGCTCATCGCGACTCACGTACGACGCGCGCAAATCCGAAGGCAGGAACGCGATCAACGTTGCGCTCGGCTTGTGCGCGTGCGTGATGTCCGGAAGCGATCGAACACTCGATACGCGGGCGTCATGAGAGAGCCTGCTCGACAGCTGCTGAATGGCGTGCCAGCCCGTGCTGTCCAGCACGCTGAAGCCCCGGGGCAGCTCGAGCAACACGAGCATCGTCTGTGCGACGCCCGTCTTGCCGCCTGCTTCCAGCATGTGGATCCCGCGTGTGGATTCCATCTGTGCCGGAAGCCAATCCACGCTCGGGAGATCGTTGCTGAGCCTCCGCGACTGCCAGGCCAGCGCGACCATCGGGATCCCGGCCACGACGAGCACGCGCAGCGGGCGCGAAGCCACCCACCGTCCCCATTGCCGCCATCGGGTGCCGCTGCTGCCGCCGCCCGTTAGGCAGCGGGACACGTCGCCCGCTAGGCAGCGGGACACGCCGCCCAGATCGAGCCACCTCGCCGTCCAGACCAGCAGACCGGGAAGGAGCGTCGTGGCGAGCAGTACCGAGGCGGTGATGACGAGCAGTCCGCCGACGGCGATTGAACGCAGCTCGGTCGCCGGCACCGCCAGCAACGCAGCGAAGCCTATACCGACCGACGCGCCTGACAACAGTACCGTGTGTCCCGCGTGAGCGATCGTTTCCGCGGCCGCGGTCGGAGCGTCGCGTCCGGTCGCGCGCTCCTCGCGAAACCGGCTAACGATCAGCAGCGCGTAGTCTATGCCCACGCCCAAGCCGAGCATCGAAACGATGTTCCGCAGGATAACGGCCAGCGGCCAATGTCCACTGATGAGCGCTGCTGCACCAAGGCTCATCACGATCGCCAATGCGCCGATGGCAATGGGCATTCCCGCGGCGAGCACACCGCCAAACACGACGATGAGCAGCGCGAGTGTTAGTGGTACCGCGCGCTGCTCGGCGGCCGCGGCGGCGTTGCCGCTCGCCGCGCGGACGTCCACGTCGAACGCGACGTCGCCCGTCCAGGCGAGCTGGATCCGTGGATAGCGTGCACGCATCCGGCTCTCGATCACCGCGCTCGTCCTTCGTAAGGCCGTCACTCGATCTCCGCCGTGCGCGTCGCCGACGATTCCAACGACGACGAACGACGCCGAACCGGCGAGAAACGAGCTGTCGCCCGTCGAAAGGTACGACATCGTGCGGCTCACGCCCGGCGCGCGACTCACCGCCGCAACGATGTCGCGAAGCATCGAACGGCCCTCGTCATGATCCGGCGTCGGGATGCCGTCCACGACCAGCACCGCCGATGTCGCGTAAGGAGATGCGAATCGCGAGGCGAGCATTTCCTGTACAGTCTGAGATTGACTGTTAGTCACACGCGAGCCGGCGGCTGCCAGGCGCGTCTCTGAATTCGTCGCCCACGGAAGCAGCGCGCCGGCGAGCGTAAGCCAGCCCATTGCAATCCACGACCGCCGGGCGACGATCGCGCGCGACAGCGCGTGCGTGCCGGACGGCTGCGCGCGGCGCGTCACGGGAAGCTCTCCCCCGGCGGACCGTCGTGGACGGTCCAGCGCGGCGCATAGCCCAACAGCGTGCGGGCCCGGGACAGGTCGAGTGTGAAGTCGTGCGTGAGTTGACGCACGACGAACCGCGTTAGGAACGGTGGCCGAGGACGATGCAGCGCGCGACCAAAGAGCTCGGCGGCAACGGCCAGGTACCACGCGGCACCACCCGGTATGTAGACCACGCGATCTACCAAGCCGTGTCGGCGAAGCAACGCCCGTGCGAGCTCATCGAGCGTGACGTCGTTTGCATCGGCCACATTGAACACGCCCGACTCCACGGTGCCGTCGAGCGCGCGACGGACCGCCTGCGCGAGATTGTCGATGTGCGTCACCGACAGGCGATTGCGTCCATTGCCCGCCAGCGGCAGCCAGCCGGCACACCGGGCCGCGAGCACGCGCGGCATGAGCGTCGAATCGCCGGGACCATAGATGATGTGCGGTCGCAGAATCGTCACTGGCCGCCCGTCGGCGCACAGCTCCTGCTCGCTCTCCAACTTCGACTGCGCGTAGTGACTGAACGAATGGCCGCCGCACGGCGCGTCCTCGCGAACGGCACGCAGAGGACGCGACAGATCGTAGACGCTCGCCGTACTGATGTGGACGAACCGTGACGCATGCTGAAAAGTCGCGATCACGGCGCGAGTGCCGATTACGTTCGCCGCGCGAAACTCCGCCAACGGTCCGCTATCGTCGACCATCGCCGCGCAGTGCACGACGGCATCCATCGACGGAGCGCGGATCGGGCCGCGCGTTATGTCCCACGCGGTGTACGACGTCACGGGATGCCGGAGCGATGATGCGGCGCGGCGCCCGTACGTGACGACGTGGTATCCCGCGCGCTGCAGATAGCCGGCAATGTATCCGCCGACGAAGCCGCTGGCGCCAGTCACCGCGACTCGCACGCGACCCTCCGCTCGACCTGCACACGCAGTGCGTGTTTGTCGATCTTGCTCGAACGCCCTGCCAGCGGCAGCGACGTGAAGACGATCACATCCGGCAGCGCGGCCTCGTCGATCCGGCCCGAGCCGTTCCGAAGAGCGTCGTGCAGCCGGTGCTCGAGCGCGCGCTCATCGGTGCCGGGTGTCGGCTCGACCACCAGCGCCACGCGTTCGTCGGCGGCGGATTCGTCGTACCACCCGACGAGCGCGCAGCGCCTAACGCCAGGCACGCCCTCGATGGTCGGTTCGTACAGCTCCGGGTAGATGTTGAAGCCGTCGCGAATGATCATGTCCTTCTTCCGGCCGAGGAGCACGATGCGTCCGCGCGCATCGATGCGCACCACGTCGCCGGTCGCGTGCTCAGCCGACGGCGGCGCGCCAAGATAGCCGGTGAAGAGGCCGGGCCCCCGCAGGTGCAGCTCCCCGTCGTCCGCGACGTGTCCGTGCACGCCCGGCACGAGCGCACCGACCAGGTCGCCGGGTTCATCGAACGCCAGCTTTTCCTCGAGCGTCGCGGTGGCGACGGGAAGAATCTCCGTCATGCCGTACACACAGAGAACCCGAGTGGCCTCGGCCATCACGCGGCGGAGCCGCGCGAGGAACGGCGGATGTGCCGGCGCGGAGCTCAAGAGCATCAGACGGAGGGTGGCCGGTAATCGCGCGCGCCGTCGTTCGCAATGCGCGACGAGCGCGTGCGCCTCGCCCGCCACGAAGGAGGCATGGGTGGACTGCGTCGCGCCAAGCAATCGCAACGTGCGCCAGGGCGAAGGCCGGCGCCGCGGCGGAATCACCACTCGCGCTCCGGCGAGCAGCGCCGGGATGACCAGGTGCATCTCGCGCGCATACACGACGTCGCCTTCCGTTAGGCCGAGCTGTGCGGCGATGCCATCCACCATCGCCTCGAGCGAGGCCGTGCTGTGCACCGCAGCCTTGGGTGCGCCGGCGGTCCCCGAGGTGCAGACGATGGCGGCCGCGTCGGTCGGCCCCCGGCGCACGATCGGCGCACACGGCGCTGCCGATTTGTCTGCGCGCCAGAGCGTTCGGGCATCGATCGAGCGCGGCACGCCGGGCCACCGCCGCCCAACGCGCAGCAACTGCACGCCCGTCAATCGGGCGAGCGGTGGGAGTGCGACGCCCCGCGCGCGGAGCAGGCGTCGCGGCCACGCCCGCGCCGAGAGCGCGTAGCTGATGGATTCCGCGATTACCCACCGCGGGTTTATGAGCGCACGGCGTGCGGCAAACGTCTCGTCTCCCATGCCGAGGTCGAGGGTCGCGACCACGCCGCCGGCGCGCAGAATCGCCAGGAGGAGGACCACGGCGTCGCCGCCTGGCCGGACGCCGAACAGCACACGGTCTCCGGGTTGTAGGCCTAACGCGGTGAGACCGCAGGCCGCGCGTCGAACGCGCGCCAGCAGCTCGCCGTACGTGAGCGAGCGGGCACCGGCCTGCGACAGCGCGCAGCGCTTCTCGTGTCGTTGCGCGCTCGCCTCGATGCGCTGGAGCAGCGAGTCGGGAGTCATGGCGCCCCTGCCCCGACCCGAACGGCCAGACAGGCGTATCCGGGCAAGAGCACGTGCCGCGCGGGCCGCCGCCTAACGATACGAACCTTGCCACGTGCCTCGGCGAGGACCGTCAGTGCTGCCGCGAGCTGACATTGGGCGAGCGCAAATCCGAGACAAAAGTGCGGCCCGGCACCGTACCAAGGCTGACGCGCCGCCGGGTCGTGCACGCGACTGGCGTCGAAGCGGTTCGGCCGTGGAAACAGGCACGGATCGCGCGCGACGTTCATGGTCAGGATCAACATCCGCGTGCCGGCCGTGACGCGCATACCGCCGACGGTCGTGTCTCGCGCCGCGATGCGCATAGTAGCGGGAACAGGCGCGACGAAGCGCAGCCCTTCGGCGATCGCCCGCGCGACCAACTCGGGGTGACGGTGCAGGTCGCCGAGTTGCCCGGTATCGATGAGCAGGGCAGCGATGCGCGGGAACGCGGCCGTCATGCTCACGGTGCCTGCGACCAACAGGATGGTCAGCGCGCCCCGCGCCTCGTCGAGGGTGAGTCCCAGTGCGCGCAGGCGGTTCACCACCGAGCCCGGAAGACCGCTCCCATCGCTGGTGTCGCAGCATTCGCGCAGGTGGTCGAACAACCGTGTCCGCGCCGCTTCGATGGAGCGCAGCTCCTGGTCGCTCGCGGACTGGAGGTGGATGATCGTGCTCAGCCGCTCGGCGAGCATCGCCAGCTCCTCGTGCGTGCCGTCCTCCCGGTCGGGCGGGGGCGTGAGGCCCACGATCCGGCACATCGTTCGTCCAGTTAGGCGACGGGTAAACGTCACGAGGTCGACCGTGCGCCCCGCGGCCAGTTGGGCACGCAGCTCCGCGATCGGCGCCGCGCATACATCGCGCGTCAGTGCCGCGGCGTGCGCCGGCGTGAATACCGCGGCGAGTCTCGCGCGCACTGCCCGATGCGACGCGCCGTCCATGTTTCCCAGCGCGTTCGGCCCGAGCACGCGCGTGATCTGCTCCGCGAACCCCCCGCGGCCGCACTTCGGAAAATCCTCGTCGCGCTGTAGGATCGCCCGCGCCAGCCCGGCGTCACTCACGACGACGCCGACACCGGGGATGCGCTGCGCCGCGCCTAACCGACGGGTGGCCGACGCCAGCAGCCACAAGACCGGCTGGCTGGACAGGTAGACACGAGCTTCGTGCAGCCGGGCGAGGAGCTGCCTACCGGACGCGCCGGGTGGAGCGGACGCGCCGAGTGGAGCGGACGCGCCGAGTGGAGCGGCCGCGGCCGCGCCAGCGGCATGCGCCACCGGACACCGGGACGGCGCCGTTGCGTCGCTCATCGCACATCCACCACGCGCGCCCGGTACCCGTGATTGCGGTACCAGCGAAGCGTATTGAGATATCCGTATGCCTTGACCCGACGCACGGAGTTGTACACGACGACGTCGCTCCGCACCGCCGCCTTGATGGTCAGCGTCCGGACCGTCTCCGAAAGGGTGAGGTCCTCATGTTCCGTCTCGATCGCCGTGCGCGGAAATCCTCCTGCCCGGACGTACAAATCCGCACTGATCGCCATGTTGTTGCCGGCGGCGAGCAAGAACGGGTACTTGAACCGCTTCCCGCGGTGATGGAGGCGACCGTACCGTTCGACGACGAAGATCATGAGGGGCAGCACGATCCGGTCGATTCGGGAGAGCGGGATATCATCCTCGCGAGGACGGATGCGCCCGGCCACGAACTCGAGGCCGTCCATTGCGAGCGCACGGCGGATGTTGCGAACCCAACGACTGTCGGGAATGCAGTCGGCATCGGTGCGTGCGATCCATCGAGCGCCGCGCGCGATTGCGTGCCGAAAGCCGCTGTCCGACGCCGAGCCCGTTCCTTTCTGCGGCTCGGCGATCAGATCGATGGCGCGGTGTTGATGCTCGTGCGCGAACGCGGCAGCGATCCGTGCACTGCCGTCGGTGCTACCGTTGTCAACGAGCACGAGCGCGAAGTCCTCGTCGGATTGGCGCGCCAGGGCATCGAGGGTCGCCTGCATGGCCCGCTCCTCGTTATAGAACGGCACCACGACGAACAGCTCCGGCCCGGGTGCACACGATGCAGTTAGCACCGTTAGGCCTCCATCATGAGGATGGCGAGGCTGATCCCGCTCGCCAGGCCCAGCCAGAGGACGCGGTCGCCCGGCTCGATGGTGCCACGCGACACCGCTTGCGCGTAGGCCACTGGCAGCGACGCCGCCGCCATGTTGCCGAGACACGGCAGCGTGACCTCGATCCGGTCGTTAGGCATGTCGAGCGCTTGCACGACGTCGCGTAGGTATGGCATGCTGACCTGGTGCACGAGAATGCGGTCGAAGTCGTCGAGCGACGTGCCGCTCTTGCGCAGAGCATCGCGCACCAGCGGTGGGCCGTACTCGAGAAATGCCTCACGGAGACGCGACCCGTCGCCACGGATGTACGTCCATTCGTCGCCGCGAGGGTGCATGGTGCCGCCCGAGGCCAGTGTGGCAAGACTCCAAAAACGGCTGAGCGTCGCGAACGAGCGAAAGAAGATTCCGCGCCCGTTGTCCGACGGGGCGAGCAACGCTGCCGCGCCCGCGTCGCCCAGCGTGTAGCCCGGGAAGTTGAGCCGGAAGTCGTCGTGATTGCGCGCGTCCCACCGCACGGCGCGGGAATTCAGCTCACCGGCGACTACCAGTGCGGTGCGATGGTGGCCGGCGAGTATCAGCGCCTCAGCCACTTGCAATCCGTTGAGAAAGCTGTTGCAGGCGTTCTTGAGATCGAATACCGGACACGCCGTGCCGACCTTTTCTTGCACGATGTTCGCTGTCGCCGGCTCGATGAGGTCCTGGCCGGCAGCTGCGAAGATGAGGACATCCACCTCGTCCGGGGTGACACCCGTGTCGCTCAGAACCCGCAGCGCGGCTTGCGCAGCGAGATCGGAAGCGTTCAGGTCGTCGTGGGCAACTCGCCGTTCACGAATTCCCGATAGCGCTTCGACAACTCCCTGGCGTACGCGGTATCCGGGGCTGCGGGCCGCAACCAAGGCTTCCACTTCGTCGCTCGAACGGCGACAGGGAGGAAGAAAAGCGGAGACGCCGACAAGCCGAACGCGCTCTTGCGACACGAGTACCTCATGCGCTGAGGTTGTGGGGGCAAGATGCGATTCGACAGCGAGGCTACGTATACGTCGGACTACTTAGTGCACCGACGAAAATGACGTAAGAACACGGCGAGTTCGCGATGTGGAATCCGGACGTGACGTGCCGGTTCGCGCAGCAAGTATCCCCCGGCAAAGCCGGGGGCTTTAGGACGCCGCGGCGCCCCGTGGTGTGTTTCGATGAAGCCCCGGTGCAACTCATCGGCGAACGGCGGGCGCCGCTCCCCATGCGCCCGGCACACCGGCGCGCATCGATTGCGAGTACATCCGGCAGGGCACCTGCAACGTGTTTGTGTTCGTGAATCCTCGGCGTGGCTGGCGCCACCTCGCGGTAACCGAGCATCGCACGAGCGCGGACTTCGCGCACCAGATGCGCTGGCTCGTCGATGCGGGCTATCCCACAGCGGAGCGGATCGGGGTGGTGCTCGACAACTTGAGCACGCACAAGCCGGAAGCGCTCTACGAAACCTTCCCGCCTGAGGAAGCCCGCCGCATCGTGCGGAAGCTCGAATTCCATTACACGCCGACGCATGGCAGCTGGCTCAACATGGCCGAGCTCGAGCTGAGCGTCCTCGCGCGCCAGTGTCTGGCCCAACGGGTGCCCGATGTCGCCACGCTGCGCACGCTCCTCGCCGCGTACGAAATCCGCCGCAATGCGGCCAAGGCCACGATCACCTGGCAATTCACCAACGAGAAAGCCCGGGTCAAGCTGCACCGTCTGTACCCATCAAATCCTCAGTGACTAACGTCTAGCGGGTCTCGAGGAAGCGCGAGCGCAGGGGAGCGCTTCCTTCGAGGACGATCTACGGCCCCGCCTGTTCAGCAACCATCCGCACCAGGTGCACCAGCGTCTCGGCAGTTTTTTCGAGGCCGCGCCGTGAGTTGAATTCGAGCTTGCTGTGAAACTCATGGCCGCCGGTGAAGATGTTGGGGCACGGGAGGCCGCGGAACGTGAGGCGTGAGCCGTCGGTGCCGCCGCGGATCGGTTTCAAGTATGGCGTGAGGCCGGCACGCCGCGCGGCGTCGAGCGCGAGCTGCGTGATGTTGGGATGCTGGCCTAACACCTCTTTCATGTTCTTGTAGTTCTCGCGAACCTCGATCCGCAACATCACGCCGGGCCGGCGTTCCTGGCTCTCGCGCGCCAGGCGTCGCAGCAAATTCTCCTTCGCCTCCAGTCCGCTCAGGTCGAAATCGCGCATCAGGATTTTCACCGTCGATTGCTCTACGTCGAGCGAGCCGACGTACGGATGGACGAAGCCTTCGCGCTCCTCCGTCGTCTCGGGCAGCATGTCGCGCGGCATGCGGCCCAGAAAGTCAGCCATCGCATACACCGAATTCACCATCACGCCTTTCGCTGTCCCCGGGTGTGCGCTCGTTCCGTAAAATGTCACCGTGGCGAGGCGAGCGCTCCACGTCTCGTCGCTCACCTCGCCTAACGTGCTGCCGTCGACCGTGTACGCGAAGTCGGCGCCGAACGCCGGCACGTCGAACTTCTCGATGCCGGTCCCGATTTCCTCGTCGGCGGTGAACGCGACGCGCACGCGGCCGTGGCTCAGGCGCGGATTGCGGAGCAGCACGTCCACCAGCGTCATGATCGCGGCGACGCCGGCCTTGTCGTCGGAGCCCAGGAGCGTGGTGCCGTCCGTGGTGATAATGTCGTCGCCGATCATGTCCGCGAGCACCGGGTGCTGCGCGACGGTGATCACCTGCGTGGTGTCGCCCGGGAGCACGATGTCACCGCCCCGATAGTCGCGGTGCACCACCGGCGTGACGCCGGCGCCGCTCACCGCCGGCGACGTATCCACGTGCGCGATGAAGCCCACCGTCGGCGCGCGCGCTCCGTTAGGCAGCGTGGACGGGACCGTCGCGTACACCATGCAGTGCTCGCTCACGGTCACCTCGGACGCGCCGAGCTGCTTGAGCTCCGCCGCCAGCAGGTTCGCCAGCGTCCACTGCGTCAGCGTACTCGGCGTCGTCTGCTGGTCTTCGCGGGACTGCGTGTCGATGCGCACGTAGCGCAGGAAGCGGTCGACGACGCTCTCGGCGGGCGGATGCAGGTCAGGGCTCATGCGCGCGATCGGGGTGTTGGGCGACGGCGAATGCGGAAGTCTAGTGAGCTGCGTCAGAGATTCTGATAGCGGTTATGGGGAATGGGGAAGCGCTCGCTGTCGCTCGCTTGGGGAAGCGCTGCGCTGGGGGAAGCGGCGGCGACGCCGCCTGAGGGACGGAACAACATCAA
>JAICLH010000183.1 GCA_025927495.1 Gemmatimonadaceae bacterium
GGTGAAGTCTCGATGGGCAAGCGACGAGTCGCCGATGATCACCGCGGTGCCGTACCAGCGCGTGAGATCTCTGGCCACGTCAGCGAGCGGCGTCGCATCGAACACCAACGTGCCGGTGGTCCACGCGACGAACCGCTGCGGGTCCACCGGGCGCATCGTGACGGCCCCACTCGCATCCCACTGAGCCAGATTGCCGCGGTCCACGATGCGCGCATCGCGCGCCGCGCGGACGGCCACGCGGCCTTGGGCGACGACGATGCGAACACGGTCGTCGGACGGATACGCGCGCACGTCAAACGCCGTGCCGAGGTCGCTGATGGTGGCGCCGTTGGCGTGGACGACGAATGGCCGATGGTCGTCGTGCGCCACCTCGAAGTACGCTTCGCCGCTCACATCGACGTCGCGGGTCGCGCCAGCCTGTGTCGCGGGGTAGCGCAGCGTACTCTGCGCGGCGACGATGATCTGCGTGCCGTCGCCGAGCCTCACGATCGCGCGCTCGGCCGGGCGAGTGACGACGGTTCGCGACGCCGGGGCATCGCTCTCCGTTAGGCGGCGCGCGCGGCCGCGCGCGGCAACCAGCACCGCCGCCGCGAGCAGGGCCGCGGCGACGAGCCAGCCGAGCCGGCGCGGTGCGCGAATGGCCCAGGCGCGGGCGGGGCGCTCGCGGACGCGCCAGCGGGGAGCAGGCGGCGGATCGAGCGGCGGCTCCGCGTCCGGGCTGCCTAACGCAATGACGTCGTAGAACGCCCGGTGGCGGCGGTCCGCGTCGAGCCAGCGGTCGAATCGTTCGCGGTCCGCGGGCGCGCAGTCGCGCTCGGCGTACCGCAGCAACAGCTCCCAGTCGATGTCCAGCATGGCGCTCTTGGGGATTGGGGTCGGTGTCTGCCTTATTCGACCCGTCCCGCGGCGCCGCACCCCACAGGACTATGAAAGCGCGTCGACTGTGGGGTCTGCTCGTGTGTGAGGTGTCGTCATGTGTGTAGGCGACAGAATACAGGTGCTCGATGTCATCGTCGGTTGCAATAAAACGATGACGCTCGTGCGCGAGGAATGATGTATCCTTGCGCAACCCGAAACGGAGCACGTCGCCATGTCAGAAGTGGTCGCCATTTGGCCCGTCCCCGAACTCCGCCTGCCCGGCGCCGAGATACCTGACGATGCCCTGGACCGTCCGCCCCTTCGCTGGCCGCTGACGATCAGAGAACGCGACACCGATGAAGATCGGGCAGCGTCCCGACGACTTGGCGCCATCTTCCGGGCGCACTACTCGGAGCTGTATGCGCTCGTGATGCGCTACGTGCGCACGCGCGCCCTCGCCGAAGAAATCATCCAGGACGCGTTTCTCGCAGTCTGGCAGCGACGCTTCGCCTGGACGCCCGAGATGGACCTCAAGGCGTACGTCTTCCAAACCGCGCACAATCGCGCGCTCAACCATCTCCGACGCGACCGTATCGAAGTCGATTGGCAGCATCTCGTCGCCGAACGACGAGAGGACTGGGGTATGAGCCAGTACACGGTGGATGCGCGCCACGCGGCCGACGTGGACGAAATGGTGGAGCTCATGCAGCGCGCCGTGCGCAGTCTTCCCAAGCGCGTGCAGCGCACCATTGTCCTCAGGCTCCAATTCCATCTTACCAACGCCGAAATCGCCGAGGTGATGGGCGTAACGGTGAAGGCGGTGGAGCGGAACATCACGCGCGGGCTCAAAACGTTGCGGCTCGCGTTCCGAAGATCGGAGTGATGCCTTTGTGCCTAACGGGGCACGTGCGGCTGCGCCGCTGCCGTGGCTCAGCCGGACATTAGGTCGGACGGCGGCGGCGGCAACCTATGCGCGAGCGAAACCCGACACGCGGCGATTACGGCGGATCGACACCCTCTCGCTTGAACTGCACTGGCGTGGCGTGATCCACCCCGATGTAGTTACCGGTGAGGCTGTTCTTCGACGCGAGATGCCCCGAGAACGGGAAGATCGAGTTGTCGTCCCGAGAGAGGGTCAGGTCGATCCGCGAGCCCGTAATGTACCCGGTGACAGTGATGCTTCCGCCGACAATTGACTCGCCGGAATAGTGCCCGACGCCAGTCACGATCGTATCGCTTACGGTTAGGTCGATCACTTGCTCCTCTCCATGCGCGGACACGACTTGCGACCACGAGCCAACCAGGTCCGCCTCGACCTGTTGTGGGTCGGTGATGCCGGGGTTGCTACTACTGCATGCCAGGGCAACGAGGATTGCAGGCGCGAGGAGCAGACACGAACGTCGCATAAGACCGCCTCCATGGTATCGGGCTCTGCCGCAATCTACCGCGCTCTGGCGATAGCGCCAGCGCCGTTAGGCGGGCGTTCCCGGTGGGCGGCTCAGCGCACAAGCAAGAGCCAGAGCAGGATCGCCAGCGCCACGCACGCAATCGCGACGCCGGCACGTCGTAACCACACTGCTCGCGCGCGATCCTTGGACGCCTGCCCCGCCATGCGCTCCGCGAGTCGGTCCCACGCGTGCTCGATCTCGGTCTCGGTGAAATTCACCGGCGCTTCGCGATCGGCGGGATGCGCAAACAGGCTCTGAAGCCGGTCGATGAAAAGCCGGCGCTCCGGCTGGCCATCGATCCATGCCTCGAGCTCCGCCAGATCTTCCGGCGTGCACTGTCCAATCGCGTAGCGTTCCAGTAAAGGCAACGGCACGTCGTCCGGCACCACGGATTTGGCCTCTCCAGAGCTTCGATCGCGACCAATATACGTCGCCCGCAACGCGGGGCACATCCAATCGACGTGCGGCGTACCGAATCATTGCGGGCTAATTCTACGCGGCGGGCTGAACGTCCCGGACACCCTTCGCGTAGTACATCGGCGGCCCTCCGGCCGCCTGTGCCGATCCACTCGGCGGCTCGATCCCATCTCGAGAGGAACTTGAGGATGTCCGACATTTCCCGGAAGGTCCGGCTCGTCTGCACGTTCGCGGCTGCCGCGGTCCTCGCGGCACCCGCCGCCCGTGCCCAACAAGCCATCGATTCGGCCTACACGGCGCAAATCAAACAGGACCTCGAGGATCCGCGCATCTCGACGGAGCTCGTGAACTATCTACCCGCGTCAAGCACCGTACCGTCACCACTCAAGGTGCTGGGCCACATCATCGGCGCACCGGGCATCCTCGATCGCAGCGCCGACATCTACAAGTACTTCGACGCGCTCGCCACGACGTCGCCGCGCGTGAAAGTGTGGCGCATCGGCAAGACCGAAGAGGGCCGCGACATGATCCTCGCCGCGATCGCGGACGAGGCGACCCTCAAGGACCTGGACAAGTACCGCGGCATGCTGGCTGCGTTAGGCGACCCGCGCAAGACGACACCGGAGCAGGCGCAGCAGCTCATCCATACGGCCAAGCCCATCTACTATATCACGAGCGGCATCCACTCCCCGGAGTTCGGCGGACCCGAGATGCTGATGGAGCTCGCGTACCGTCTCGCCGTCGATTCGTCGCAGTTCATCCAGAACATCCGCAACAACGTCATCGTGCTGATCACGCCGGTGATCGAACCCGACGGTCGCGACAAGGCGGTCGACACCTACTACTACAACAAGAAGCTGCCGAAGGGCGCCACGCGGCTGCCGCTCATGTACTGGGGCAAGTACGTGCAGCACGACAACAACCGCGACGGCATGGGTCAGTTCCTAAAGCTGACCAAGCACACCACGCAAGCCGTGCTCGACTGGCATCCGACGATTCTGCACGACCTGCACGAGGCACAGACGTACCTTTACGCATCGACCGGCACGGGTCCCTACAACGAGCAGATCGATCCGATCACGGTCGACGAGTGGTGGATGCTGGCCGAGAACGACGTGATGGAGATGACGAAGCGCGGCGTGCCCGGCGTGTGGACGTACGGCTTCTACGACGGGTGGACGCCTAACTACCTGTTCTTCATCGCGCACACGCATAACGCGCTTGGCCGCTTTTACGAGGTGCAGAGCTACGGCCCGGACAACTACGTCGTCAAGCCGCGCCCAACGACGACCAGCCGCGAGTGGTTCCGGCCTAACCCACCGCTCGACAGCATCAACTGGGGTCCGCGCAACAACACGAACATCCAGGAGTCGGCCATCCTGTTCGCGCTGTCGGACGTGGCGAAGAACAAGGAGACGTTCCTCGACAACTACTGGCGCAAGAACGTGCGCGCGGTGGACAAGGGGAAGACGGGTCCCGTCTATGGATGGGTCATTCCCGCCCAACAGTACCGGAAGGCCAACGCGGCCGACGCCGTGAACGATCTCCGTGCGCAGGGCCTCGAAGTGCAGACCGCCAACTCGGCGTTCACGGCGGGCGGCGTGTCGGTGAAAGCGGGCGATTACATCATTCGCGGCGATCAGCCGTACCGCACGCTTGCCGACATGTACTTCGCGCTGCAGCACTTCTCGCCCAAGAATCCCGCGCCCTACGACGACACGGGGTGGACGTTTCCGCTCATGCGCGACATCACGGTCACGCCGATCACCGACAAGAGTCTGCTCGGCCAGCCGATGACGATGCTGGCCAAGGATGCAGTGGCACCGGGAGGCGTGTCGGGCTCGGGCGGCGTGCTCGTCGTCGACAACACGGCCGACAACAATATTGCCGCGTTCCGGTTCAAGTTCGCGAAGACCAGGATGCAAGCGGCCGAGGAAGACTTCGACGCCGACGGGCGCCATTTCCGCGCCGGCGCGATGATCATCCCGAACGCCAACCGCGCGCAGATGGAGTCCGAGCTCACGAAGCTGGGACTGTCCGCGTACGCGATGGCGTCCGCGCCTAACGTCAAGGCGCACGAACTCGATGTGCCGCGCATCGGGTACGTGCACAGTTGGACGCGCACGCAGGATGAGGGCTGGGTGCGCGCCGCGCTCGACACCTACGGGATTCCGTACACCTACTTCGGCGACGTCAAGCTCCGCGACCCGAATCTGCGGCAGAAGTACGACGTGATCATCATGCCGCACATCGGCGGCACGGTGCAGAGCATGGTGAACGGCATCCCGAAGCGCGGCGCCACCCCCCTGCCCTACGAGAAAACCGCCGAGTTCAAGAGCTTCGGCACGCCCGATTCGTCGAGCGACATCCGCGGCGGCATGGGACTCGACGGCGTTAGGAATTTGGAGATGTTCGTCGAACAAGGCGGGACGCTAATCGTCGAGGGATCGACGTCGGAAATCTTCCCCGGCTACAACCTCGCGCCCGGGGTGAGCATCGAGCAGCCCGACAGCCTGTTCGCGCGCGGCAGCATCATGCGCGGCGAGATCACGGACATGTCGAGTCCCATCGTGTACGGCTACGAGCACGACGAGATCCCGGTGTACTTCAATCAGGGTCCGGTAATGCGCGTGGCGACCGGTCCGGGCGAATTCTTCGGCGGGTTCAACCGCGGGCCGGATGTTGGGCAGGACGTGACGCCGATGGCGACGCCGATGGCGCTCTCGCCGTGGCATCCCGATTCGTCGGCCGACGGGCGCGACAGCACGCGGTTGCGCGGTCGAGCGTTAGGCGCAACGCGCGCGACACGCGCGGGCGAGGGCGCCGATACCTCGTCGCAGGGCCCGCGCGTCATCATGCGCTTCCCGCGGCGGCCGGCTGACATGCTGCTCTCGGGAACGCTACAGGGCGGCGAGGCGCTCTCCGACCGCGCGCAGATCGTAGACGAATCGGTGGGCAAAGGCCACATCGTGATGTTCGCGATCCGGCCCTTCTGGCGCTGGCAAACCCAGGGCACCTACATGCTCGGCTTCAATACGATCATGAACTGGGACCACCTTGACGCCGGTCGTGCGAAAGCGAGCGTTGCGCAGGTGGGGTCTCGCTAGCCTGGTGAACGGCGTCTGAATTTCGAAGCGCATGTCTTGGGGAAGGGGAAGCGAGAGCGACGGCGAGCGCTTCCCCCATTCCCCGTTAGCGCGATCATATATTCCGACGCGCCCGCTACTCAGCGAGGAAACGCCTCGGGTAGGCCGCCGTCCACGGTGATGATGTCGCCGGTCGTGAACTGGAACCGGTCGCTCGCCAGCAGTGCCGCGATGTCGGCCACGGCATCCGCCGGAATGAGCGACACGCCCATGACGTTGCGTTTGCGGTAGGCCTCGAGCTGCTCCTCCACTGAGACGCCGCGCATGGCGGCCCGCTCGCGGACGAACCGCAGGAAGAGCGGCGTCTCGACCTGGTCGGCGTTGATCGCGTTCACCCGGATCCCGTCGCTGCCTAACTCAACGGCGGCGACGCGCAGCGCCTGGAGCAGCGCGGCTTTGCTGCCGCCATAGGCGGCGGCGTCTCGTCCTGGCGCCAGCGCAGCCTTGGACACGGACGCGACGATCGAACCGCCGAGCTGCTGGCGCCGCATGACGGACGCGGCGGCGCCGATCGCGAGCACGGCGCCGAGATAGTGGACGTCGAGCTGCTGCTGCAAGTCCTCGCGCCGCAGCTGGGTCACATCCGCGAACCGGGGCGGCCGGCCGGCGCTGTAGAAGAGACAATCGATGCCGCCGAACTCGAGCACCGCTTGCCTAACCAAGGCGTCGAGGCTCGCATCGGTGCGGACGTCGAGCGCCACGGCGATCGCACGGCCCGGGTACGATGCCGCAATTTCGCCCGCCACTGCCTCCGCAGCCGGCCCATCGAGGTCGGCGACCACGACGTGCGCGCCTTCCTTCGCGAAGCGCTGCGCGGCCGCCTTGCCGATCCCGCTCGCGCCGCCAATCACGACGGCGACACGGCGCGGCAGCAGGAGCGCGGCGGCATCGCGCGCGTCCTGCTCGTCGATCTTGCGGCGCTCGAGCGGCCAGTGCTCGAACTCGAAGACCTCCGATTCGGCGATGAACTGGAAGGTGTCGATGGCGTCCGCGTTGGACATCGCCCGGAGCACGGCCCGGTAGCAGACGCCTGCGGTCACGGCGTCCCGTTTGCTGCGCGACGCGGTGATCATGCCGAGTCCGGGCGCGAGCACCACCTTCGCCCAGTCGGCGAGCGGCGGTTCGTCAGGCGGCGCATGGCGCGCGTGATACGCCTCGTACTCCGTTCGTTGGGCGCCGAGTTGGGCGCGGACGGCGTCGGCGGTCACGTCCGGCGGCGCGGACGGATCAAGGTCCAACCACACCGGGTGACGCCCGGCACGCAAGATGTGCTCTGGCGTCGCCATCCCGCGCCTCACACGCTCGCGCATGCCCGGTTCGGCGAGCGCGCCGAGGAGCGCCGGGTCATCGTCCCAATGCAGAACCACGCGGCGCGCCGATCCCAGCACGCCGCGCACGACGGGCAGCACGGCCTCCGCGTGGCGGAGGCGCTCGTCGGCTGACATGAATGCGTTAGGCACCGTGGCCGGCCGCGGGTGCGCTCGGCGCGTCGACGCCAGGTAGTCCTCGATCCCGTTCACGACGCGCAGCAGACGCGCGTAACATTCGCGGGCGTCGTCGGCCCACACCATGAGCCCGTGGTGGGCCAAGGCGAGGCCGATCGCCTCGCCCGGCAACCGGCCGGCCCTGTCGCGCACGGCGCGGGCGAGTGGGAAGCCGGGCCGCACGTAGGGCACGTACACGATCGCGCGGCCGAACAACTCCTCGATGAGCCGTTCGGCGACGCCGTCGCGCACGTTCGTCAGGCTCATGGTCGCGACGTCGTGGGTGTGCGCGATGACCGCGTACGGCAGGAGCGAATGCAGCGGCGTCTCGACGCTCGGCACCGGGCCGGGCGTCAGCATGCAGCCGGCCATGAATCGCA
>JAICLH010000282.1 GCA_025927495.1 Gemmatimonadaceae bacterium
GCTGTTCGTGCGCGTCGCCGGGAACGCGCGGAAATTCGTGCCGACGTTGCAAAAGGCGCTTCAGCGGGAGATGCCGGGCACCACGTATATCACGGTGACTCCGTTCCAGGAAATCGTGTCGCCCATGATGCAGTCGTTCCGGCTTGGAGCGACGACGTTCGTGGCGTTCGGCGCGCTCGCGCTGCTCGTCGCAGCGATGGGCCTCTACAGCGTGATCGCGTACAACGTCGAGCAGCGGACACACGAGCTGGGCATCCGCCTCGCGCTCGGGGCGCAGCCGCGCGATCTGGCGACGATGGTGTTGTCGGACGGGGCGCGTGTGGCGCTTATCGGACTCGCTATCGGCGTGGGCGTCGCGTGGTACGCGAGCAAGTGGCTCGCGCCGTTGCTGTTCGACGTTTCGCCGCGGGACACCGTCGTCTACGCTACGGCGTCCCTGACCCTACTGCTGGTGGCGATGGTGGGGAGCTGGGTGCCGGCTCACCGTGCTTCGCGTACCGATCCGAACATCGCGCTGAGATCGGAATAGCAGTCGCGTAACCGGTTGGCATTGGCCTGCCGGCGGGATGGACAAGCCCACGGCTCGCGCGCCAAGATACTCGGCACATGAGTGATACCGAGATCATCCCGCAGAAGCCGGCGCACATTCGCGAGCTCACCGTTCGATCCGTGATCTGTGGGCTCGCGGTCGCGGCGGTGATGGGCGCCTCGTACCCATACATCGTCCTCAAGCTCGGCTTCGGTCCGAACGTCTCCGTTGTCTCGGCGTTCTTCGGCTATCTCGCCCTCGGTGTGTTCTTCAAGGACTACAACCGGTGGGAGAACAACATCGTCCAGACCGCCGGCACCGCGGCGGCGCAGACGGCATTCATGTGCATCCTGCTCGCGGCGTTCGATATGCTGGCCGCCAGTCCCGGCGCCAACTTCCACGTCACGCTGACGCCGATTCAAGCCTTTTGGTGGCTGTCCACGGGCGGTCTTCTCGGCGTGCTGTTGGCGATTCCCATGCGGCAGCACTTCGTCGTCGACGAGCGGCTGCCGTACCCGGATGGAACGGCGGCCGGCACGACATTGATGGTGCTCGATGCCGGCGACGAGGGCGCGAAACGCGCGGCGCGCGCGCTGGCGATCGGTGCGATCGCGTCGGCGCTGCTCATGCTCATGACCGAGGATGCCCGCGTCCTCGCCTGGTTCCCGTCGGTCATGACGCTGGGACCGGCGATAGTGCAGTCGACCGGCGTCGGCGTGAACTGGAGCCTTTTGTCCTTTGGCTCCGGTATCATCATCGGCTTCCGAGTGGACGCGAGCATGCTGCTCGGCGCGACGCTGTCGTGGGTCGTCGCGCCGTATGCATTGCTGCATTATGGAATTCTCAAGCCGTCATTCACGCGGACGGATGTGCTGTTCTGGGTCATGTGGCCCGCGACAGGCATGCTCGTGTTTGCGGGCTTGGCCGGCCTCGTGATTCGCTGGAACGTGCTCAAGAAGACCTTCTCGAACCTCACCGGTGCGTCCGCGGACAGCGGCACCGTTCCCATGAAATGGGTGGGCATCGGTGTCCTGATCACCTCCATCGCGGTGATCTTCGTGCTGAAGGCGATTTTCGGCGTCGCGATCTGGATCAGCGCGCTGTCGATCCTGCTCTCCGTTCCACTCATGCTCGTCGGCCTTCGCGTGCTCGGTGAGACGAACTGGGGCCCGATCAGCGCGTTGTCGAATTTGATGCAAGCAGTTTTCGGCGTGCTCGTGCCGGGAAACATCGGCGTCAACATGGTGGCGAGCGGGAACACGGGCATCATCGCCAGCGACTCCGAGGCGTTGATGCAGGACTATCGCGCCGGGTTCATGATCGGCTCGACCCCAAAGAACATGGCGATCATGCAACTCGTCGCGACTCCGGTAGGCGCCGCGGCGGTCGCCTGGATGTATCCGCTGCTGCGCAGCACGTATGGCATTACCGGAGAACACGCCGGGCTATCATCGCCCACGTCGCGCCGCTGGGCCGGCTTCGCCGAAATTCTGTCGCACGGCGCGAGTGCACTTCCCAAATACGCGCTCACGGCGCTGGTCGTCGGCGCCGTTCTCGGAATTGTGCTTGCCATTATCGAAGCGCACGGCACCAAATGGGTCCCGTCGCCGACGGGTGTCGGCATTGGGATGCTCGTCCCCTTCGCGGTGATCGTAGTCATGTTCCTCGGCGGAGTCGTCGACCGCGTTTGGCAGCGGCGGAACGCCGACACCCACGAGCGTTACTCCGTTCCGCTCGCATCTGGGCTCATCGCGGGCGAGGCGATCGTTGCCGTGGTGATACCGCTTCTGGTTGCGATTGGCCTGGTGCACTGACGCGCGCATCCGCACGCGTCAGTAACTCCGTCCCGCGCCGCCACCGCCCGCTGATCCACCGCCAAAGCTCGAGCCCCCGCTCGAACCACCCGAAGAGCCGCCGCTCGAGAATCCGCTCGAGCCGGAGAAAGAGGTCGACGGCCTGGGTAGCCGGGGCGTCATGTGTCGCGCGACGTCGTGCGCGCCGCAATTGCGGCAGTCGGTCGTCACCTCGACGAGCCCTTCGTTGACCTGAGTGGCTGGAATCAGGGTTTTCGACTTCGCGAGACTGGTTCGGCGCCCGCAGTGCTCGCACTGGTGATACGCGCTGAACCATGCTTTGTGTGGAATGACGATGGTCTCTGGGCAGTGCTGGCAGACCCACACGTCGTAGTCGACACTCTTCAACTCCTCCTCGAGGCGTTCTTCCCGCGACAGCTTCGCGGCCTCGGCGTCGGGCGTGAGACGCTGCATCAGCCCGTGTCCGTTCGGGCAGCGCGGCGGGCGCTTGGCGCGCCATACAAGAAAGGCGGCCGCTGCGGTCCCAAGGGTCACGAGAAGTCCGATCAGCCAGAACGGCCGCACTGGTTCTCGTGGAGTGCCCGGTGGGGATGATGTAGACGCGGCCGGCGCCGGCGGGTGATACGCGGGTGCGCTCGAGGAATTCACAAAACTCGTATCACCGGCCGCCGTCGTCGCCAGCGCGATCACTCCGGCGAGCACGCCACCATCGAAGTCGCCACGGCGAAAACGCGGGAGAATCTCCTCATCCTCGATGCGGCCGACGCCTCCATCGGGAA
>JAICLH010000035.1 GCA_025927495.1 Gemmatimonadaceae bacterium
CCGGCCCCGTTTGCATCTGGTCTTAGAAAGAAGGGAATGGGGAAGCGCTCGCTGGCGCTCGCTTGGGGAAGCGCTGCGCTGGGGGAAGCGGCGGCGACGCCGCCTGAGGGGTGGAAGGACATCAGTTGTGTCTGGGTGGAGAGAGCCTATCGTGCGGCCCGCGAATGGCACTCACGTCGAGCAGACCATTGATGTTGTTCCACTCCCCCAGGCGGCGTCGCCGCCGCTTCCCCCAGCGCAGCGCTTCCCCAAGCGAGCGCCAGCGAGCGCTTCCCCATTCCCTTCTTTCTAAGACCAGATGCAAACGGGGCCGGCTCGACAGCCGGCCCCGTTGCTCGATCCCCGTTAGGCGCGTCGCCTACCAGATGCCGTGCGGCCGGCCTGACATGCCGCCCATCATCGGGCGCTCGGGCGCCACGCGTCCGACCATCGCGCCGCGATGGATCTGGCAGTGATCGTCATCCGCGATCATCCCGCCGCGGAAGATCGAGCCCACCGGGTTAGGCATCGGCCTCGGCCCCGCTAACGGACCTGGATCGTCGGATGCCGCCACCACGGTCGGCATCGGCGCCGGTTTCGGCGTGATCGCGCTCACCGCTTCGACCGTCGGCGTCAACGTGTGCCGCGCCCGATGCGAGGGCGACTTCCGCGGCGCTTCGGTGCCCTGACTGCCGTTCCCAAGGCCGAGCTCCACGTTCGACACGGTCCGCGTCGCGCGAAATCGCGCGAGCGCCAGGTCCGATGTCGGCGATGCCGCCCGCTCCAGGTCGCTCCGCAATTGCGCGTTCATCGCCGTCGATGGCCCCGTGCTCGTGCGACCACACGCGATCACGATCAATCCGGCCATCGGCAGCAGCGCCAGCGTTTTCAATGCGCCCATACCTTCCTCCTTCGTGTCCGGACATCAAGTGCGCCCACCCCGCGCGCACTGCTCGTGGCATCGCTTTCGCATGCTCGCCCAGACGTCGCGCCGCCGCTCTCGCGACCCTCGACGACGCCGCACACATTCATCACGGCGGTGCCCGCATCCCGTGGCGACGTGCCGCATGCACCAAGCGCGCCAGTCGGCGAACGACGCATCACGCAATGACCTCGCGCGAGCGTCCACTCGCGGAGACGTGCGCTGTCCTTCGCCTCGTACAACCACTATAACCACGCCGCAGAACCATGACCACCATTCGGCGCTGTGTCACCCTCCTCGCGGCCGCCGCCATCACTGCCCAGGTCGCTTGTGCGCGCCCGGCCGGCTCCCCCGCGCTGTCGGCAACGCAGCGCGCGGCGATCGCCGACACCATCCGCGGCCGAATGAAAGCTGCGTGCGACCTGTCGGCGCCCAACTTCGTCGCCCGCCTCATGAGTCTCTATCCCGACACCGGCCGCGTGATCTCCGCGACCGGCGGCCGGATCACGACCACGCGCGCGGCGCTCGAGCAGAACATTCGCACCTTCTGGGAGAGCACCGGTCAGAACATGCGTCAGCCGCGGTGGGTATGGGACACCATGGCGGTCGATGTGCTGGGGCCCAACGCAGCCGTGCTCACCGCCACCTATCGCATTCCGCATCTCACGCCGCGTGGCATGCCACACGTGGTGGGCGGCGCGTGGACCGCCGTGTTCGAGCGACGTGGGTCCACGTGGGTGATCGTGCAGGAACATCTCTCCGACGCGCCGCCCATTGGGTGACGTTGCGTTAGTCCGCGGCCGCGTCCACCGGTCTCGGTCGGGCGCCGCGATCGATCGCATCGAGCCGCTCGATGTCGATGCTCACGACGCCGTCCGGCGTCAACGGGTTGAACATCGACGTGAACTGCGCGTCCCACACCAGTTCCTTCACGGTATACGATGAGCGGGCGTGCACCGTCTGCGAGAACGTCTCGTCGATGCCCTTGAGCAGGACGAGGAATTCGGCGTCCACTTCGGCGAGCTCCGCCGGTGTGAGGCCGAACAACGGACTCGTCTCGTCGATGGGATGCACGATCGTCCACGCGAGCGGGAAGAACACCACGTGACGGCGCTCCAATCCGAGCTCGTCGAACACACGCGGCGTGCCGTCGTCATCGGCGCGGCGCGAGAACAGCACCTGCGCGTCCACTTCCACGATCTGGTTGCTGCGCTCGTTGACGATGCGCAGCATGAGCGCCGTGATCCCGCGGTACGGCGCGATCACCGCGTTCCGGCTGAACCGGATGCGCGCCGTTGGGCGTGAGAATCGGGCGAAGATGAGCCCCGTCGACATCGCCAGCACGAGCAGCCCGGTGAGCGCCTCCACCACCATCACGAAGTTAGGCACCACACCCACCGGGTAGATGTTGCCGTAGCCGATGGTGCCGAACGTCTCGACCGAGAAGAAGAACGCCTGCAGAAAGCGGCCTTCCGGCATGCCCGTGGGCGGCGTGTTGAGCGCGCCGGGCCCGCACAGCAGATAGGCGCACGCAAAGACCACGTTGATCACGACGTACGTGCTGATGACGGCGCCGAGGAACCGCGGCCACGAAATCGACAGCGCCGTGTGATACAGGCTCAGCGATTGGAACACCCGCAGCCCGCGGCGCTCGACGTTGAACGTCCCGTTGCGGTTGAGCAGACGTTTCCGGCTCTCTCGCGAGACGACGCTGCCGAAACCGAGATCGCGGTCTTCCTGAGCGGTCATCTCCGTGTTGCTCCGCGTCAAAAGCCCCAGCGGCACGTGTGGCGGCCGTTTCCAGTTCGCTCAATGATACCGCCACCAAACACGGCGACAACCTCCGATGCGAATTGTCATCAGAATGAAAGAACGCGGTGCGAGTTGCATCACGAGAGACCCACAGCGGGCTCGTCCGAAAAATGTTTCGATGTGTCTCTGCGCGGGATCGCTACGTGTAATTGGAAAGTGGGGATGAATCACCTGGCGTCGCAGCCGCATGTCTTTGCAGCTCACGGACTCGATTCGAACGATGTGGCGTCGGCGCGCCCTGGAGGCGCCGGCGGTCACGATGCGAGGTGCGGGTCTCACCGCAGCGGCGCTGGGCGTGGCGAGCGCGCTCGCCGTGCTGTTCGCGCTCGGGCGTCTCTACGCGGCGCCGCGCAGCACGGTGGGGTTCCCGTCGATTCTGCTGTGGGAGCTCGGACGCTGGTACGTGTGGGTGCTCCTGGTGCCCCTGCTCCGGCGCGCGCTCGACCAGCGCCTCCCGAATCAGATCGTCGCGGTCCTCGCCACATCGGCGCTGCACACGATCGTGATGCTGGCGCTCGAGCAAGTGATACCGTCGTTTCTGGCGGGCGCGGCGTCGGGCGTGAGTGCAACGCACGTCGGACACGCCGGGATCATGGCCGCGACCGATTTGCTGGCCTGCATCGCGCTCATCGCTGCGATGCACGCGGTGCGATACCGCGACCGGTTCCGCGAGCGCGACCAGCGGGCGACCGCGCTGCAGGCGCAGCTCGACCGCGCCGAGCTCGAGCTGCTCGGCCTCAGGATCCGGCCGCACTTTCTGTTCAACACGCTCAACGCCGTGTCGGCGCTCATGCACGACGACGTCGACGCGGCGGACGAGATGCTGGCTGCGTTAGGCGATCTCCTGCGCTCGGCCCTGGCGGCAGGCGGCGCGCAGGAAATCCCGCTCCGCGAGGAGGTCGACTTCGTCCGACGCTATCTGGCCATCATGCGGCTCCGCTTCGGCGACCGGCTGACCACGAGCATGGAGCTGGACGCCAGCGTGATGGACACGCTCGTACCGAATCTGGTGCTGCAGCCGTTGGTCGAGAACGCGCTGCGGTACGGCGCCGCCTGCCCAACGGGCACGGTGCACGTGGAAGTGCGCGCCGAGCGCTGTGCCAGCGGTGTGCGGCTCCGCGTCATCGACAACGGACCGGGCCTCCCGGCGTCGCGCGAGGGACGGCGGCTCGACGGCATCGGCCTCCAGACCACGCGCGCGCGGCTCCGCCAGGCCTACGGCACCGCCTACCGTCTCGAGCTGGCCAACCGCCCGCCGCCTAACGGAGGAGTGGAGGTCGAGATCGTCGTCCCCTTGCACCCGGACGTGCACCGTCGCGTCTCCTGAAGCCGTGAACGTCGGCCGCCGTATCCGCATCATGATCGTCGACGACGAACCGCCGGCACGCGCCCGCCTGCGCAAGCTGCTCGCCGGCGAAGAGGGCGTGGAGCTCCTGGGCGAGTGCGAGAACGGCGCCGATGCGATCGCCGCCATCGAGCGCGACGCGCCCGACCTGGTGTTCCTCGACATCCAGATGCCGGGCATGGATGGCTTCCACATCCTCGAAGCCCTCGATGTCGCGCGCCTCCCGGCCATCGTGTTCGTGAGCGCCTTCGACGAGTACGCGCTGCACGCCTTCGATGTCCACGCGGTGGACTACCTGCTCAAGCCGGTCGGCCGCGAGCGTTTTCGCACGGCTCTCACCCGCGCACGCGAGCGCCTCGCCCTCGGCGAGGCCAGCGCGCCCGATGCCCGGTTGCTGGCGCTCGTAGCGGAGCTGCGGGCGGCGCGGGCTCGTCACGAACGTCTCGCCGTTAGGCACGAGGGCCGCGTGCAGTTCGTCAAGGTGGGCGACGTCGATTGGGTCGAGGCGGCGGCAAACTACGTGCGGCTGCATGCGCGCGGCGGCGTGTACGTCCTGCGCGAAAGCATGAAGAGCATGGAAGCGCGCCTGCCCACCGACTCGTTCCTCCGCATCCATCGGTCAACGATCGTCAACTTCGACCGCGTGCGCGAAATCCAGCCGTGGTTCCACGGCGAATACATCGCGCTGCTCAGCGACGGCACCAAGCTCGTGGTCGGGCACGCGTACGCCGGTCGCCTGCGGGAGCTCATCGGCTGACACGCAGGCGGCGACCGCTGGTGTGCGACGGCGAGTTCATGCTCGAGGGACTCGCGGCCGAAGACGTCGAGCGCGCGGCTGAGCTCATGGGCATCTACATCGACACACCGATTGGCCTGGTTGAGGCCTGTGTGGTTGCGGCGGCTGAGCGACTGGACATCGTGAGTGTGCTGACGGTCGATCGAAGACATTTCTCTCTCGTGCGACCGCGACACGTGCCATCGCTTCGGCTTCTTCCGTAGCACAATCGATCCTGGGAAGCTTCTACGCTCATGTGGCGCTTGACTGCGCAGAGGGCGTTAATAGATTCGCGCGCGTAAATACGAGTAAAATTCTCCCCTTTCGCGCGCTCCGATGATTCGATCGAGAATTGTTCCGGTTTTGGCCGTTTTGGTCCTGTCCGTGGTCGCTCCATCGCGCGCGCAGCAATCGAGCGCCGACATTGTCGTGCAGACTAGATCCTTCGACATTCCAGTCCAGCCGCTCGCGCGGGCGATCGACCAGTACCAACGCCAGTCGGGCGTGAGTGTGTCCTTCGACTCCGCGGCTGCCGTCGGTCGCGAGTCGCGTGCTGTTTCGGGGAACCTCTCCGCCGAGGAAGCGCTCAGGCAGCTGCTCGCAGGCAGCGGCGTTCGATATCGCTTCACGAGCTCGACGACTGTCGCGTTGGTGTCGGCCGGAGAGCGCGGTGCTGCTCCAACGTTGGCCGCCGTGCGCGTGGAGGGCGTGGACCAGCGCTCGTTGCGGCGAGTCCCGATGATGGGGAAAACCGGGACAGCGCTCGAGGACCTTCCCGCAAGCATCCAGATCATCTCGCGCGACGTCACAGAGCAGCGGGGCGAGACCAGCCTGCGCGAGGCGATTCGGAACGTGAGCGGTGTGAGCGAGGGGGGTCCGTCGTCGTACGGATTCTTCGATCGCTTCCTCATGCGCGGTCTGGATCCGCGGATGTCGAGCGACGGGTTCTCTGATGGCGACGCGATCAACGGCTTCTCGCACTCACTGAACGGCATCGACCATATCGAAATCCTCAAGGGACCGGGCTCGGCGCTCTTCGGGAGCGGACCGGCCGGCGGCACGATCAACATCGTGCACTTGAAGCCGCAAGCGGCGGCCGGCTACGGCATCACCGCGCAGGGCGGCGCGTACGGCTCGTTCAACACGACTTTCCACAGCACCGGGCCGACTGGCCTAACGGGCGTCGACTACCGAGTCGACGGTTTCGCCGAGCACGCCACGGCGTTCCGGAGTCTCGGGAGCACGAACCTCGAGCTGCGTCCGGATGCGACGTGGTCCGCCGGGTCGCACGTGTTCGAGCTCGCCGTGGATGCGCGGCACATCGACCAGACGCCGGACGCCTACGGGCTCATCTACCTGAACGGCAGTCCGATTGACGTCTCGCGCGCGACCAAGTATTCGACGCCGTTTTCGTTCGGCAATCAGGACCTGGCGCGGACGACACTGAGCGACGTGTGGACGGTGAACGAGCACCTCACGATCAACAACCGGATCTCGTACCTGTATCGCGACCTCGACCTGCAGCGGAATTCGGGCAGCGCGGTGTCGGGCGACAGCTCGGTGTCGCGGCAGTTCCGGCGCCAGCACGACCTGAACAACGATTTCGACTATCAGCTCGAGCCGCTGTGGACGTTCACGACCGGTACCGTTGGACATTCGCTTCTCGCGGGCGCCGAGCTCCACCACGAGCACATTCGCACCAATCGAGCGACCGCGGACGTACCGCCCATTGCCGACATCTTCGACCCGCACATTCAGGAGATGTCGGTGGACAGTCTGGATTTCGAGTGCGACGAGCACCACAGCTGTGACGACGACAACCTGAGCGCGGTGTACGTGAGCGCGTACGTGACCGATCAGGTGGATCTGACGGACCGGTGGAAGCTGCGGATCGGCGTGCGGCAGGACTGGTGGTCGACGTCGCTCACGCCTAACGCGTTCGTGCCCGGGCGGATGCGCGATGACGGGCAGCCGTTGGAGCCCGGTACGACGCTGACGCGCACCGATGCGCCGGTGAGCTGGAGTGTGGGGACGCTGTACCGGGTCGCTCCCGGTGTGTCGCCGTTCGTGGGTGTGGCGACGAGCCATCTGGCGAACTTCAACTCGGAGGCGACGCAGAACGGGATCGAGCCGCCGGAGTCGGCCATCCAGTACGAGGCCGGGCTGAAGCTCGCTCCCTTTGGCGACAGGCTGTCGGTGACCGCGTCGGCGTTCCGCGTGAAGCGCCAGAACGTGTTCACCGAGGTCGGGACGACGGTGTTCTTCAAGGACCAGGAGACGTGGGGCGGCGAGCTGGACGCGCAGTGGCGTGCGACGTCTCGGCTGCACGTCCTCGCGAATCTCACTGCGCAGCACGCCGAGCTCACGGACAATCCATCGCAGCCTGCGGCGACGGGGAAGCAGCCCGTGGGCGTGCCGAGCCGCATCGCGAACGCGTGGAGCACGTACGATCTATCGTTAGGAGGGCTGGATGGCTTCCGCGTGGGGGTCGGCCTGTCGTACCGTGACCGCGTATTCGGCAACACGACGAACACCAACGAGATTCCGGCGTTCGCGGTGCTGGACGCGGTGGTGGGGTTCTATCGGCCGGCGTGGGATGTGGCCGTGGAAGTGAACAACCTGACGGACGAGACCTATTTCACCACGGCGTTAGGCGCGGGCGCACGGGTCGGCGATCCGCGGTCGGTGTTCCTCAAGGTCGGCATCCGGCGCTGACGGGCTCGGGTGCCGGGCCCAACAGTCATTTCGCCGATTTCCACGGGCCACCGGCCTTGCGTGCAACCCTCCGGGTACAGAGATTGTCTATCCCCTAGACTGCCTATCCCCATGGCACCGAAACGCGACCTGCTTCCCGGCACCCTCGACATGCTCGTCCTCAAGACGCTCACCGCTGGGCCGCTCCACGGCTACGGACTCGCCCTGCACATCAAGCAGCGGTCCAACGACGTCCTGCAGGTGGACGAGGGCTCGCTCTATCCCGCGCTCCAACGCATGCGCCAGAAAGGCTGGATCACGGCGGAATGGAAGCAGACGCCGAACAACCAGCGGGCGCGCTACTACCGCATCACCGCGAGCGGGCGCAAGCAGCTCGGCTTCCGGGAGACCGGCTTCGCCGAGCTGCTCGAGGCCATCCATCGCGTCATGCGCTCGGTCTAACGGAGCCCCCGGGATGACGCCGCTCGAGCTACTGCGCCGCCTGCGCGACCGGTTCCGCCGCGAACGGCTGGCGCGCGAGCTCGAGGAAGAGCTGCGGCTGCACCGCGCGCTGCTCGAGCGCGACCGACTGGCCGGCGACACACGGCGCCGGTTGGGCAACGTCACCCGGTATCGAGAGGAGACCCGCGACATGTGGAGCCTGGGCTCGTTCGACGACCTGATGTTGGACCTCCGGTTCGTGTTCCGCGCGCTCAAGTCCGAGCTCGGCTTTTCGCTCGCCGTGACGCTGACCCTCGCGCTCGGCATTGGCGCGACCATGGCGATGTACGCTGTGATCGACCGCGTCTTGTTCGAGCCGCTGCCGTATCCCGCGCCGGCGTCGCTCGTGCAGTTGGCCGACGTGCAGAATCGAAACCGCGAAGCGCCGGCGGATTACCCCGAGTATCTCGACTGGAAGGAGCGGACGCGCGGCATTCTGAGTGACATCGGGGTGAGCTACAACACCGGCGAGGTGCTTCAGACCGCCGACGGCGCCGAGCAATTGCAGGGCGCGCGTGTCTCGGTGAGCCTTCCCGGAATGCTCGGCCTCCGGCCGATCGTCGGGCGCGCGTTCCGTGCCGACGAGGAGGGCGCGGGCGCGCCGCGTGTCGTCATCCTGAGCGACGCGCTGTGGCGAAGCCGGTTCGGCGGGGACCGCGGCATCATCGGCCGCGCGATCACGCTCACCGGGCAGCCGTACGTCGTGATCGGCGTGTATCCGTCGACGCCTAACGCACGCCAGCCGTCGGCGTACCAGTGGTCGCACGGGAAGCCGCCGCTGTTCTGGCTCCCGCTCCAGCTGGATGACAAGTCCTCGCCGCGCGGCCTGCACTGGCTCGATGTGGTGGGTCGCCTGCGGCCGGGCGTGACGCTCGAGCGGGCCCGCGCCGGCGCGGTGGCCGTGGCGACGTCGATTCAACAGGACGAGCACATCACGAACGGACTCCACATCAATCCGCTCGGGCCGGTGCTCGTCGGGGCGTATCGGCAGCCGCTGGAGCTGCTGCTCGCCGCGGGCGTGCTGCTCCTCGTCATCGCGTGCGCGAACGTCGCGAGCCTGATGCTCACCCGGGCGGCGATGCGCACGCGCGAGTTCGCGGTGCGCACGGCGCTGGGCGCCGGGCAGGGGCGGCTGCTCCGCCTCGTGTTGGCCGAGAGTCTCGTGCGGGCGGGGATCGGCGGCGCGTTAGGCTTCGGGCTCGCGTTCGCGCTCGTCCGTGCCATGCGCAGCCGGCTGGGCGATGCGCTGCCGCGGCTGGCGGAGGTGTCGATCGACGGACGCGTGCTCGCCCTGACCGGCGCGGTATCCGCGGCGTGCGGCTTGGCGTTAGGCATCATCCCGGCGCTGCGGGCCGCACGCGGCGACGTCGCCGGCACCCTCCGCGGCGGCGGGCGCGGGACGGTCGGCAGCGCGGTGCGCGACCGCGCGCGCCGGGTGCTGGTGGTGGCCGAGATCGCGCTGTCGTTCATGCTCCTCGCCACGGCGGGCCTCCTCGCACGCAGCGTGTCGAAGCTGCTCGACGTGCCCACCGGATTCGATCCGGCGAACCTCGTCGCCGGCTCGGCGTGGCTCCCGTCGACCACGTATCCCGACTCGGTGAGCCAGCGGAACTTCTTCGATCGGCTGTTGGGCGAGCTCGGCGCGGTGTACGGCGCGCGGCGCGTCACGCTCACGAGCGACCTGCCGATTGCTTCGGGCGTGGACGGGACCATCACGGTCGAGGCGCGGTCGGACAAGGACGGCCCGATGCCTAACGCAGACAAGCGCATCGTGGGCACGAACTACTTCGATGTGATGGGTGCGCGCCTGGTCGCCGGCCGCCTGCTCCGGTCGACGGACGTGCTCGGCGCATCGCCGGTCGTGGTCGTGAACCAGACGTTCGCGCGGCAGATCTTCCCGGACGAAAGCGCCGTGGGAAAACGGGTCGGATTCGACTGGGGCATCGATGGCCTCGAGACCATCGTCGGCGTGATCGCCGACGTGCGAGAAGGCCCCCTTGCCCAACCGCCGCACCCGGCCATTTACATCTCGGCCGAGCAGCGGCCGAATTCCTTCATGCACTTCGTCGTGCGCACGAGCGAGTCGCCGGCCGCCGTCGCCGCCACGTTCACGCGGATCCTGCGGCACGTCGATCCCACCATCCCGCTGGTGGAGACGGTGACGATGACGAGCGTGATGCGCAGCGACATCCAGCAGCAGCGCATCTCGATGATGCTGCTGGGCGGGTTCGCGCTCGCCGCGCTGCTGCTGGCAGCGATCGGGTTGTATGGCGTCATCAGCTACACGGTGGCGCAGCGCACCCAGGAGCTGGGCGTGCGCGCGGCGCTCGGTGCATTGCCGCGCGACTTGATGGCGCTCGTGCTGCGGCAGACCGCGCTGTTCGTCGCGATCGGACTGGCGTTAGGCACGGCGGGCGCGGTTGCGGCCCGGGCGTTGGTGGCGTCGCAGTTGTTCGGGATCGGCGCGGGGGATCCAGCGACGTTGGCGACGGCGGCGGCGGCGTTGGCGGGCGTGGCGTTTGTGGCCACCGTGATTCCGACGCGGCGCGCGGCCGGCGCGGATCCGCTCACAGCCTTACGGGCAGACTAACGGCCCGCGGTCACCCGACCAGTCGCATCTGCCGTACTCGATGCGTGCGCGCGCCCGGAGCGCGCGCGTCGGCAATCCGCGTCGGTGTGCCTCAAGGCGGGCGTGCGTCGCCGAGGGCGTCCGCGACCGATTGCCCCAGCCGCGTCGTCCCTCGCGCCTCCTGAATCGTCCCTCGCCGCTCCACCTTCGTCCCCACTTCCTTGTTCCAGCCTCCAGGCGCGGGGATGCTACGCCTCCCGGCGTTGCACGCCACAGCGATCGGCTCGCGACGCGCATGTCGTCCTGTACCGTGGAGGCATGTATGCGAAGTTGCTCGTTGGTGTTCGCCGCCTTTGCCACCCTCGCGTGTGCCGCGGTGGCGGGGGCACAGCAAGCCGGCCAGGAGGCCGTGTTCACCGGCACCGTCACCAGCGCGGCAGGCGCGCCGTTGCCGTACGCCAGCGTGTTCCTCAAGGACCTCAGGGCGGGCGTCGCCACGGGGACCGACGGCACCTACCGCCTCGTACTCCCCGCGGCGCGCGTCACCGGCCGGACCGATAGCCTGAGCGTCCGCCTGATCGGGTACCAGGCGAAAACTGTCGCCGTAGCCGTCACAGCCGGCGCACACTCGCAGAACTTTGCCCTCGAGGCCAACCCTCTTCGGTTAGGCGAAGTGGTGGTGACGGGCGAAGGCACGTCCACCACGCGCGAGCGACTCGGCAACGTGATCAACACGGTCGACACGTCGCTCATCGCGCGGTCGAACGAATCCAACTTGGTGTCGGCGCTGGCGGGCAAGGCGCCGAACGTCGAGGTGAATTCGTCGTCGGGCGATCCGGGCTCGTCATCGTACATCCGGATCCGCGGACCCAAGACGATCACCGGCACCGGCCAGCCCATGTTCGTGGTCGACGGCGTGCCGATCGACAACTCCACGTATTCGACCGAAATGGAGCCGCTCGCCGGTACGACAGCGCCTAACCGGGCCTCGGACATCAACCCGGGAGACGTCGCATCCGTCGAGATTCTGAAGGGCGCCGCCGCCGCCGCCATCTACGGCGCGCGGGCCGGACAGGGCGTCGTGCTCGTCACGACCAAGAAGGGCCAATCAGGCGGCACACGGTACTCGCTCACCTCGAGCTACTCGTTCGACAACGTGAACCACCGGATTCCGCTCCAACGGACCTGGGGCCACGGATCCGACGGCGTGTTCCCGTCCTGCGATGCGTCCAACCCCGATGGCCTACCGGCGGAATCGCTGCTCGATTGCGGACCGTCCACCAGCTCGAGCTTCGGGCCGCAGCTCACAGCCGGCACGCAGACGTTCGATCACTTCGACGAGCTGTTCGACACCGGGCACAATTGGAACAGCGCGCTATCGATATCCGGCGGCAACGACCAGACGCTCTACTATTTCTCCGCCGGTCGCGACAACGACGACGGACACATCGTCGGGCCGAACAACTGGTACGACAGAACCACGGCACGGCTCAGTGCATCGCACCGGGTGTTCCAGGATCTGAACGTGGGCGTGGACGTGTCGTACGTGAACACGGAAGGTGCCTTCTTGCAGCAAGGGTCGAACGTCGACGGTCTCTTGTTAGGCGCGCTTCGCACGCCGCCCGAGTTCAACAACCGGCACTTCATCGACGCGACGAGCGGGTTGCAGCGGTCGTACCGCTTCCCATTCCCGTCGGTGAACTCGGCGCTGGATACGCGCGGCTACGACAACCCGTTCTTCGTCCTCAACGACAACATCGCGCAGAGCACGCTCAACCGGACCTACGGCAACATCAACGCGTCGTGGGACGCGCTCGACTGGCTCACCTTCAAAGAGACGTTCGGCGCCGACTACTACGTCGACGAGCGGCTCGAAGGGTTCCCGCAGTCGAGCTCCGGCCAGCCGTCGGGCCAGGTCTTTCGCGCCGATTTCAAAGCGTTCCAGCTCGACCAGAACCTCACGGGCACGGTGCGACACACGTTCAACCCGAGCTTGTCGGGCTCGCTGACCGTCGGCCAGAACATCAACAGCCGGGAGTTCCGCCAGAACGCGGTCACGGGCATCACGCTCGTCGCGCCGCGGCCGTTCGACCTGCTCAACACGGCCAACTGGACGCCTAACGATTCGCAGTCGACCGTGCACAGCGAGTCGTATTTCGGGCAGGTGGATCTCAATCTGTGGGACCGGCTCTTCATCTCCGGCGCCGCGCGCAACGACGGGTTCTCCGAGTTCGGCGTGAGCTCGCAGCGGCACTGGTTTCCGAAGGCCAGCCTGGCGTACAACTTCATCCAACAGAACGGCGGCACCGGCATTCTGGGCTACGGCAAGTTCCGCTTTGCGTACGGCGAGACCGGCACCGAGCCCGCGGTGTACTCGACGACGCAGTTCTATTCGTCGGGCGTGTTCTTCCTCGACGCCGGTTGGGGTAGCCAGCTGCTCCAGAACCAGAACGGAAACGGCGGCCTCTCGCAGAGCCCGCAGAAAGCTCAACCGGATCTCGCGCCGGAGCGCACCAAGGAATTCGAGACCGGCGTCGACCTCGGCTTGTTCAACAACCACGCGGATGCCTCGGTGACGTTGTATCAGGATCGCACCGAGGGGGCGATCTTCCAAGCGCCGCTCGCCGCATCCACCGGGTTCGTGAATCAGGCGCAGAACGCCGGCACGATTCGCAACCGCGGCATCGAGACGTCGATCAACTATCGCCCGATCATGAACAGCGACCTCACGTGGGAAGTCGGGCTGCAGTGGTCGAAGAACGAGAACCGCGTGTTGAGTCTCAATGGGCAGCAGTTCGTGGATCTGTCGGCCGGCGGCGGCGGCGGATTCGAAGGCACCGTGCCCACGGCGTGGCTCGGCTCGAGCGTTGGCGTGATTCGCGGAAACGATTTCGCGCGCTGCGGACGCGGTCTCAACATCAGCGGCGTCGACATCGATTCCGAGTGCGGCGGCGCGCCAAGGGGCGCCCTGTTCATCGGCGCCGATGGATTCCCGGTTCCGGATCCCACGACGCGCGTGATCGCCGATGGCAATCCGGATTGGTTAGGCAGCCTGCGCACGTCGGTCACGTATCACAAGATCACCGTCTCCGGCCTGCTCGATATCAAGCACGGCGGGCAGATCTGGAACGGTACGCGCGGCGCGCTCGACAACTTCGGTACGCACATCGACACGCGCATTCGCGGCCAGAGCCTGGTGTTCGGCACGTCCTTCATGCCCGGACCAGTCGGCGGACCAGGCGCCGGAATACCCGTCGTGATCGACCAATCCTGGTTCGAGGGCAACGGCGGCGGATTCGGACCCGTGTCGGCGCAGTTCATCGAGCCGGGCGGCTATACCAAGCTGCGCGAAGTCTCGGTCGCGTATTCGCTCGACCAACCGTGGATCAGGCAGTGGGGCTTCAGCTCCATCGATCTTCGTTTGGCCGGACGGAATCTCTACACCTGGACGAAGTATCGCGGCATCGATCCCGAGGCGAACCTCGCCGGTGCCGCCGTGCTGATTCAGGGCGTGGACTACTTCAACAACCCGCAGACACGGTCGTTCGTGATCTCGCTGGGCTTGAACCGCTGACCCGAGACGAGAGCGATGACCATGCAGAGACACTTCAGGCTCGCGCTGAGCGCAGCGGCGTGCGTCGCCGTGTGCGCGGGTTGTAACGGTTGGCTGACCGGCTCGGACCTCACGGAGAATCCGAATGCCCCCACGACGGCAGGACGCGATCAATTGCTAACGGCGGTGGGCGCGGGTCAAACGGTGTTCCAGACCGGCGACCTCGCGCGCGTGTTCAGCACCTGGATGCAGCAGATGGCGGGGACGGACCGCCAGTTCATTCCGATCAGTTTGTACCAATACCCGGAGGATCAATTCTCGGCCGACTGGATCGAGGTGTACGATGCGGGCGGTCTCATCGACGAGCGCGCACTGCAGAAGGATGCGCTTGCGGCGGGCGATACCGCCTACGCCGGCATCGGTATGGTGTGGGAAGCGTTCACCATGGGCACAGCCGCGGACATCTGGGGCGATATTCCGTATTCGCAGGCCGTGAGCGACGTGCTGCAACCGGCGTTAGACCCGCAGCAGCAGGTCTTCGCCCAGGTGCAGGCGAAGCTGGACACCGCGTTGGTGTACCTCGCGTGCAGGTCGGTGACGTGCAGCGGACCATCGGCCACGATCGATTTGTGGTACGGTGACTCGTTGCCGCTCTGGGCGGAGCTCGCTCACACGCTCAAAGCGCGCTTCTACCTCCACACTGCGACGCGGGACCCCGGTGCGTACGCGCTGGCCTTGGCGCAGGCGGATTCGGGGATCTCGAGTCCGGCGCACGATCTCATTTCATGGCAGAGCAGCGACCCCAACGAGTGGAATCTCTGGTACCAGTTCATGGTGATTCAGCGGTCCGGGTATATCTCGGCCGGCCAGTTCCTGGTGGATCTGCTCCGGACCACCAACGATCCGCGGCTCCCGTTGTACTTCTCTTCTAACGGTGGGGCGTTCCTGGGTGCGCCGCCTGGCGGCGGAGCAGGCGCGTTCTCGACGCTCAGTGCAACGCGACTCGACCCGTCATTCCGTCAGCCGATGGTGACGTACGCCGAGAATCAGCTGATCATCGCGGAAGCGGCGTTGCAGACGGGGCAGCAGAGCATCGCGGATGCGGCGTTCAACGCCGAGCGCGCATCGCAGGGTGTGCCCGGTAAGTCGGGCGTGACGTTGAACGACATCATCACCGAGAAGTACATCGCGCTGTTCCAGCAGATCGAGCCGTGGAACGATTACAAGCGGACGTGCTTGCCGGCGATCACGCCGGCGCAGGCGAGCGGCGTGCCGGGTCGGTTGTTGTATCCATCGTCGGCGGAGCGGAACGCGAACCAGAACGTCCCGCCGCCGGCTGAGCAACCGGCGCGCAATTGGAATCAGCCGAATGGGTGCTCGGGTTAGACATCTGCAGTCGTAGGGCGCCGGTCCCGGTGGTGTGCAGACACGGTTAGGCGGGCAACTCCTTGGCCCGGTGTGGGCACGCTTCCAAACCCCGGGCCGGGGGTAGAGGGAAGCGCTTCGCAATCGGAAGCGCTTCCCTTTGCTTATTCGTTCCTCAGCGCAACGACCGGGATGACGGCAAGCGCCGCGACGATGCCGACCAGCACGGCCGGATCGCGTGTGGTGCGCAGCGGCTAGCGTTTGACGCACTATCCGCGGGAAGAAACTCGCCTTACCGGCGCCGAAGACGCTCAGGAGGACAGGCTGGAGACGCGTGGCACCCAAGGTTGCCAGCTCGAACACCCCACACGGGCCACGACGTGAGCGATGCAACCCTCTTCCTGGATTCGACGCATGCCAACCTCGATCTTGCACATCATTGGTGCTCTCAGCGTAGCGATGGCGACGACTGCCGCAATTCCAAAGTGCGGCACGAACGACAGCCCGCCCGCGGCATCGCAAAATGCGATCAACACCACCGCGCTGGCGACTTCCGGACCGGGCCTGCCGGCAGACTTCCCGCTCCCACCCGGTTTGAGCCCCTGCAAGCCGCTAGTGGCGAGCGGAGAGGTCATCTGCGATTGGCATGGGGTGCCGGATGGACTCGCGATCTACAAGTTCTATCTCAAAGCGCTCCCGAAGGCCGGCTATACGGTTCTTGCCGCGAAAGAGGTGCCGCCGCCAGACTATAAAGGCCCATTGGCGTTAGGCTTCAAGAAGGGCAGCGCGCAAGGCGCCGTGACGATAGCAAGCGGCGATCTCTCGATTCAATACCTCCCGCATCAATGACGCACGCCCCACGGTGTGACGTGCCGGCGACCATCATGCCGTGAGCGCCGTTGCCGCGCATAGGCTTCCCCCGTACCTTCGGGAAGCGTATGCTCCGACTGCGTCTTCTTGGCTCCCGGGAGCTCGAGCAAGCTGACCAGACTGACGCGAGCGCGGTGTTCGCCCAGCCCAAGCGCTTCGCGCTACTCGCATACATGGCCTGTCGCGCCGACCGATTCCATCGGCGCGACACGCTCCTAGCGGTCTTTTGGCCCGAGCTCGACACCTTCGCAGCACGCCGGGCGCTGAGAAACTCGCTCTACCATCTAAGACTCACGCTCGCCGAAGACGTTTTCATCGCGCGCGGCGACGACGAGTTGATGATCGATCGCGCCAAGCTGTGGTGCGATGTTCCCGCGTTAGGCGAGTCGCTTGCCGCCGCACGGTACGACGAAGCGGTCGCGCTCTATCGCGGCGAGTTGCTCGAGGGCGTCCATGTCAGCGGCGTCGGCGAAGAGTTCGAGGATTGGCTCGTGCGGGAACGCGCACAGGCGCTCGAGCGAGTGCTGCGCGCGCTCGAGCACCTAAGCCGCGAGCACGAGACGGCGGGGCGCCTGGCCGAGGCGGCGCAGGCGGCAGTGCGTGCGACGCAGCTCGCGCCGTTCGACGAGGCGTGCGTGCGACGCGCGGTCGTCGCGCTCCATGCGAGCGGCGATCGTGGCGGAGCGTTCTCCCTCTTTGATAGTTACGCGCGCAAGCTCGCCGCCGAGTTCGACGCGGCCCCCGACTCCGAGACAATCGCCCTCGTGGATCGCTTGCGAGCAGGAGCCGAGCCGATCCCGCTCGCCGTCGCCCCACCGCCCGTTCCTCCGACGGCGGCGCTAGCGTCCTCGTTCGAGTCGATGCACGCGACACGCGCATCGCCGCCCGCACCGCCGCGCGCCGCGGTTCCCGCGCGTCGGTCTCGAAAACCGCTCTACGTCGCTTTGACCGCCGTACTACTCCTGGCCTCCGGCACACTCTACGTCTTCGCGCACCGTCGCTCGCAACCAACGCCGCGCCGGCGCGTGATTGTGGCAGTCTTCGCCAATCGCACCGGCGACGCGAGCCTCGATCCGATCGCGGACATGATGATCGACTGGGTCACACGCAGTCTGCTCGCCGAACACGCCGTGGACGTGGTCGATCCGCGGGCGCTGTACACGAGAGGACGCGACTCGGCGGGTCACCCGATCGACGCGGTGACCCTCGCGCGGCGCAACGGCGCGGACATCACGATCGACGGCAGCTACTATCGCGCGGGAGATTCACTCCTCTTCACGGCGAATCTGCTTGATGCACGGGGCAAGGTGCTGCGGAGCGTGGGACCGTTGTCGACGAACCTGTCGAATCCGGCCGCTGGCGTCGAAGCGACGCGCGCCCGCGTGATGATGTCGCTGGCGTCGGTCATCGATCCCCGTCTCGCCGTCGTGTGGCGCGCGGGACAAGCCCCGCCGGCGTACGAAGCCTACCTCCCATATATGAAGGGGCTCGACGAATTCTGGTCCGGCCAGCTCTCGCGCGCCGAGTCGTCGTTTGCGCTTGCGGTGAGCAGAGATTCCGGCTTCGACGTGGCTGCCATTGCGCTCGCCACCACCGCCGCGAACAATTCGGAGTGCGCCGTCGTAGACTCGCTCGACCAGGCGATGTCGGCGCGAAGACGCGTGCTAGGCACGGTCGACTACCTCACACTCCGCATCGCCGTCGATCGCTGCCACGGACACAATGATGAGATGTATCGGCTCGCCGTACGGCGCGCGCGCCTCGTCTCCGCCACATCGCCCCTTCAGATCTCGGCTGCCAGCGCCGCGATGTGGGCCAATCATCCGGCGGAGGCGGCCGATCTACTCGAGCGGATCGACCCGACCGTCGATCTCGATTGGATGCCGGATGCCAACCATGCGGACTATTGGGACAACCTGACCAGCGCGTACCACATGCTCGGCAAATATGACGATGAGCTGGCAGCAGCCCGTCGTCTCGATCACGCCGATGACATGAATGGGTTGATGCTTCGCGCCCAGGCGCTCGCCGGTCTCGCGCGCGGCAGCGACGCGCTGCGCGCGATGGATTCGTCTCTCAACCGTCCATGGGAGCCTGATCTGTCGAATGGCATCGCGCCGAACATGGACGGGCGCGAGGAATACCGATCGTCCGCAGCGTGGGTCGTCTTCTGGACGATGCGCGAGCTCGACGTGCATGGCGATGTGCGCGCCGCTCGGATCGCAGCGGCCCATGGCGCGAGGTGGTGTAATCGCCAGCCCGCGCGAGATCGGCGCGCACCCGAAATTCGATTCTTCGACGCACTGTTCCTAGAGGAATCCGCAGCGTTCGACAGCGCGGCGGCCGTCATGCGCTCACTCATGGAAGAGGATTCCTCGAGCGTCGATTTTCGCGGCATCATGGCCGGGCTGGCGGCCGAGCGCGGGGACACGGCGACTGCGCTGCGTCTTGATGAGTGGCTGGCGCGAAGCCCGGCCGCCTCGAGCACCTGGGGCCCAACGTACTATCGCGCCCGCGTCGCGACGCTACTCGGCCGACCAGAAGCAGCCGTTGCTCTCGTGCGAACGAGCATGAAGCTCGGGGCGTGGCCGTTCTATATCCACATCGACCCGATTCTTCACCGCCTAACCTCTCGAGCCGACTACCGCGCGGTGACGTTCCCGCGGGGATAGTCCCGAGACGGACGGACCGACACGTCGGAGACGACGTTCTCGTAACATGGCCGCCTCACCGCCTCGGGAGGCCGTGTCATGCTAAGCCGTATTATGACGTTGTCCGTCACGCTCGTCGTTGCGCTTGGCGCATGCAAGAGGTCCGCCGACGAACAATCGTCGGGCGGTGCGGCGGCGGCCAGCATGGGGGCGGACCGGGGCAACGACCCCTGCATCTATCTCGCGTCCACGGAAGCCGAGGCGTACATCGGGCCGCTCGCGTCTCCTCCATTCCGGTTCGACGAATCGACGGGTGCGCCCGACGCGGATGGAAAGCACTGCATGTATCGCGGTCGCAATGGGCGTGAGATCATGGTCGACGTGATTGCCGGCGGAGCGAGGATTGAGGCGTCGGTGACCGCGGGTGTGCCGCGCGTCATGGGCCGCATGCTCAAGGCAACAGGGCACCAGGATCAGGAGGGGGTGCCGGCGGCCCTCACGCAACAGGGAGAACCGGGTCCATGGGACAACGCGCAATGGATGCCGGTGATTGGAACGCTGCAGGCAGTGAAGGGCGACAGCGGCGTGGTCATCGACGTCCTCGCGTCTAACGCGGGTGAGCAGGGCGCGTATGCGCTCGCACGCGAGGCACTGCCGCGACTGGGCAAGCCGCTGGAGTACGATGGTGCGCACGCGGCGGCGCTGGCCCCCAAGCCTCGCGCGTCGTTGGCAAACCCCTGCGATCTCATCCCCCGCGCGCGAGTCGAGCAGGCCATCGGCTCGCTCTCCGGCGAGCCTGAGCCGGACTCGTCGCGAACGACGTGCACCTATCGCACTGCCGCCACCGACGGCACGCAGGAATATCCGCTGGACATCACGTGGATCAACGGAAATAGGGCGCTCGCGCAGATGAAGCGCAGCCTCGGCTCGGCGACAACTGCGCTCGGCATGCCGGGCGGGCCGACACTACCGCCAGAGGCTCAGAAGGAAGCGCAGCAGATGATCGGCCAGATCACGAAGATGTCTGGCGGAGTCCTCGGCGCTCCTGGGCTCATGCACCCCGCGAGCGACAGCTCGCTCACCGGGCCGTGGGACGCGGGGGGCCTCGTCGCCGGCAGGCTCGTCGCGACGAAACACAACGTGATGGTCCAACTGCCACTGACCCCGACGGCTGATTACGACAAGGCGAAAGCGCTGCTCGCCGCCGCGTGCGAGCAACTGTGATGAAGCGACCACTGATACTCGCCCTCGCGTGCGCGGCGCTGATGGGGATGACGTCGAGCCAAACGCCGCGCATTCCCCTGGTGAAGGACCTCACGATCGTGGAGGCATGGCGCGGTGGGCCGACGCAAGGCGACTACGAGTCGTCGACACATGTGGACGCGGTGGATGCGCAGTCGGTGACGCTCACGCTCAGGGCGAAATCACTGGGCCTCGAGATCGATACGCGAATGGCGCGCACCACGATGCGCGATGCGCGCACGTACCGACAGATATGGACCTCGGCCGATCCCGAGGTCATCGCCGGCGCGACCAGCATGATGGTGTCATCGGCGCTGCTCAACGAGCTGGCGACAAAGGGAATCACGAAGATGACGATCATTCCCCGAGTCGGCACGAGCAAAACCGGGACAGCGCTCGATCAGATGAGTATGCTCGCGAAGGCCATCTTATCGGACAGCACCTCTCCCGCCACACCGTACACGGGGACGCTTCGCCGCATCGAACCCTCGGCGGTGCCCTTCTCACTATTGATCAACGGGCACCCCTCCTCCGTCGCGGCCATCCACGCGCGCGGAGTCGTCGCCGCCGAAGGCGATTCGATCAACACCGATCTGTATATCCTCGACGATCCGTCGCTCCCCATCGTTCTGCAATCCGGCGAGGTTGGCGGCCAGGGCGGACGAGTCATCAAGATCACCTACCCCGATCCCACCGCGCGCTCCGAGCTCGAGCAGCAGCTTGCCAGCAAGCGGCAGGCCGAGGTCTACGACATCTACTTCGACTATAACGAGGCGACGATCACGCCGCAGTCCGACGTCGCTCTCCGCGACATCGCGGACGTCATGCGCCGGCATCCCGACTGGCGGCTCGACATCGTCGGACACACTGACAGCATCGGCGGATCCGGAGCCGGCAACATGGCATTGTCCGCTCGACGCGCCACGGCGGTGAGCACTGCGCTCACGAGCCGCTACGGCGTCGCAGCGGGGAGGCTCACGACGCGCGGCGCGGGCGGTGGCCAGCCCATCGCGACGAACGCGACGCTGGAAGGGCGTGCGAGAAACCGACGGGTCGAGCTGCGGCGGCTATGATGACCGCTAGAAACGCTGCCGCGAGTCCAGCCTC
>JAICLH010000023.1 GCA_025927495.1 Gemmatimonadaceae bacterium
CCGATAGCACGGTCGTGGTTCGCTGGGACCGCATCCGGGTCGAACCAACCCCGCCGCGCGGCGGCGTCCGTGCCGACGTTGCAGCCAACGGCGCGACGCCGGCCCGCGAGACGGACGGCCCGAACGTGACGATCTTCTGGGACTACGACACCCAGTGGGGTGCCGATCGCTCCCGGAATCCGAATGGCACCCCCAACTGGGGCGCGCGCGAGTTTCCCAACACCGACGCCCTCCTCGAGCTGCATGCCCGGTACGACGTGCCGGCGTGCTTCGCCGTCGTCGGGGCGGCGGCGCTCCCCGGTACGCGCCCGTATCACGACCCCGAGCAAATTCGGCGCATTCACGAAGCCGGCCACGAGGTCGCCAGCCATTCGTTCCGCCATGAGTGGCTGCCCGGTTTGGATTCCGCGGCGCTCGACGAGACAGTCCGACACAGCAAGGACGCGCTCGAGCAGTGCATCGGCGCCGAAGTCGTGAGCTTCGTCCCGCCCTTCAATCAGCCGTTCGACTTCCCGCAGCGATTGTCCGTTAGCCTTTCGGAGCGCCGAACCGTGCGTCATGAGCGGACCGATGTCGGCCGGCTCTGCGCGTCGCTCACCAATGCCGGTTACAAATTCTGCCGCCTTGCCTATCGGCCGCTATCGGAGCGTGTCGTAGAAGTAGTACGCGGTCGACTCCCACGCCGACCCGGTGTTCTCGAGGACATCGGCGGCGTCGCGTGCCTGCGGCTCAACATGCCTGTCGGCTTCACGGCGGAAGTTCGAGGGATTCTCGAGCGACATCTCGATCGCGGTGGACTTTGGACGCTGCACGGACACCCGCACTCGGTCAGCGATGACAACAATCCACAGTCGCTGCGGCTGCTCGAGCAGATGCTGTCACTCATCCAGCAATGGCGCGAGCATGGCCGAATCCGCACGGTGCTTCCTCGCGATCTCGTAGGACAGGAGGCCAAGCAATGGTCGTCGTGACCTCCGAGACCGTTCAGGCGCACTTCGATCAAGAGGCGTTGCACGGCCGGCGACTCTTCCCTGATCGCGACACAGTCAGTGGCCTCGGCACCTGGCGGAAGTACGAGCGCGCAGCAGATCTGATGGCCGAACCGTCGGTACACGATGTCATCGACATCGGGTGCAACCGAGGGTCGGTCGAGGTGTTGTTCAGCCAACGGCACCCGGATCGGACCGGCGACGTTCGTGTCGCCGGTGTGGACGTCTCGCGCGAAGCAATCGGCCAGGCCCGGGCGCTCGAGTTCGATTGGTGCTCGTTCGATGCGTATGACGGGCACCGGCTGCCGTTCCCCGATGCGTCGTTTGATCTTGCGATTCTGATCGAGGTCATCGAGCACGTGGTCGACAAGGAGTCCTTGATCCGCGAAATCCAGCGTGTATTGCGGCCGTCGGGCCGTCTCTATCTCACGACGCCCAACCCGGAATGTCTCGCGCTTCGCATCGAGTCCGTCATGTGGCGCGCGCTCCGGTGGGTCGCGCGTCGGCCGATACCCGCAAAGGATCGGTTCATCACATCGCGTGAACTAACGGTGGCGCTGGACGCCGCGGGCCTGGAGCGCATCGGCACGCAGGCCTTTGCATGGCCGCACGCATTCATCAAGATCTGGAACTGGGGCATTATGCCGCCGCTGGCCCCGTCGTGGCTGTATCGGTACCAAGAATTTTGTCTGCGCCGCTTCGAGCGGCCCGGGATTCCTGAATGGCTGGCGCGACGACTTCACTGGTCGTTGGTGACGCTCCTCCGTCGTCGGTGACCGCGCCCGCGCGGGCCCGTCGCCGACTGCGCGTGTGCGCCGTCTCGTTCAAGCCGTGCTGGCAGGACGAGTCGGGGCGCTGGATGTCGTTCGGCGGCTTCCCGTTTCAGATGGCCGCGATCGCGTCGCTGTTCGATGACATGACGCTCGTCATCGTGCGTGTGCCGCCGCGCGAGGGAGGGATTCCGCTACCGGCGCACGCGCGCGTCGTCCCGCTCCGGTCGCCGCGAGGCGCGGACTTGCGCCGAAAGCTATCGGTCGCCGCGCGCATGCCGTACCTCATCTGGAAGATCGCGGCGAGCGCGCGGAACGCCGATGTCGTACACGTGCCCTTACCGGGCGACGTCGCATTGTTAGGCATGTGGGTCGCCCTGGGCATGCGGAAGCGCGTGCTGGCACGATACGGCGGCTCCTGGGTGGCGAACACACAATCCACGTTCATGAATCGCGTGACGAAGGCGTGCATGCGTCGATTCGCCGGCGGCCGCAACGTGATGCTCGCCACGGGCGATGGCGACACCGCGCCAGCTGCCGGCATAGAGTGGGTGTTTTCCACCGCCCTCGCGCGACAGGAACTCGATCGGATCGCACCACGCGTCGAGCGCGCACTGTCGAATCCGCCGCGGCTCGTTTACGCCGGTCGACTGTCGCCGGAGAAGGGCGTCGGCGTGTTGATCGATGCGCTGGGACTGCTGGCCCGCGACCAAAATGTTCCGCAGCCGCACCTCACGATTTTGGGCGACGGCGATGAGCGCGCGGCGCTCCAAGCGCGCGTCGCATCGGTGGGCTGTCGTGATCGCGTGACGTTCGCCGGCCAAGTAGACCGCGAAACACTGTCGGGTGCGCTCGATGTAGCCGATCTATGCGTCCAACCGTCCCTTACAGAGGGGTTCAGCAAAGCATGGTTGGACGCGATGGCGCACGGCCTGCCGGTACTCGCTTCGAACGTCGGCGCGGCGCCCGCGGTGATCGGCACGCAGAACGAGCGGGGGTGGCTCGTCGCTCCGGGTGACAGCCAAGCGCTTGCTGATACGATCCGTCACGTGCTCGTCGACAATCGGGATTGGACCGCGTTGCGCCGCCGCTGCCGAGCGTATGTCGAAGGAAGAACGCTGGAGGCATGGGCAGAGCGCATCGGACGGATGTGTGCTGCGTGTTGGGGATGGACGATGACCGACGGGCGACTACAGGTATGAAAACACCGCCAGCCGTGCCAACCGCGGATTCGCCGCCACCGCCGATTGCTCCTCCGGAGGAACGGGCGCTGCGTCGTCGCCCGTTAGGCCGTCCGAAGGTATCACAGACCGGGAAATGGTGGGGGCCGCTCTTCTCACTCTTCGTCGTCCTGGTCTGGGCCGCTTCGTTCGCGGTGGGCTTTCGAGTGGCCCTCACGGTCATCGAGGCCGTCGGTCTTCTCACATTGGTCGCTGGCTTGTTCAGCCCGCGGCTCGGCATGGTCGGCCTCACGATGCTGTGCGTGATCGACGGACCCGCTCGTGTGTACCTCCTGACGGGCGGCGTGCTGCGGTGGAACACGCTCAACTACTGGCTGCTCCTCGTGATGCTGTTGTACCTGCCGTTCCTCATCCGTCTGCGAGATCGCCAGAGCGTCTTGCTCGCGGCGTTCATCGGGCTGCTGGTCGTCGACTTGTCGATCACCAACAATCTGATCGATGGAGTGCAGCACATCCTCGGCATACTCGTCACGTTCGGGCTGTTGATCTACTTCGTGCGCGCCGGAACCGATAAGCGCATGTGGTTCTGGATCAGCGCGATCGCCGGGCTGACCGGTGCGTTAGGCGGATTGTCGTGGTTCTTCCAGCGCCTGCAGTTGCCGGCGATCAACGAGAACGCGTGGGCGATGTTTCCGTGCACCGCCTTGTTCGCGATCTGCCTGGGCTTCCCGTATGCCGTCGCGATGAAAAGAGGCCAGGCCACCCTTCTGTCGCTTGCCGTCGTGAATCTGATGTGGATTTTCTTGAGCGGCAGCCGCGGCACGCTGCTGATCGGGGTGTGCTGCACTATCGTGCTCCTGCTCACCATGCGCGGCTTGCGCCAACGGACGGTGGCGATCGTCTGCGGCGCGTTGATCATCGTCGTGGCCGCGGCGCACTTCAGTCAGATGCAGGAGCGCGCGGCGTTTCGCCTGTTCAAGCTGTTCACCACGGATCAACCGCTCAGCGGTAACTATTCACTCTCGAGCCGTACGAGTGGTCGCTCCGACTTGGCGATCGGAGGCTTCTACATCTTCGAAGAGCACCCGATGGGTGTCGGCACGGGGAGCTTCAAGATCGCGTGGAAGAATCTCGACCGGCACGACAACATGGGCGACTACGCGCGCGGTGAGTTGCGCGCCGCGCACTCCGGCTGGGTGAAGGTCCTGGCTGAGAACGGCGTACTCGGCATTCTCCTGATGGCGGCATGGGTCGGCTCGTTCGCGTATGGCGCGCTCAGGACGCGAAAGCGCGTGCTGCGACGCCTGGGTCTCCTCACCTCGCTCGCGCTCTTCGCCGCCCTCCTCGCGACGGAATTCCAATCCAAAGGGCTGTGGTACCTCGCCGCCGGCGCGACGGTGTTCCTCGAGCGCGACAGCGTCGAAGCCGCGATGTTCATCCGCCGCCGCTCGCCCGACATCGGGCGCCTGCGGCGTCGGGCGCCCGTCCACGGTACAGGGGTGTGACGGAGCGGCGCACGCCTAACGGATCGCCGATGCGGATCGCGTTGGTCGCCGGGACCCTTGGGCAAGGCGGCGCCGAGAAGCAGCTCGTGTACATCGCCCGTGCGTTACAGGATGGCGGGGTGCAGGTGCGCGTGTACTGTCTGACGCGCTGCGAGTACTACGAGCATGCGCTGGCCGAGATCGGCCTCGAACCTGTCTGGGTCGGACGCTTCGCCGCACCTCCGCTGCGGATGCTCGCGCTGGCGGCGGCGTTGCGACGCTTCCGGCCGGACATCGTGCAGTCTGCCCACTTCTACACCAACTTGTACGTCGCCCTGGTCGCGCCGCTCGTCGGCGCTATCGGTATCGGCGCGGCGCGGAATGACGTCGTGCACGAGGTCGAATACAACGGCCGCTGGGGGCGCTGGCTGCTGCGCGCACCGTCGGCCCTCATCGTCAACTCGTACGCGGCCCGCGACAATGCCGAAGCGCTCGGCCGGACGCGCGACGCGGTTCACGTTCTGCCTAACGTTATCGACCTGGCTGCCTTCGATGCGGCGGGTCAGCCGACGCCCCGCCGCACGAACGATCCGTTAGTTGTGATGGGCGTGGGGACATTCGTGAGGCAAAAACGGTTCGACATTTTTCTGCGCGTGCTCGCAGCCGCGCGCGCCCAGGGCGCATCGGTGCGCGGTGTGCTCGCAGGCGATGGCCCCGAGCGTGCCGCGCTCGAAAACCTCGCCGCATCGCTTGGCTTGGGGAGCGATGCGATCGCTTTCGTCGGCCGCCGCAACGACATCCCGGTGCTGATGCGCACCGCGGACGTTTTCATGCTGACATCGGACCACGAGGGCTTTCCCAATGTCGTGCTCGAGGCGATGGCCGCCTCGCTGCCCGTGTTGTGCACGGCCGCCGGCGACGCCCGCGTGATCGTCGACCAGGGCGCAACCGGCTACGTAACAGTCCTCGGCGATGCCACCGGCCTAACGGAACATCTCGTCGCGCTCTCCCGCTCGGTCGACGAGCGCCGGAGACTGGGCGAGGCCGGGCGTCGGCGCGTCGAAACCGAGTACGCGTACGCCAGTCTTGCCGCGCGGCTCGCCGTCATCCATGGTGCCGTCGAGCGCGCCCAAGACCGGAACGCGCGCGCGCCAATTCCGGTGTAGTCACGATGGGATCCGAACGAGAACGGGGCGGGCGACCAAGGTCGCCCGTCCCGCTCTGCATGTGTGCGTCGCGCGAGCTACTGCTTGAGCACGACGAACGTCTCGAACTGCGAGCCGGTGGACGGCATCGAGTGCCCGCCGATGCTCGCCGGCGGTGAGATCGCGCTGATCGGAATCGTTACCGGTCCGCTGTACGTTCCCGACACGACCGGCGTGCCGAAGAAGTTCTGCGCGTTGACCACCACGAAGTGATCGCCGGCGTTGAGAGCGCTCGAGAGGTCGACCGTCACCGCGCCCGCCCCCCTCCAGTTGTAAACGACGACGTTCGCCCGGCCCCGTTCATACGTGTTCGGCTCGACCACGACGTGGTTCGCAGGCAGGGAGAGCGTCATCGTCGAGTGCGTGTCCCACCCGAACTTCGACTGGAACGCCGACAGGCTGTAGCCCGTACCGAGCACCGAGAATGGCGACGACGAGCCGTCGGTATAGGTGTTGTGATCTACCGTGCTGCTCGTTGGCACATCCTGGTCGAAGAGCACGTCGACTCCGTTCGGGTTGATCACCGTGTTGCCCGTGAACGTCAGGCCCGAGAGCCACTGGCTCAGGAAGGCGGTGCCGACTACGTAGTTGTTTGTCACGACGCCGTTCCTATTCGTCGTGCCAAAGTTGTATCCCACACGCATGCTGTTCCCAATCTTGCTGGGGCTGTAGTACGCCATGTTGCCGTTGACGACGAGGTTGTTCAGCGGCGACCCTCCGCCGAACGTGTAGTTCATGCCGTCGCCCACGCCCGAGTTGAATGAGACGTTGCCATCAACGGTGAAGTTGTTGAGAAACGCGTTGCCGGATCCGTAGACGTGAACGCCGTACCCGAACTGATTGAAGAGGATGTTGTCCTGCAGCACCTTCGTGCCCGTGTTGTTCTGAGCGTAGATACCGTGGCCGAAGCTGGTGCTGGTCGACCCGTGGAATCCGTTGTTGTAGATGATGTTCCCGTAGGCGACCTGGTTAGGTCCTTCGGACCAGAGGCCGAAACCATCACCCGAGTGGTCGTGCACGATGAGGTTGATGAACCGGCATCCAGGGCAGTGCGAATTGATACCTTGAATGTCCTGCGTGCTCGTGTTGGTATTCGCGAGCTCGAATCCCCAGTACCATGTGTAGCTTCCGTCGACTGCGACGTCACCGTCGATCGTCGCGCGCTCGCCCGGGTACGCGCGGACGATGATGGGCGCCGTCGATGTGCCCGTAAGCGTCGCATGATAGTCCGAGCGACCTTCGCCGCTGCCGTATCTGCCGGCGCGCAGCCAGACCGTGTCACCCGGGTGAATGCGACCACCCGCACCGCCTAACGCCGTCGTGAGATCCCATGGCGATGTCGCGCTGCCGCTTCCACCGCTGTTGCCCGAAGGTGTCACGTACCAGCCCGCATGCGTGCCGGTGGGCGGCGGCGTGCTGCCACCCGTCGAGCCGGTGGTGTTCGTCACGTTCACTTGTTCAGACGACTTGTTGGAGTGTCCTTGTGCGTCCGTCGCGATGGCCGTGAGGGTGTGCGTGCCGTTCGCCATGGTCGTGGACGCCCACGACGTGCTATAGGGCGACGTCGTATCTTTGCTCGCAATCGTCTTGCCATCGACCTGGAACTGCACGCCTGTGACGCGAATCGTGCTGGTTGCGCTCGCAGCGATCGTGACGGCGCCGATCACCGAGGCGCCTGCGGTCGGCGCGGTGATCTTCACCGTTGGGCCGGTGATGTTGGTGCTGTCGACCGTCGGTGTCGAGCCGGAGCCGACGATCATCACCATGTACATGTTGCAATTGCCCGTCTTATCTACGTTGCTGCCCAACGTCACCTTGCCCTGCGGGAAGCTGCGCTTGAAGACCGTGAGATGCTGCTGCCCGTAGAAGTCCGTGTTGGTGATCGTGGACGACGTCCGCGTGAACGTCGAGGTCAACCATTTCGGCGCGGCGATTCGATTGTCGTGCGCGACATAGACCGTCACTGCGCGGTCGACGTTGAAGCTCAAGAACGACGTGCTGCCCGGCTTCGACACCTTGTCGTTATTCGCGGTCTGGATGTACGTGGCGCCCTGCACGATCGACGGCAGCGGCGACATCGTCTTGTACGTGCGGTCGGTGTAGACCTTCGCGCCGACGGCCATCAGGCCCTTCATCGCGACGTACGTCTTTCCGCTCGCGGCGGCGATGCTGGAGACGACCACCGGCCCGGTCGGCGCGACAGCGGTGGCAGCGTCGACGCCGAGTGGCGGCGAGGCGTTAGGCGAAACGGTGTCGGAGCAGGCGGCTGCGGCGGCAACTAGTGCGCAACCAAACGCAAAGGCGAGGTGGGATCGTGAAATCCGCATCGGCAGGGTCCCGGGGTGTACAGCGTCCGTTCGGCGGCCCGACGAGCGTAGCATCCCATGAACGGGAAGCCGTAGCCTCGAAGCTTTGCGTCACCGGCTTTCGCCGGCTTTGCCCTTGTCGCGGTGGCCCCGGAGGGCCGAGCGATCGTGCCTAGTAGTCCACTCGTGAAAACCATCGCGGGTCGTCGCACCAACATCGTATGGCGCGGTCCCGCAACTTCTGACGCGGACAATTATCGTGTCGAGAGTTTATGACTCAATACTGAGTTTGCGCGTGATCGGAGTCTTGACTGTTCGGTCAGACAGGATTGAAACTCTTCGCGCGCCAATTTCCGTCGCGCGACCTAAGTCGTAGTAGAAATTGTCTGGGACCCCGAAGAATCGATGCGAAACAATGAGAGGGCGCCGACTCGGCGCCCTCTCATTGTGTGAATTGCCTAATTTTACTGACCGACGCGATCGCGCGCGGTCAGTCCAGCATCATTGCTTCAACACGACGTATGTCTGGAACTGTGTCGACGTCGCCGGCATAGACTGACCGCCGATTGCAGCCGGCGGCGACACGGTCGAGATCGGGAGTGAGATCGGTCCACCGTAGACTCCCGACATGACGGGCGCGCCATAGAAGTTCTGCGCGTTCATCACGACGAAGTGGTCGCCGATGTTCAGCGCGCTAGACAAGTCCACCGTCACCGAGCCCGCGCCGGTCCAGTTGTACACGACGATATTCGCGCGCCCCGGCTCGTACGCGTTAGGCTCGACCACGATGTGGTTGGGCGGCGTCGATGCGCTCAGCGTCGAATGCGCATCCCATCCGAACGTCGACCGCCACTGCGAGAAGCTATAGCCGGTGTTCAGCGCGCTGAATGGCGTCGAAGCGGATCCGCTGTACGTGTTGTTGTCCCAGGTGCTGTTGGCCGGTACGTCCTGGTCGACCAGCACGACCAAGCCGCTCGAATTGATCACCGTGTTGCCGGTGAACGTGAAGCCCGACGTCCATTGGCTCACGAACGTGGTGCCGACGATGTAGTTGTTCGTCATCGTGCCGTTCGTGTTCGTCGTGCCGAAGTTATACCCGATCCGGAAGCTGTTGCCCATGCGATCGGGATTGTAGTACGCCATGTTGCCGTTGACGACGAGATTGATGAGTGGCGACCCGCCGCCCAACGTGTAGTTCATCCCGTCACCCACGCCCGAGTTGAACGAGACGTTGCCGTCAACGGTGAAGTTGTTGAGGAACGCGTTGCCCGATCCGTAGACATGAATGCCGTAGCCGAACTGATTGAACAGAACGTTGTCCTGGAGCAGCTTCGTGCCCGTCTGGTTCTGCGTATAGATGCCGTGGCCGTAGCTGGTGCTGGTCGACCCGTGGAAGCCGTTGTTGAAGATGATGTTCCCGTAGGCGACCTGGTTAGGCCCTTCGGCCCAGAGTCCGAGGCCGTCGCCGGAGTGATCGTGCACCACGAGATTGATGAAGCGGCAGCCGGGGCAGTGTGAGTTGATGCCTTGGATGTCCTGTGTCGTGGTGTTGCTGTTCTTCAGCTCGAATCCCCAGTACCACGTGTTGCTGCCGTCGACGGCGATGTCGCCGTTGATGGTCGCGCGCTCGCCCGGGTATTGCCGCACGATGATCGGTGCGGAAGCGGTGCCATTCAGCGTTGCGTGATAGTCGGAGTTGCCTTCGCCGCTCCCGTAGGTGCCGGCGCGCAGCCAGACCGTGTCGCCGGCGTGTATGCGGCCACCAGCGCCCGACAACGCCGTCGTCAGATCCCACGGCGCACTGGCGCTGCCGCTCGCACCGCTGCTTCCGTTAGGCGCCACGTACCAGCCGGCGTGGTTCTCGGGTGGTGGCGGAGGCGCCGCCGCGTTCACGACGACGGTCGACGTACCCGCCTTGCCTTCACTCGTTGCCGTGATCGTGGCGTTGCCGCCCGCGACGCCGGTCACCATGCCGGACGTCGTCACCGTCGCGACGCTCGAGCTCGACGTTCCCCACGTAATAGTACGGCCGGTGAGCACGTTGCCCGCCGAATCCTTGAGCGTGGCGTTCAACTGCGACTTCGCCCCAACGTCGAGCGTGTCGTTCTTCGGGGCCAGCGTCACCGTGGACACCGGCACCAGCGTCACGGAAATCGCGGACGTTCCACTCTTGCCGTCGCTCGTCGCCGTGATGGTCGCCGAACCCGGCACCACTGCCGTCACGAGACCCGAGGCCGACACGGTCGCCGTCGCGGTCGCGCTCGACGACCACGTCACGGAGCGGCCGGTGAGCACATTGCCCGCCGCGTCGCGCACGGTGGCCGTGAGTTGCGACGTCGTGCCGACTCTGAGCGTCGCCGCGTTCGGCGCAACCGACACCGACGCAACCGTCGGCGCGGTCACCGTCACTGCCGACGAGTCGGTGTGCCCTTCGCTCGTGGCATAGACCTCCGCCGTGCCAGGCGTCGCGCCGGTCACGAGCCCGCTGCCGTTCACGGTCGCCGTAGCGCTGTCGCTCGACGACCAGCTGGTGGTGCGGCCGGTGAGGACATTGCCGTTCGCATCACGCAGCGTCACCGACAACTGCACGGTCCCGTTAGTCACCACGCTCGCCGAGTGCGGGCTCACGCTCACAGACGCCACCGGCGGAGCGGAGACCGTAACACCCGCGGTGCCGGTCTTGCCTTCGCTCGTTGCCGTGATCGTGGCTGAACCCACGGCGACCGCCGTCACCAGACCACTGCTCGACACCTTCGCGACCGACGTGTTCGACGACGACCACGTGATGGTCCGGCCGCCTAACGCGGTTCCGTCCGAGTCGCGCGGCGTCGCCGTGAAGGTGACCGTATCCCCCGGCACCAACGTTGCGGTGGTCGGACTCATCGACACCGTCGCAACCGGAGCCGCCACAGCCTGAACCGCGACGGACGCGGTCCCGCTCACGCCGCCGCTCGTCGCGGTGATCGTTGCGTCCCCTGCGCCCTGTGCCGTAACCAGGCCGCTCGCCGAAACGGTGGCGACGCTCGTCTTGTTGCTCGACCATGCGATGATCGATCCGGTCAGCACATTGCCGCTGCCGTCCTTCACGGTCGCGCCGAGCTGCGCCGTCGCGCCCTGCGTGAGCGATGTCGACGACGGCGACACAGTCACGCTGGCCGCTGCGGCCTGTGCGACGGTAATCTTGATCCTCGTTTTCTTCTTGCCGGCGGAAGCGGTAACGGTGGTGGTTCCTGTAGAGACACCCGTCACCAAACCGGTATTGCTGACGGCGGCGAGCGAGGGATCGCCCGTCGACCACGAAACCGTCGTGGACATCGCCTGTCCGTTCGGGTCACGAACGCTGGCAGTGAGTTGCGCGGTCTGGCGCGGCTGGATCGACACCGATGCCGGCGACACGACAACCGTGTCGGGCGTGAGCGGCGATACCGTGATGTCGGCGGTAGAGCTGATCCCCTCGGACGTGGCAGTGATCGTCGCGGTACCCTGCGCCACGCCCTCCACGGAGCCCGACGACGACACCGCGGCAACAGATGGAGTGCTGCTCGACCATGTAATAGTACGGCCGGTGAGCGCATTGCCATCTGCATCGCGCGGCGTGGCGGCGAGTTGCAGGACGTCGCCAACCAGGATGTCGGCACTGGATGGAGTGAGTTGCACGGACGCGACGGCCGGCGGCATGACATTCACGGAGGCGCTGCCGACCTTCGATGCGCCCGCCGCGATGATCTCTGTCGAACCGATTTTTTTGGTGGAGACATTGCCGTTCGCATCGACGACGGCGACCGTCGTGTCCTGGCTGGACCACGTGACCGATTGCCCCGAAACCGGATCGCCGGAGTTGTCCACGGCGACGGCTTGGAACGACACGTGGGCGCCCAACGGCACGCTCGCGGAGGTCGGCTGCATTCGGATCGCGACGACCTCGTTGGGGAGGTCGAGCTGCGGCGAGGACGTGTCGAGACAGGCGACAGCGGCGAGCGTAAAGATGAACACGGCCGCTGATGTTACGCCGAGATGGGGACGCATGCCAAACCCCTCCGTGAAGGATCCGTTCGGCGGCCCGACTGGCGTGACGCGTCTCAAGACGCGCGGTAGCCTCGTAGCTTTGCGTCGCCGGCTTTCGCCGGGTTTGCCGTTGTCGCGGCCCCTCGGTGAGGGGTCGTGCGATCGTGCCTCGTTTCGATTGTGTACTCGATCTGCTTTCGGGAGACGCCCGTCCGTTGAGCGCGTAACTATAAGGAAATTCACATACTTACATCGTCGTTGCGCCGCGAGAAAACGTTACTCTGGACACGAAATGTTGCACGGACAGGAAATGATGATCGGAATGGTGTGACAAGACGCGTTGCGCATGCGATCGTCCTTTGCCTTGCAGTGATGACTTAGCCTCTGGCGATTCATGGCGAGTCATGACATCGTGCGGTCGCGACATGCGTGCGGTTCGGAACGCATCACGACCACGACGTCGTCAATCCGCGTTTTCACCCGAACCTCATGTCTCGCGTCGCGCCGCCTGGTGCGATGTCCAGCGCCGATGACTCCACGCGTTCTCTTCGTCGGAAACTTCCTGTCCAGCTCGAGGGCGAGCCTGACGGTTGGCGAAGCGTTGGCCACACGGCTGGCGTCGGCGGGTTGGACGACGCTGATGACATCAGGCAAGCGGCGCCGTCTCCCGCGACTCGGCGATATGGTGGGCACCGTTTGGCGGCGCCGCGCCGACTACGACGTGGCCGTGGTCGATGTTTACTCGGGCGCCGCGTTCGTCTGGGCCGAGGCTGTGACAGCAACGCTCCGCGCCGCGCGGCGACCGTACGTACTCACGCTGCACGGCGGCAACCTGCCGGCGTTTGCCGCGCGCTGGCCACGCCGCGTTCGGCGGCTGCTGGGCGGCGCCCGGATGGTCACCACGCCATCCATGTATCTCCGTGATCGCCTGCGACACGTGCGCGACGACCTCGCCCTCGTCCCCAACGCGATCGAGCTCGAGTCGTATCGATTTCGCGAGCGGACGCGCGCCGCCCCGCGGCTGGTCTGGTTGCGCGCCTTCCATCGCGTCTACAATCCGACGCTGGCCGTGCAGACCATTGCACGCCTAACGCGAGCGATCCCGGATGTCCACCTGACCATGGTCGGCTCGGACACCGGCGATGGCGCGCACGCCGCGACGCGTGAGGCCATCGCCGAGGCCGGACTGTCCGCACATGTGGAGCTCAGCGGCGGCGTGCCGAAGGCCGCTGTGCCGAATGTCCTCGGCCAAGCCGATGTGTTTCTGAACACGAGCACCATAGACAACACACCAGTGAGCGTGATCGAGGCGATGGCTTGCGGTCTGTGCGTCGTGAGCACGTCGGTGGGCGGTATTCCGTTTTTGCTCGATGACACGCACGACAGCCTTCTCGTACCCAGCGGTGACGCGGACGCGATGGCTGCGGCGGTGACGCGGATTGTCATCGAGCCGGAGTTGGCGGCGGGACTTTCACGTCGCGCGCGCGCGAAGGCGGAGGCGTTCGATTGGAGCGCGGTTCTGCCGCGTTGGGAATCGATTCTCGACGGTGTCGCGGCGGCTGGCGCGTGAATCGACGGCTGGTGGGCCTCTATCATCGCTTGCCGTCGCCGGCGCGCAACGCGGCGGCCGCCATGCGCGGGCTGTACCTCCGGTCGTGGCGCTACGGTCCGGAAACGGATCGTCTGGCCGACGAAGCGATCGCGCGCGAGCACTGGAGTGCATCGCAATGGGCCGCGTGGCGGAGCGAGCGTCTCGGCGTCGTCCTCGAGCGCGCGGCGACGCGCGTGCCGTACTATCGAGAGCAGTGGGCGGCGCGGCGCCGAGCGGGGGATCGCGCATCGTGGGAACTACTGGAGAACTGGCCCATTCTCGAGAAGGAGACGGTGCGCGGGTTAGGCATCGCGCTCTTGGCCGACGATTGCGACACCAGAAGGATGTTTCACGAGCACACGAGCGGGACGACGGGTACGTCGCTCGATCTCTGGTGGAGCCGCCGCACGGTGCGGGCGTGGTACGCGCTGTTCGAGGCGCGCTGGCGTCGATGGTACGGCGTCTCGCGGCTCGATCGGTGGGCGATCATTGGCGGACAGCTGGTGACGCCGGTCGCGCGGCGCACGCCGCCGTTCTGGGTGTGGAATCCCGCGTTACGGCAGCTGTACCTCTCGGCGTATCATCTGGCGCCGGACCTGGTGCCCTCTTACCTGGATGCGATGCGACGCTACCGCATCCGTCATCTCTTCGGCTACAGCTCGGCGCTGCACGCGTTGGCGTTAGGCGCGGGCGCATGCGGGGCAGCCGATTTGCATTTGGCGGTCGTGACAACGAACGCGGAGCCGTTGTTCCCCTATCAGCGCGACGCGATTGCCGCCGCGTTCGGGTGTCCGGTGCGCGAGACGTACGGCATGGCGGAAATCGTGACGGCGGCGAGCGAGTGTTCGGGCGGTCGCCTGCACGAGTGGCCGGAGGTCGGCATCGTGGAGTGCATCCCGACTGAGATCGCTTCGGAGCAAGACGCGTCGGTCGGCGACCTGGTGTGCACGGGTCTGATCAACGACGACATGCCGCTGGTGCGTTATCGGGTCGGAGATCGGGGTGCGCTGGACGCGGACGCATCGCCGTGTGAATGCGGACGGACGTTGCCGCGCATTGCTCGCCTCGAGGGACGCGCCGATGACACCCTGTTCACCCGCGACGGACGCGCGGTGGGACGGATGGACCCTGTGTTCAAGAGCCGTGCGCCCGTGCGCGAGGCACAGATCGTTCAGGAAGCGTTGGATCGCGTTCGCGTGCGGCTGGTGCCGGCGGAGGGCTATACGGCCGCCGATGGCGTGGCGATCGCGGCGCGGATCCGCGATCGGTTAGGCGACATCACCGTAGCCATCGACGAGGTGTCCGCGATTCCCCGTACCTCGAACGGGAAGTTGCGGGCGGTCATCTGCCAGCTGTCGGAATCGGAACGCGCGCGACTGCGCGCCAACGCGGCGCGCCGGTGAAGCTCACGATCCTCACGCAGTATTATCCGCCGGAGATCGGCGCGCCGCAGCGGCGGCTGTCGAGCCTGGCGCGGCATTTCGTGCGCGCGGGGCACGAGGTGCGCGTGCTCACGGCCATGCCCAACTATCCGCGCGGCGAGATCTACGCCGGTTACGGCGGCGCGGCGCGGCGCGAAACGATCGACGGCGTGTCGGTGCTCCGAACGTGGATCGTGCCCACGCAGCGGACGAGCTACGTACATCGACTGGCAAACTATTTCTCGTTCGTCGGCTCGTCGGCGGCGATCGGTACGACCATGGAGCCGGGTCGCGCGGACTATCTCCTGGTGGAGAGCCCGCCTCTTTTTCTCGGCATGAGCGGCGCGTGGCTGAGCCGCGTGCAGCGGGCGCGCCTGATCATGAACGTCAGCGACCTGTGGCCGGAGAGCGCCGTTCGGTTAGGCGTGGTGCGGGACGGGAGCTTCGTGCATCGTGCGAGCGCGGCCCTCGAGCGCTGGTGCTACCGGCGCGCGTGGATGATCACGGGGCAAAGTCGCGAGATCGTGGGCGACATCGAACGGCGCATGCCGGGCCGTCGCACGTATCATCTCTCGAACGGCGTCGAAGTGAGCGAGTTCGGTCCCGAGCGGGCCGGCCGGGATGCGCGTGCGGCGCTCGGGAGGGATGGCGATGGATCATGTCTGGCGCTTTACGCAGGGCTGCACGGGATCGCGCAGGGTCTGCCGCAGGTGTTGGCGGCGGCGTCGATGCTCGAGGGCGACCGCGCGCCCACGGACATGGTGTTCATCGGGGACGGCCCGGTGAAGCAGGATCTCATGCGCGAAGCCGCGGCGCGCGGGCTCGCGCGCGTGCGCTTTCTCGATGCGCGGCCGCCGGATGCCCTGCCGCCCCTCCTCGCGTCGGCCGACATCCTGCTGGTGCCGTTAGGCATATCGATCCCGGGCGCCGTGCCGTCGAAGTTGTACGAGGCGATGGCATCGGGGCGGGCGGTCGTCCTCGTCGCCACCGGCGAAGCGGCGGCCATCGTGCGCCAGCACGATGCCGGCCTCGTGGTCGAACCCGGCGACGTCGCGGGGCTTGCCGCCGCGCTGCGTACCCTGCGCGATGACCCCGCTCGCCGCCGAGCGTTAGGCGAGAACGGCCGGCGGGCGGCGGTGCAGTTCTTCGATCGGAGCGCCATCGCGGCGCGCTTCATCGAAACGCTGGAGCGGGCGCTGTCGTGAGCGACTCATCCGCCCGAAGCGAGGAAGAACGCATCCGCAGCGTGTACGCGGGGCGCACCGACACGGCCAAGTATTCGTGGTTCTCGAGCGGTCATCAGCTCATGATGCACGGTGCGGCGCGCGCGCTCCTCGACGCACTCCGTCGCGCCGGCGCGTCGCGGCTGGACGAGGTGCGAGTGCTCGAAATCGGCTGTGGCAGCGGACACTGGCTGCGCGAGCTCGTGCAGTGGGGAGTGCGGCCCGAGCATCTCGTCGGCATCGACCTCATCGCCCAACGACTCGGCGATGCACGCGCGCGGTGCGCGCCGAATGTGCGGCTCCTGGCGGCGAGTGCGGCGGCGCTGCCGTTTGCCGACGGCGCATTCGACATCGTACTCCAATCTACAGTGCTAACGTCCGTGCTCGACGCGACCGTGCGTGGACGAATCGCCGCCGAGATGATGCGGGTGCTCAGGCCGGACGGTTTGGTGCTGTGGTACGACTTCCTCGTCGATAATCCGAGGAATCGTGACGTTCGAGGCGTGGATCGTCGCGAACTGTCGCGGCTGTACCCCGGTTGGAAACTCGACCTCCGACGGGTCACGCTCGCGCCACCGGTCGCGCGGTTCCTCGCACCGCGGATGTGGATGCTGGCGGCGAGCTTATCTGCCATTCCGTTCCTGTGCACCCACTATGCAGGAACGTTACGACGGGTGGCACACTGAGTGGCGAAGCAGCGACTCGCTGTAGCGATGCCACAACAGTTCGCGCGTCGACGCCACCGTCGATCTCCACTGGCAAAATTGACCGCGTCTATAGGGCCGTAACGCGTAAGTCTCGGCAGTTTCGGCTGCATTGACCCATGCATATGTCGCCGATAGTGTGTGTCCGCTCTCGCGTTAGAGCACTCTAAGACATCGGCCCCTGGTTTGCCGAGGATGGCAGGGGATCGGATCGAATTTTCTTCACCGGACCTGGAGCGCATACGGATGTACTCGTCGGATCCGAAGGTTCTCGCTGGTTCGAACACGACGGAAGGACGGTCCACGCCGGCGGCATCTGCTGCGCCGGGGCTGCGTCGGAGCCTCGATCGGGCAGCGCAGATCGCGACATATCGTGAAGTGCCGCGCATCCGCCGCGTGGTGTCGTCTTCGACATACACGCCTCGTGCAGAGTTCCTCGCGTTCTCTCCGCCGCTCATCGGCGAGGAGGAGATCGACGAAGTCGTGGACACGCTGCGCTCCGATTGGCTGACGACGGGGCCCAAGACGCGCCGCTTCGAGCAGGATTTTGCGCGCTACGTCGGTGCCAACGACGCGCTGGCGTTGAACTCGTGCACCGCCGGTCTCCACACGGCACTGGCTGCGTTAGGCATCGGTCCCGGCGACGAGGTCATCACGACGCCGATGACCTTCGCGGCGACCGTGAACGTCATCGAGCACGTCGGCGCGCGGCCGGTGCTGGTGGACGTCGAGTCCGATACGCTCAACATTGATCCGGCCGCGATCGAGCAAGCGATCTCGCCGCGGACGCGGGCGATTGTCGCGGTGCACTACAGCGGTCACCCGGCGGATCTGGACGCCATCGAGGAGCTGGCGAGAGAGAACGACCTCTTCGTGATCGAAGATGCGGCGCACGCGCTGCCGGCGCGCTACAAGGATCGCATCATCGGCGCGGGCCGGAATCCGACGGCGTTCAGCTTCTACGCCACGAAGAACCTCACGACGGGCGAAGGCGGCATGCTAACGGGGAGCGATGAGTTCCTCGAGCGGGCGCGCCCGTTCAGTCTGCACGGCATGACGCGCGACGCGTTGAGCCGCTACGCGAAAGGCGGCAGCTGGCGCTACGAGATTCTGTCGCCGGGCTTCAAGTACAACATGACGGATATCCAGGCCGCCATGGGGTTGTGCCAGCTGCGAAAGCTCGAATGCTTCGATGCACGGCGCCGCGAGATCGTGGAGATGTATCATGACGCGTTCGCCGGCGAGGATGCGCTGGAACTGCCGGTCGAGCGGCACGACGTGCGGCACGCCTGGCACCTGTATGTGCTGCGCCTCCGCACCGATGCGCTGCGCATTGGGCGCGATGAGTTCATTGACGAAATGACCGCGCGCAACATCGGCACCTCGGTGCATTTCATTCCCGTCCATCTGCATCCGTACTATCGGGATCGGTACGGCTACGACGAACAGGATTTCCCCGTTGCGGTGGGTAACTTCGAGCGCATGCTGAGCCTGCCGTTGAACCCGCGGTTGACGTCGTCCGACGTCGGCGACGTCATCGAGGCCGTTCTCGACATCGTTCGTTCGTATCGTAGGTGACGCCCATGAAGCGTGTCGTCGATGTCGCGTTCGCCGCGCTCGCCCTGGCATTGTTGTGGCCGCTAGGGTTGGTGATCGCGGCGGCCGTGACGTTAGGCGACGGCGGTCCGGCGTTCTTTCGCCAAGAGCGCGTGGGCCGCGGCGGCCGCACGTTCCGCATGTGGAAGTTCCGGACGATGATCGTCGGTGCGGAACGTAGCGGCCGCCATCTGACCGTGGGCGCCGACCCGCGCGTGACGCGCGTGGGAGCCGTGTTGCGCCGCACGAAACTCGACGAGCTGCCGCAGCTTCTCAACGTCCTTCGCGGCCAGATGAGCATGGTGGGCCCGCGGCCCGAGGTCCGCCGCTATGTCGCGTTCTATACCGCCGAGCAACGGGCGGTGCTGAAACTCACGCCCGGCATCACGGACCCCGCCTCGCTTCGGTACCGCGACGAGAGCGAGTTGCTCGCGGAGTCGGCCGACCCGGAGCGGACGTACGTCGAACACATTGTGCCTCAGAAGATACGACTCAACCTCGCTTATGCGGCGAGCGCGACGTGGCTCACCGACATCGGCGTGATCTGGGCGACAGTGCGCACGTTGTTCGCGCGCGGACGCTCTCGTGGCGTCGAGTCGCGATCGGCGCCGTTGGGCGACGATACGGCACGAAAGTCGATGGCGAGATCCGCCATCGGCCGCTAGGAATGCCCTCGTCTCACCGAAGCGTACCACCTGAAATGCTGCCTCATTCACTCATTCGCTTCCGTCGGCCTCTCGTATTCAGCGCACACGCTGCGCTGACGGCGATTGCCTATGCCGCGGCGTTCGTGCTGCGGTTCGACGGCCAGGTGCCGGCGGCGGCGGTAAGAGCGTTCGGCGACACGGTCCTCGTGCTCGTCGCGATTCGGCTGGCACTGTTCACGCTCTTCGGCATGCACCGCGGTTTCTGGAAGCACTTCAGCCTGCACGATCTCATTACCCTCGGCAAAGCGGTTGGGTTAGGCACCGTGTGCTTTGGCGCCGGCCTCTTGGCGCTGGGCGACCTCGGCGCCGTGCCGTCGTCGGTGGTGGTGCTCGAGGGCATGCTGACGCTGATGCTCGTGGGCGGAACGCGGCTCGCCGTGCGATACTCGCTCGAGGGCCGCCTGAACAAGCGCTCGGCTACGTGTCGTCGCGTGCTGGTCGTCGGTGCGGGCGAAGCCGGCGAGCGTCTGCTGCGACAACTGAACCACGACGGCGATCGCGCGCTCCGCGTCGTCGCACTGGTGGACGACGATCCGGGCAAGCAACGGCGATCGCTCCACGGGATTCGCATCGCCGGCCGGATCCGCGATCTGCCCGACATCGTCGTCCAACACCGCATCCAGCTCGTCGTCATCGCGATCTCCAGCGCAACACCGGATCAGATGCGACAGATCGTCGAGCACTGTCTGGCGGTGAAAGTCGAGTTCAAGCGCCTACCATCGATGCGCGAGATGCTCGAGGGCAGTGCGAAACCGGGTGCACTGGCCGACATCGAGCTCGAGCACCTGTTGGTCCGCGAGCCGGTGAACTTCGACGAGGCTCGCGTGTCGCGCGACGTGGGCGGCAGCGTCGTACTGATCACCGGCGGCGCCGGATCGGTTGGCTCCGAGCTGGCGCGGCAACTGGCTCGGGCGAAGCCGGCGAAGCTGGTGCTCGTCGAGCAGGCAGAGAGCGCGCTCTATTACGTCGACCTCGAGCTGCGGCGAACGCATCCCGAGATCGAGGTCGTGCCGATTGTCTCCGACATCACGGACCGGGCGTCGCTCGACCGGATCTTCGAGGAGTATGAACCGGACCACGTCTATCACGCAGCGGCTTACAAGCACGTGCCGCTCATGGAGGCGAACGTCCGGGAAGCGGTTCGCAACAACGTGCTCGGCACCCTCTACGTGGCGGAGTGCGCGGCGCGCTGGAGGGCGCGCAAGTTCGTCTTGATCTCCACAGACAAGGCGGTGCGTCCGTCGAGCGTGATGGGCGCGACGAAGCGCGTCGCGGAGCGCATTGTGTTAGGCTGGCCGTCGCTGCGGTCATCGAGCACGGAGTTTCGCGCCGTCCGGTTCGGTAATGTGTTGGGCAGCGAAGGCAGTGTCGTGCCGCTGTTCCGCCGCCAGCTAGCGTTGGGCGGGCCGCTCACGGTCACCCATCGCGACATCGAGCGCTACTTCATGACCATCACCGAAGCCGCGCAGCTGGTGCTGCACGCGGCGACGCTGGACGACGCGGCCGGCCGCATTACGATGCTCGACATGGGGAAGCCGATCCGGATTCTGGATCTGGCTGAAAACCTGGTTCGGTTGTCGGGACTCGAGCCGTACCGTGACGTGCAGATCGAGTTTACGGGCCTCCGGCCCGGCGAGAAGCTGAAGGAAGAGCTCATGTCGGACGCCGAGCACGCCGTTCCAACGGGGCTCGAGAAGGTCAGCGTCGTGCAGACCGATGAAGTCGATGGGGCGACTGTGCAACAGACTGTAGGCCGCCTGCTCGCCGCGATGAATTCCGGGGATACGACCGCGGCTTTGAGCACCCTACGGGAGCTTGTGCCTGAATGCGTGGCGCCGCTCCGGGGCATGGCGGTTGCCCAGACGTCTAGCGCTCCTACGAGACGGGAACGGGTTCCGCGCGTGCAGTCTCACGCTGCGGCGGCGCCAGCGTAGGGCCGGAGGTCGAGTCTTCCGCGTTCGCGGGAGTTTGCCGGAGAAGCCGCTCGGTTGTAAGCTGAGGGGTTGCCGGTCCGACGCCGCACGACTCATTGGACGGGCAGCACAACACGACGATGCCTCACTATTTGCCCCCATCAAATCGACGCGGCACTCCGGGGGCGTACGCCGCCCCGCCGGCTCGGCGTGAGCCGGACCGTATGCTCGACGAAGAAGCCACGCTTGCGCCCCTGGACCTGCGTCAGATGCTGGTCATGTTGCGCCAGCGTATCTGGCTGATCCTCGGGATCACGTTGGCGTTTGGTGGTCTGGCGACGTGGTTTGCGCTGACGTCCTCGCCGGAGTTCGAGGCGACAGCGACGGTTCGCCTTACGGACTCGCGCCGGCAGCTCACGGGCGGTCTGGTGGACGCGACGCCGTCGACGCCGCTTCGGCCGAGCTCGGACCCGGTTCTGTCCGAGGTCGCCGTGCTGATGAGCCGCGAAGTCGTGGGGCAAGTGGTGGATTCCATTGCGAGCCTGCGGATGCGGACGGACGGGTTCAACCGCCGCGTCGTCGAGCAGTTCAGCCTTCCGGCGGGCAGCAGCATCCGCCGGCTGCCCACGATCAACCTCGCCTTCGACTCGCACGGCACGACGGCGACCATGGACGGCACAGGATCCGTGCGCGCGCCCTATGGCCAGCCGATGCGCCTGGGTGACGTGCAGTTCGTCGTGAGCGGGAAGCCCGAGGGGTCGAAGCACGGGGACGTCGTGGTGCTGAGCCGCGACGACGCGGTGGACCGTCTCGTCAAGAGCATTCATGCAAAGCCGCGCGAAGGAACCGACGTCATCGACGTGGCGTTCGCGTCGACGGATCCGGTGCTCGCGCAGCGTGTGGTGAATACGCTGGTCACGGTCTTTCAGCAGCACAGCATTGAGGACGCCGCGCAGGAGGCGCGGCTGCGTCGCCAATTCATCGAGGGACAACTGCGGCAGAACGATTCGCTGTTGACCATGGCGCGCGTCGCGCTGAGCCAGTTCCGCTCGCAGGAAAAGGCGTACAGCGCGCGCGAGAAATTTCAGGCGCAGGCGAGCGATGTGGCGCGGGTGCAGGATCAGATTCGCGACGTGCAGATGCAGCAGCGCATGTATGCGTCGGTGTTGCAGCAGATGGAGGCCGGCAAGGGGCGCGAAAGCCTGCAGCAGTTAGGCGCGGCGTTGTCGGCGCAGGGGTCCGGGGCGAGTCCGATCATCACGGATCAGTATCAAGCGCTGGTGCGGTTGCAGACGTCGCGCGACTCGCTCCTCACGATGGGCGTGGCGCCGAGCAATCCGGACGTGAAGCGCATCGACGACCTCGAACATACGGCCATCACGCGACTGAGCTCCGTGCTGCAGGGCGTTCAGACCGCGTTGGCGCAGCGCCTGAACACGCTGCAGAGTCTCAGGGCCTCGAGCGCGGACGTGCTGGCGACGATTCCGGCATCGGACGCCGATGAAGCCCGCCTAACGGAGCGCGAGCAGGCGTATCAGAAGATCGCCGACCAGCTGCGCGATGAATTTCAGAAGGCGCGTCTCGCCGAAGCCGCCGAAGTCGGCTCGGTGGAGATCGTGGACGTGGCGCCGCCGCCGCGGTCGCCGATCGGGACGCCGTCCAGCGCGAAGATCCTGTTCGGCGTGCTGCTCGGCTTGTTCTTCGGCTCCGGATTCGCGTTGGTGATCGAGCACCTCGATCAATCGATTCGTGGTCGTGACGACGTGGAAGCGACGTTGCAGCTGCCGGGCCTCGCGGTCATTCCGCGACTCGACAACGCAATCCTGCCGACCCGCGTCCGCAAGGCGCTGGCATCGAGCGGGAACGGTTCGTCGAACGGTCATGCAAAACAGGTATCGGGCAAGCTCGTGACGGTGAACGACTCGCGCTCCGTTGGTGCCGAGGCCTACCGCACACTGCGCACGAAGCTGTTGTTCTCGCGGGCATTGAGCTCGCTCAAGACGATCGTGGTGACGAGCCCGTTCGCCCAGGATGGCAAGTCCACCGTGGCGGCGAATCTGGCGACGACGTTCGCGCAGCACGGCATGCGGACGCTGCTCATCGACTGCGACTTGCGGCGCCCGACGCAGCACGAAGTGTTCGGCGTCTCGAGCCGACCTGGCCTAACGGATTTGCTGACGTCGGACGAGTTGATTCCGGGCGCCGGACGGCGGACGAGCGTGGAGAACCTGTCGCTCATCACGGCGGGCGCGCTGCCGCCCGATCCGCCGGAGCTGGTGGGCAGCGCGCGCATGCGTGCCCTGCTCGAGAAGTTAGGCGAAACGTTCGACGTGATCGTGCTCGACACGCCGCCGGTGCTGCCGGTCGCCGATTCGGCGATTCTGGCGTCGCTGTCGGACGGCGTGCTGCTCGTGGTGCGGGCGGGACAGACGGACCGTCGCGCGGCGCAGCTCGCGGTGCAGCAGCTGCAGGATGTGGATGCGCGGATCCTGGGCGCCGTGCTCAACGACCCGAACGAGCAGGTGCCGTTGTACGACAGCTACGGCTACGCCACATACTACGGGTACGCGACCAAAGAGTGAGGGGTCGCGGGACCCGCGCACTGCGACGGCCCGGCGCCAAAAGGCGCCGGGCCCGCGTGCCGCCTCAGGGCGGCGCGGGGGGCCCGCCCGGGCACAAATTGGTGGCGG
>JAICLH010000170.1 GCA_025927495.1 Gemmatimonadaceae bacterium
TCCGATGTCGAAGCTGAGTGTGACGACCGTTGAGAGCGGACAAACCCGGACACGGCCGGACACGGCTTGAATCCGCCGAAAGAAAGTCCTTACCCTTGAGTAAGGAATCGTGAAATTGGTAATGACATGGCCACGCTCACCGGTAAAGGACAAAGCACAGTCCGCGGCGGCGGCGGCAGCCATTGACCGCGCCGTGGCCAAGGGCGAGGATTTTCAAGGGATAGGACGATCGCTCCGGTGCGCGTCCAAGGTCCGTGCCAGACACTCGTGGATGATGACCATGCGCGTCTCCGATGCGCGCGCAATCGCACGGAGGCGACAACCCCATCTCTTGAACATCTTCGTAGTGATCCGTTGAACAACTTCAGAGGAGCTCGAATAACACGACCGTAACGCCGGCGCCCCGCGCCGGATAACGCGGCTCGCGCATCCTCCGGTCTCGACACTCGAGCAATGCTGAGCCGTCCTCGTCGGGCCAGCCCTCGACCAACCGGAGAGCATGGTGACCACCGCCTCGTGCCGCCGCGCCATCGCGATCGCGCTCCTGAGCGCAGTCGTCGCGCCTACCGCCTGTAAGAAAAGTCCATCACCGCCCCCGCCGCCGCAGCAGGCCGCCGCCGCACCGCCCACCACCGGGTCGGCCCAACACGACAGCGCGGCCCAACCGCCGGACTGGCTCGACCATCCCCAAGCGTCACCCGGCACTACGGTGCTCACCGCCATCGACCCCAAAACGCTGAGCCAGAGCGAGGTGCGGTTCGGCGTCGCGCCCAAGCGGAGTCCCGATGTCGAGTATCAACCGGATGTGATCCTGATGGAGCACGGCGATCAGGCCATCCGCGCGGCGGCCGGCGACGGGATGTCGTGGACGTTCGATGCCAACGCGCCCAACGTGAGCGAGTTCCAGGAGGGAAAGATCGTGTTCGCCACGGGGCGCGCCGTGGGCCGCATCCTGGCGCTCAAGCGCGATGGCTCCTCGGTGACGGCCATCCTGGGGCCGGTGCAGCTCACCGACGTGATCCGGAACGGGCGGTTCATCATGGACCAGTCAGTGGACGCCGACAAGATGATCACCTACGTCGCGCCCAACTATCCGGGCCTGCAGGACACCACCAGCCCCACGAGACCCGCGAGTCTCGACGGCACGAGCGCCGGAGGCGAAGAGCCCGTGATCGTGTCGACCGTGGGAGACACCCGTACGTTAGGCAGCGCGCAGCAGGCGCCGGCTCTGCCTAACGTGCAGAATCCCCTGCCCTCGCCGCAGCAGACCATCGGCGCGATTCCGTCGGTGAACGCCGACGACGACAACCTGAAGCTGAAGCCGGTGGCGAGCAACTCCGGCGTCGGCCTCCAGTACTACTACACTCCCCCGTCCGGCGTCTCGGCGACGGCGTCGGGAACCGTGACGCTGCACACGCCCCACGTGCGATGCGTGTTCCAGATCCGAAACGGTTCAGTCGACAGCGCCGGCATCAGCATCGAAGGCGCCGCCGGCGTGCACTTGCGGCTCGACTCGCACAGCTCGACGACGACCTTCGTGAACATGCACGTGCAGCACTGGGTGCCGGTCGATTTCAGCATTCCGTTAGCCGGCCCGGTCCCGCTCGCCCTGACGTTCGCGACGATGTTCAACGTGAACTCGGGCTTCAGCGCAAAATCGACGATCATGGTGGCAGAAGGCGAGTACAACTTCGGCGGCAAAATCTGGGCGGGACGCGCCGGCGGCAGATGGTCGATCGCGACGCCGGCAGAGCCGACAACGGTCACCGACCTCACGGAGTCGCTCAGCAACGTGTCGGTGGGGATCACCTCCTTCACGATGGCGTTCGCGATCCGCGCACTGGTGGGCCTCGGCGCGTTCGGCTTCAACACGGGCGTGTACGCATCGGTACGCTTCGGCGGCAGTCTCCTCGCCTCACCCACCGAAGGATTCTCGTGCCGGCAAGCGACGCTCGGTGTGTTTCTCGATTCGGGAATCGGTTGGCAGACACCCGGATGGGTGGCGACGGCGATCAACTTCTTCCTCAAGCCGCTCACGGGGCACGCGATCGATGCGGTCGGCGATCTGACGGCCGCCAAACCCGCGAATCTGTTCAACTACGGACGGCAGATTCCGGACGGGTGCTCCTCGCCCGTGAAGAAGACGTAGCCCAAACTACGACCTCAGCCAACTGTCGAGCGACACCTCCCAGATGTTCGCGAGCCCGTTGTTCCACGCGTCCATCATCCAGAGGCCTGCTCGGCCGCGACGCCGTTCTCCGATCCGGTCGGAACCTCGCACCTGCTGGAGAAATAGAGGGTGCGATGATGCGCGCCTAACCGCGCCTCGATGTCGTTCGACTGGGGCGGGCTCACCGCCGCACCCATGAACGCGGGCGGTCCCCACGCTTTGCCTGCTTCTTCGCAATGAAGTGGGCGTTGGGTCATCAACTGGCGTCCACGGCTGCTCGACGGCCCACACCCGATGCCGGCACTCCGGGCACAGCGGTCTTCCGCGCCGGGAGCCCCAAGGCCACGACCAAGCACGCGGCGGCCAGTGCTACCGTAAACAGGAACTCCGCCCAGTTAGACGTTAGCTTCGGTTTCGTGATGACCGCCGGAACCCACACAAGCAGCGCGAACACGCTCAGCATCGCCCCCTCGGCAGCCGCCGACAGACGCGGATAGATCGAGAAGAGCACGCCGAGCCCCGCGAGAAACTGTGCGGCGCCCATCGCGTCGGCCCAGAACTTCGGGAACGGCAGCCAGGCCGGCACCAACGACACGGTGCGCGCGGCAAACTCGAAAAAGTGCGAGAGGCCGAACGTGGGCACAGAGAGACCAATAAGGATGCGGGCTAACGGTATCGCATACTCGCGCGTCAGTGCCTCGAGCTTCGACCCCGGCCTCAGGTCGGCGTACCATGCGAACAGCACCAGTGCGCCGGCCGCCGGCACGGCGATCTCGCCGACGAGGAACCAGGCGATCTCCCTGCCCGGATCCATCAAGGGAATCGGCACCCGCGTCAGCGTCCAGAGTAGCAGGAACGGGAGCAGGATTCGGATCGAGATTCGTGATGAGCGCTCGAACAGCAGGCCCGCACCCGTTGCGAGCATGAGGATGCCCGCCGCGTAGCCCAGTCCGTTAGGCCACGGGAGCCAGGACGGGGGCTTGTCCGCCGCCAGCACCGCGTAGCCGTAGACGAGCGCGAGGACACCGACGCTCATCATGCCGAGTGCGTAGTAAATCCGAACGGCCTTCCGGGCTGAGCTGCTCGTGGCGACTGCGTATGCGTTGGTCATGATCTATCCGGCGTCGAGCGCCGCTCGAGGGTCCACTCCCGATGCCCGCACCGCCGGCAGCACGCACGCCAGCGTCGTTGTGCCCAAGAACGCAATCACACCATATAGCCCGATCATCGCCAGCACCAGAGCGGCCGCGCCGAATGCGCTCATGACTAACGCGGCAAGCGGGCGTTCGCGCTTGCGTCGCTCACGAGCTCGTCGATCGTGCGAATGCGGGCGAGCAGAATGTCCGGATCGACGGACGCAATGGCGCGCTGGATGGGGCCGACGAGCCGGGTCGGGTCATCGGTGCTCCGCACGACGAATTGCATCGTCTTGAACGTCGGGTAAGGGTCCTGCGTGTAAGGGCCCGGGTTCGCAGCGAAAAACTCGCGCGACGCTTCCGGCGGCCCGAATGGATTGAGAGCCGCCATACCGCTCAGGGCCGTATCGTGCCGGAGGAACGCGAGCGCCGCGACGCAGGCCATGGCCAGCAGCACGTAGGCCACTGCTAACGCAACCAGAGGCATCGAGCGGCTCCGGACACCGATCGGGCGCATGGCACAAACTACGGTCCCGCGCAACGCGACGCTTCGACGCCGATCGAAGCGTGGATTCCGTGACCAAAAGAGCGAAGAAGCACCACGGGCGCGTCCGTGCAACCGTCGCACCTCATTTTATCCTGCGGGGCGCTATCATTCACCAACGACGAGGCGATCGGGCATGGGCGAGATGACAGGAGCGGGAACGCACGATGATTCGGGGCGCACGGCGTTCGTCGTGCTGTGCGCCATCAGCTTCTGTCATCTACTGAATGACATGATGCAGTCGCTCCTACCGGCCATCTATCCGATGCTCAAGACGTCGTTCGCGCTGAGCTTCGTACAGGTGGGACTCATCTCGTTCACCTACCAGGTGACCGCGTCCCTGCTCCAGCCGCTGGTCGGTTCGTACACGGACCGCCGGCCCAAGCCGTACTCCCTGGCCGTCGGCATGACGTTCACGCTGCTCGGCTTGCTGCTGTTGGCCCGCGTCGATCGCTTCGCGTTGCTGCTCGTGGCCGCGGGGACCGTCGGTGTCGGCTCGTCGGTGTTTCATCCGGAATCATCGCGCGTGGCCCGCATGGCCTCCGGCGGCCGTCACGGATTCGCCCAGGCCTTCTTCCAGGTGGGCGGCAACGCCGGCTCTGCGTTAGGCCCGCTCCTGGCCGCGTTCATCGTTTTGCCGTTAGGCCGCCACAGCGTGGCCTGGTTCTCCCTCGCCGCGCTGCTCGGCATCATCGTGTTGTCGCGGGTGGGGATGTGGTACAAGCACCGGCGCCGAGCCACATCCGCCGCGCGGGCCGAGGCCGCGGCCGGACCGCCGGTTCCCACGCGCATCGTGCGGCGATCGCTCGTCGTCCTCATGGCGCTCGTCTTCTCCAAGTACTTCTACCTGGCGAGCCTCACCAGCTACTACGAGTTCTATCTCATCTCGAAGTTCCACGTGTCGGTCAAGTCGGCGCAGATCTATTTGTTCGTGTTCCTGGGCGCGGTGGCTGCCGGGACGATCATCGGCGGGCCCGTGGGCGACCGGTTAGGTCGAAAGGTCGTGATCTGGTGCTCGATCCTGGGGGTATTGCCCTTCACGCTCGTGCTGCCCTTCGCCAACCTGCTCTGGACCGCGGTGCTGAGCGTCGTGATCGGCGTGGTGCTCGCATCGGCGTTCTCGGCGATCCTCGTGTACGCGCAGGAGCTGGTGCCGGGGAAAGTCGGGATGATCTCCGGCCTCTTCTTCGGACTCGCGTTCGGCATGGGCGGCATCGGCGCCGCCGTGTTAGGCTGGATGGCCGATCGCGCCGGGATTGACTTCGTCTATCGCGTCTGCTCCTTCCTGCCGGCCATGGGTCTGCTCACGGCACTCTTGCCCAACTTGAAGACGGCGGAGCAGCGCGGGGGCCGACCGCAGTCCGTCGCGCCTCGAGCGGCAATCAGGTCATGAGCCTCTTGGCTAACACATCATTGCCCACCGCGCCAAGCACCCGTTGATAGTCATTGAGGCTGCGAACCGCGGGTGCGAGCGGTGGCTGCGATCCGGGTGACCCAGCTATCAACGGGCTGTATGGCAACGGATAGTACTCGTTCGGCTTGGGCGGCAGCTGCACACGCGTCGCATCCGTCCGTGGCGTCGATTCGGTGAGCAATTGCGCGAGGCACTGCGCCGCATCGACTCGAGCGTTGAACGCCGGGGCGTGGCCCTCTGGTGTCGGCACGAATCGCTCGAGGATGGTCTTGATGATCGATGTATGATCGAACAACTGCGTGCTGCATTGGCCACGAGCGACCCAGGGCGAAATCACGAAGGCGGGAACCCGAATCCCGTAGGTCCCCACACGACTCGTTGGATCGTCGACAGCCGGCGGAGGGGTCACGTGATCGTAGAGACCGCCGTGCTCATCGTAGGTCACAATGAAAAGCGTCCGATGCCACGCCTCATTCGCGGCGCCCAGCAGCGTGTTGTAAATCCGCCCAACAAGACGTTGGGCATGGTGAATGTGCGTGGGCGGATGATCGTCGTCTTCATCGTTCCCAACGATGCCGTAGTCCGGCTCCAGCCACGTCACACTCGGCAATTCGCCCTGCGCGGCCAGATGAAAAAACGAATCCAGATCCGCGATGTGCCCGTCGTGCGAGAAACGATACGTCTTGATCAGCCGCAGCATGGAGAACAACGGGTTGTCCGCGAAGCACCGCCACGAGACGGGAGGTGTTGCAGCAGTTAGGCGGTCGAAGACCGTCTCGAAATCGAACTCTGCGGTGAGGCTCGGACTGGTCACGAGCCCGCCCGACGTCCCGGCGATCGAATACAGCCGGTTAGGAATTGTGGGACCCGGCACCGATGCATGCCATCTGTCACACACCAGGAATTGCGACGCAAGCGAGTCGTAGACCGGCACGTCCTTGGCATCGTAGTAGCCCATGACGACGCCCAGTTTATCCGGACTGACGCCGGCCACTTTGGCGAACGACGAGACGAATCCACCGTTAGAATGTGCCATCTGCTCTTGCACACACGGGCCTTCGTGACAGGGATCGGCCGGCAATCGCAGATCGGTCAGATGCGTCACCCCATACGTCGTACCGTTGAACACGTTCGTTTCACGGCCGGTGAGTCCATCCACGTCAGGTCGCGCACTCAAATGCAGGTACCCGAGCATGTGATCGAAGGATCGGTTCTCGAGCAGCAGCACGACGATGTGATCGATCGTGGCGAGTCCGGTCATAGATCGCTGGTGGTTGGCATGTCCGAGACCCAAAGCAGTGTCATTGTTCCGGCGCTATCGGCTGCCGGCCGGCACCGGGTGTTGCTCGTCCAGCTCGTGCAGCACATGCTGCGCCAGTCGGCTCTGGATGACGAGCGGCGCGTCCGCGTCGCGCCCGACCTGCTCGTGGAACTGCACGAGGCCGAACGCGCCCACGACACTCTCGGCCGAGAGGCGCACCGTCAGCGACGGTTCGTCGAGCGCCGCGCGGACAGTCTCTCGCACCCGTGCCGAGTCGTCGCGGGGCACCGAATCCTTCATCGCAGCGAGGGCCTCGAGCGCCCGTCCGCGCACGCGCTCGGGCACGCCGGGTTGGGCTTGGTCCAGCAACACGGCGGCTGCGCGCGGATCGCGCGTGGCCGCCAGCGCCGCCAACACGGCGGTCAGCACATGGACGTCTGGTTGAGACCGCGCTTCCTCGGCGAGCACCGGTTCGGCGTTCACGTTCCGCGATGCGCCTAAGCCCTTCGCCGCCGCGGCCTCGACGGCATAACTCGAATCCGTGTGCAACGCGGTCACGAGAGCGGCGTACACGTCCGAGTCATCGGCAAATCGGCCCAGAGCGTCTGCCGCCGCGGCGCGCACTCGGCTGTCGGGCTGGGCGCGCACGGCTTCGAGCAACGCAACCCGTGCGTTAGGCGAACCGATTCGGCCGAGCGAAGCAGCCGCCGCGGCGCGAACCCCGTAGAATCCGTCGCCGTGTAGCACCTGGACGAGCGCGTGCAGGAGCTCCCCGGGCGCCGCGCCCGTTAGGCCGCCGAGCTCCTCGACGGCGCTCAGGCGACTCATCATCGCAGGGTCGTGTGCGGCCTTCGCCTCCAGCGCTGCAATCGGCTGTGGGAAGTCCAGCGTCTTGTCGATGAAGTCCTGAGGGTCGAAGTCTACCCACGCCGGGACGAAGAACAGCGGGACCTCGAACTCCTGCGCGACAAGGGAATCGTCCACCTGCACCGTGGCGGACTCGCCTCGCGCGCCATGGAACGCGAGCTCCACCGGCATCCGGAACAACGGCGTGAGCGAGTCGACGTGCTGCACCTGCTCGACGTGCACGACCTCCACGCGGCGCGTCGAGTCGTACCGCGCCGACACGCGGTAGCTCGGCGTGCCGGCCATGAACACCCACTCACGAAAGAACCAACCCAGCTCGAGGCCGGTCGACTCCCGCAGGTCATCGATGAGATTGGCCGTGGTCACCGTGTGCGCGTGGTGCACTACGAGGTAGCGGTGGAGCGCGCGGAACAATGTCTCGCTCTGCGAAGCCGGATGAGCCGCGGCCGTCGCGCCATCCACGACGTAGCGCAGCATGTCGAGCACGGCGGCGCCTTTTTCGTGCGTAATGGCGTCGAACATATCCAATGGGTCGTCGTAATGCGCGTCGACGATCGGACGCAGATAGTCGCGGCGGTCCTGCGCGCGAGCGGCCGCTTCGTCCTGCGACATCTCGTAGCGGAATGCGTCGTTGCCATCGTGGTACTGCGTGTACAACGCCTCCATGTACGTCGCGAACCCCTCGTTGAGCCAGATGTCGGCCCAATCGCGACCCTGCACGTAATCGCCGAACCACTCTTGGCCTAACTCGTGAGCCACCAGCGCGGTGCTCGAGTAGTCGACGTCGGCGCGAGCATCGTGCAGCGTGTTGTCGGTGAGCGTCGTCGCGCTCACGTTCTCCTGTCCGCCGAACGGGTAGTCGTGCACGGTCGTCTGGGCGTACTGCTCGTACGGATAGGCGACGCCGGAGGCGCGACCGAAGAATGCGATCATGTCTGGCGTTAGGCGGAACGACCGCCGGGCCGTGGCCTCATCGACGCTGCGCGGCACGTAGTAGTCCACCGGCGTCGCGCCCGCGTGATCGGTGATCTGTCGCCACGGACCGGCAGCGATCGAAACCAAGTACGAGCTGTGCGGAACCCGTTCGACCCAGTCGTAAGTGACCGTTCCCGCTGCGTGGGTCACCCGGATCAGGCGGCCGTTCGACACCACACGCTGGCCTTTCGGGACGGTGGTGATGGTCTCGCTGGTGGCCATGTCGTTCGGATAGTCCCAACATGGGAACCAGAAGTGGTTGAGTTCCGGCTCGCCCTGCGAGAAGACCTCACGCGGCGCATCCGGGTACGCGCTCGTTGGATTCACGAA